>NZ_PGFJ01000001.1:673918-1010877 GCF_002797815.1 Mucilaginibacter auburnensis
GGCTCAGCAAACCTCGTATTCATCAATTCATTGGCAAAATATATGTTATCTCCGTATTACTCAGTTCTTTTTCAGGCTTTTATATTGCGCTATTTGCAGATCAGGGATTTTGGGCATCACTTGGCTTTAGTTGCCTGGCTGTAATATGGTTTTATACAACGTTTATGGCTTATTTAACAGTCAGAAACAGGCAGTTTATAAGGCATCGAAATATGATGATCTATAGCTATGCTGCCTGTTTTGCTGCTGTAACACTCAGAATATGGCTGCCTGTGTTAATTATTACCATAGGTGATTATAGCATATCATATATTATTGTAGCCTGGTTATCATGGATTCCCAATTTATTGGCGGCTTATTTAATTGTAAAAAAATCAGCATTGAAAAGTGTTAGCAATATGGAGTCAGGCGGATGACAAATAACAAAACCTTACAATAAAAAGCCGTTTCATGCTCAACTCATGAAACGGCTTTTTATTAAGATTGGACAAGCTATATTAAGGCTTTTTTACACGGAAGGTTGCTTTAACCGGTATGGGTACAGTTGCACACTCGCCGTTTATCCAGTGCCGCAGGTAGCCGCTGAATGTTCCTTTGATCATGCCATCACGGTCTGGCTTCAATTCAACACCACCCGCTACATGGCTATAGCCGCTTTGGCCGCAAGGCGCATAATACGATGTATATTTTTCATAATACGAGCCCCAGTAAACAAGGAATGTTACAAAAGCCTGCTTATCACCATATGGTTTTAGCCCCATATTCATGTTCGGAAGCTCAATGTTAAGTAAGTTGCCGTTCATGTTAAAGTCTAATTTAGATTTACCGTCGGCCGCAACTTGTACGCTAATATCCTTAACAGACCGTGTTATGCCACCGGTATTATCTAACGTCAGCTTTGCATATTGCTCGAGTTCTACAAAGACATTATAGCTCACGCGAAGCGATTGTCCGCGGGTGGGGCGATTTGGATCTTTGAAAATTGACAGGTTTTTCAGATCAACATAAACGCCGCCCTGCGTGAGCCTGTCATCAGCGGTTGGGGCTTTAAATGTAGCCTTCATCCCGCTTGCCGACAAGGTGCCTATCCGTGCAGCCGGGCCATCAAACAACAGGTGCCAGCCCGCAATATTTGATTCGTCAAGGGTGATGGAAGGCCCCAGCAAGTCGTCAATCGTGGGTTCGTCAGGGTTACTGGCGGGTTGTACCACTTCAAGTTGCAATGCTGCTGATTCTCCTTTATCCAATTCGTCTTTACCGGTATTCTTGATCTTGAAAGTCTGCATCAGCGACCAGTCACTGAAGTGTCGCGTTTTTGCTTTCATGGTATAGGTTGCAGGGTCGAAAACGGAGTTTTTAGCACAGTGCCAATACCCATGCTTATCCTGATATGCCAGATACATCCAGTCGGTGGCGAGCACCAGGCCGGTTGTGTCGGATATGTTCATGCTGATCTCTACATCTTTTTTAAATTGTACATCTTCAGGTAGCAGCCGGTATGATTTGCCTATACCGCCCGCGGCCATGGTGTTCTTAACCTCCTGCACGCTGAATGCTATGTTATCGTCTATAGCCCCAGCCGGAATAGTTAATTGAAGCGTATTGTTAGGAGTACTCAAAGTTCCCCCTGTAGGCCCAATGGTAGCCTGCGTTTTTTCTCCCACCGGCAATCCGTGTTCAACCTTCTCAAAGCCGCGGTATACTACCTCGTCATTAGGTTTTGGGCCGGGCGTTGCCGACTGTTTTTTGCATGCGGTAAATAATGCTGTAATAAGCAGCAGCAGATAAAATTTTTTATAGTGCAGATTCATGTTGTCGTTATTTACTATAAAGGGTAATGCCGTAAGCGGTTTCCAGTCTGCTCGTTAGAAGGCTTAAAAGTTCTGCAGGAGGTGGGCCCTGCGGCGGCGTTACCGGCGGTTGTTCGGAGGCAGCCGTACTAAATTCCATGAAGTAGTTCCAGAATTTGCCGGGTGTGATCAGGGTAATAAAGTGTGCCTGCTCGCTCAAAATGCTGAATAAGTGTGGTATTTTACGGGGAGCGTAAATTGCTTGGCCTGCTTTGAGCTCTGTGACGTCATCGCCAACCTGAAAACGCATATGCCCCTCAAGCAGGTAAAATGCTTCGTCTTCAAACTCGTGCACATGCAGCGGCGGTTCGGCACCGCGTGGCAATACCATATCCATTAACGCAAGCGCGCCTACTGATTGATCAGGTGCAATTAGTGTAGTGAAAAAACCGCCCTGATAGGCGCGGTAAGCCGAAGAGGCCGGGGTTATAAGTACGTCTTGTTCCATAGTGATATATTGGTGTTTTGTTGCGGTAAAGTTTCAAAAACACCTCTTACGGAAACAAATTCGGTCGACCGATGACGGGAACTGTCGATAGAAACTTACCCAGGGGCGATGAACGTAAGGTTAGGACTGCAAACGGGTTTGACAGGCAGACTTATATTGACGGCCAATGGTAAAGGTCTTTCCGGCAACCTGTACAGAGTTAGCATGATAAGCCTCTACGCGATCAACCGGTACAATGAAAGAGCGGTGAATGCGCATAAACGCGTCAATTGGCAACAGCTGTTCTATCACACTGATCTTTTGCTTGGCTGTTAACGTCCGGTCCTTCAACACAACTTTAACATAGTCTTTATCACTCTCAATCCAGCAAATGTCTTTTGTATTTATCTTCATAATTTTCCGGTCAATACGGAGATGAAGGTAGTGCGGCATTGTGGTGGTAGCAGGCAATTCAGCAATAGCCGGAGAGATTGCCATTTGCCCCTTGAACAGGCAGATCACTTTTCCTGCTGCTTTAAAAAAGCGCTCGAATGAAATGGGCTTAAGCAAATAATCAACAGCGTTCAAGTCAAACCCTTCCACCGCATATTCCTGGTAAGCTGTTGTAAAAATAACTTTAGGCGGGAGCGGTAAACTCTTAATCAGGTCAATGCCGCTGATGCCGGGCATTTTGATATCCAAAAAAACAAGGTCAATCGATTCATCCTGCAAAAAGTGAAGCGCCTGCAAGGCACTGTGACAAGTAGAAACTATCTCCAGTTCAGCAAATTCTGCGGCGTATTTTTTTATGAGCGCTACCGCATGTGGCTCGTCGTCAACAATTAATGTCCGCACCTTTAACTCTTTCATATCAGGCATCTTTTCCCAGTTCCAAATGTAATGTAGCAATAAACACATCGTCTTCCTCGTGCACGGCTAAACGATGGCGGCCCGGATAAAGCATTTCCAGTCGTTTACGTACATTTTGCAAGCCGATCTTGTCAAAATGTACTTGGTGAGATGTAGTTATCTTTTGGGACTTACTGTTGGAAACTTTGAAGGTAAGGTGTTGGTCTTTTACCTTAAGTTCTATCGTGATCCAGGGTTCATCTTCGGTGTTGCTTACCCCGTGTTTAAACGCGTTCTCTACAAGAGGCAGCAAAAGTAGGGGTGCAATTTTTTGTGTGCTTATGCTCTCGTTGATGTGAACATTCAGATCCAGCCGGTCTTCATACCTGATCTTTTCAAGGGATATGTAGTTATGAAGTATCTCTACATCATCCTTCAGCAAAACAAGGTCTGCATGGCATTCATACAGCATATATCGGAGTATGCCCGATAGCCCCATAATAACCCCGGGTGTTTTGGCGGATCTATCTAATGCCAGAACATATAGATTATTCAATGTATTGAAGAGAAAATGCGGATGTATCTGGCTTTTTAAAAAACTAAGTTCTGCCTGCGTAGCGGCTTCTCTTTTATCATACCACATTTTTACCGCTTTGACGGAAACGCCTATCCACACTACCGAATTACTGCCAATGAATGCACTCGCTAAAGAAGCCGGTTCTAACAGTTTTTCGAAAAATGTTCCTTCAGGTATGTGCCATTTAAAGTGATTATCGGGATTTTTACTCAAATCGAAAAAATAAGGATCCACCGCAAGTATATCTACTGACCGGAACAACAAGCCGGCAACCACTATGCAAATTACGCTGCTTAAACAAAGCAACAAGTACCGTTTACCGAAAAAATACCGGGGAATGATGTAATACGTTAACGTGTAAAAGTACAAGGCATGTACCGGCATAACCATTAATACCGCCGGCAGGGCAATGATGTAGTGACCTATCTGAGCTCCAAAAATAATGGTGATCACCAAAATATTAGCGGTCCAAAAAATGAGGTGCCTGATCAACGTTGCTTTCATCAACGTCAAATATAGTTACCCTTGTAAAGATTTTAGCCTTTGTAGATTAACACCTTGAATTTGTCGACAAACGACTCGCCGGTTTTTACACATTAATATTTCACATTGTCAGCAATTGTTGCACCAGAGGTTAAATATTAAATTAGTCGCGATAACTAATGTCACGAAGTATTGCTATTAAAGCAGTAATTATTTTATTAGCACGTGCTAACAAAAGCAATTTCAAATTGTTGCATCTGCAACCATGAAACATATCGTAATTATTGAAGATGATCCTGAACTTCTATCACTCTTAGCAACGCTGCTTGAGGCCGATGGTTACCGGGTTACCAAACTAACACACCTAGAAAGTGTTGAAACTTTACTCAATTTAAATGCAGATGCCTTTATTATTGACGAGATTCTTCCTGTTGTTAACGGGCACATCATCTGCATTATATTGAAATCAAAACCTCAAACCAAAAATATCCCTGTGGTATTGATATCCGGCGATGATAAACTACAGCATGTAGCCACACTTTGCGAAGCCAACGCATATATCCGCAAGCCCTTTGATAATTATAATAGCGTGCAGCAAGTGTTAGCAGAAACACTGGCAGCGTAATTCAACTAAATAAAAAATCCCCGCAGGCTTGCCTTGGGCAAAGCGCTGCGGGGTGGCAACTGCTACGTTACAGTTCTTTCTCCTCAATCATTTTTGCGTCGCGGGTATTTTTTTGTACGGCTATGGCAGCAAACATACTTAAGCTAAATGCCATGGCGTAGAAGCCTTTTTCGCTCAATAGCATATCCGCATTCCACAAGCCAATTGTTAATAAAGCCAGTGCCGCTATGGTAGAGAACCAGCTAATGCCATAGTATAGGTCGGTTACGGCAAGGCCCTCGGTTCTGTCGCGCACTGTTTTTTGTACCGATATAACCGCGAATAAGCCGAATAATAAAATGGTAAAGTAGTATCCCTTCTCGTTTAACATCATATCGGCGTTCCATAGGCCTATGCAATAACCCAATGTTCCGGTTAGTAAGGCAAACCACGACGCGCCTATAAATGCAGGTGTGGGTTTGAATGGGTTCCTGGCGTTATCACCGTGTTTGTTAGTAAATGAATTTTCTTCTGTTCTGTGTTGTAGCGTTTCCATGTTGTTTTGTTTGATTGATTAATATGGAAGCAAATGTGCGGTGTAAAACTTGCCTTCAAAATTCAATTTTTAGAAATAACTGACGATATATTTTTACTTTTATAGTCAATTATACCTGCCATGGATTCGCTTGCTGAACTTATATCACTGCTTGATAAACCTGATTTAATTGCCTTTAAACAGTTTCTGGTTAAGAAGAATAAACGTGCGGATACTAAAAATATCCGCTTGCTTAATTTGATAGAAACTGACGATATAAAAGGCATAAAAAAACTATACAAAACGCAAAAAAGTGATGATGCCTATCATGCTTTGCGTAAACGGTTGCAGGATAACCTGCTGCTTTTCCTGTCGCAACGTACTTTTGAGAGTAGCCATTTTGAAACCTATGATGCGCTTCGGTTGGTAGTAGTGGGCAGATTTTTGTTAGAGAACGATGTGGTAAAAGTTGCCTTCAAATGCCTAAATAAGGCTGAAAACATAGCCAAACATCAAGAACAGTTTAACCTTGTCAATGAAATACTATTGCTTAAAATACAATATGCGCACTTATCAGGGGCCGAGGATTTTGAAAGTTTGACGCGACGCTTTACGGATAATCAGTTGGCTATGCAGCGAGAGGCTAAGCTCAACATGGCTTATGCGTTTTTACGACAGCAATTACAGGAGATACACCTGAAAGGAAAAGTGGTTAATTTAACCGACCTGATCACAGCAACTATTCGGAAATACCAAATTGCGGTAGAGGAGCTGATGACCTACAGATCTGTTTACCAGATTATGCTGATAGCCAATGAATATGCCGCTATACAACAAAATTACAGGTTGATTGAAAACTATGTTGAGCGGGCAGCTCTATTTATCAAAGATCAAAAGCATAACAAACAACCTTATCTGTTTTATCATACAGGCATATTATATTTTCTGGCGAATTACCATTTGAGGTGCAGGCAATTTTCTGCCAGCGCGGCGTATCTTAATGAAATGGCGACTCTGATGGGTGCAGACAGCCGTTATCATAATTCGTTTTATCTGCGCCATCAGCTGCTTACCGCGCTCAATCTATTCTACACAGGCAAGGCTGATGATGCTGTTTCAATACTCCGTAAATCTCTATCCGGTACAAAGAAAACCTACAAAGCTGAAGAGGTGGAAGACATACAGGTTTGCTTAACCATGTTTTTAGCCCTTTGCAATAACAAAGATTGCCTGAAGCTGCTATCATCATTAACGCGTACAGATGCCTGGTACGAAAAACAAATGGGCATGTTATGGACCATCCGTAAAAACCTGATGGAGATCTTGATTCAGGCGCAGTTTGGCAATATTGAGCCGGCGATGTCGCGTCTCAATAGTTTCAGGCGGCGGTATAAAAAGTATCTGCTAAAAACATCAGAAGATAGGGTGCTGCTGTTTTTAAAACAGGTGGAGCAATATTTGATCAAGCCACATATTATTCAGGAGCCAGCCTTTCAACAAGCGGTTTTAAAGCAGTTGAAAATTCCTGCTAACGGCGACATTTTCAGCTTAAGTTTCATCTCCTGGCTAATCGCCCGTTGGGACAAGAGGTCATCCTACGAGGTAATGCTATCATTGATCAACAATACTGAATAACAAACAAGGCTGCAATATTCATTGCAGCCTTGTTATTTGTTGTATGCGTTTAAGTAATTATTGCGCAACCAAAGTATAAGTTTTGCCTGCTACTGTTGGCAGATCATAAGCCATAGTTGGTTTCAGATCAAGTGGAGTAATAGTCGCTTTTTCTGAAATGATGGCTGCAGGGGTTTCCTCCAACTGGAAGTAGGTGTTGGTGTTTTTACCCGTTGCCTTTTTCAACGGCGCACCTGCCGCCACTTTAATAGCGTTGGGTGTGCGTACCCTCAAATTTCCACCTAAAGTTGATTTAACTACCGCTTTAACCAGTTTACCATCTTTCCAATCTAAACTCACTATCTGGAAGCCGCCCATAGCACGCAGTCCGCTTACGCTGCCATTTTCCCAAACATCCGGAAGCGCAGGTAATAAATGCACTTCGCCGTTCTCGCTTTGCATCAGCATTTCGGTGATGCCCGATGTACAACCGAAGTTACCATCTATCTGGAATGGCGGGTGAGCATCAAACAGGTTGTTATAAGTGCCTCCGCTACCACGGCCACCCGAACCTACCGGTGTAAGCTGATTTTGAATTAATTTATAAGCGTGGTTGCCATCCAGCATACGTGCCCACCAGTTAACTTTCCAGCCCATGCTCCATCCGGTTGAAACGTCGCCGCGTTGGATCAATGTTGTTTTAGCAGCACTGGCCAATTGTGGTGTGCGTAATGGCGATATCTGATTAGATGGGAACAAGCCATATAAATGCGATATGTGACGGTGGTTATCTTTCGGATCATCCACATCATCTAACCACTCCTGTAACTGGCCATACTGGCCAATATGCATAGGTGCAAGACGTTTGCGTATTTGCTTTAAAGTGTCAATGAATTTGGCGTCTTTCTTCAAAACCTCAGCAGCTTTTATGGTGGAGCTCATCAGTTCAAAAACTATCTGGTTGGTCATGGTTACGCCGGCATCAACAGCAGAGTTTTGGTGCTGCTTTGATGGGTTCTCCGGAGACTCATCAGGAGCAACAACCAGCCAGTGGTATTGCGGATGTTCCACTAAATAATCAACATAAAAAGTAGCCGCCCCCTTCATAACCGGATAGATGGAAGCTAAATAAGCTTTATCGCCGCTGTATAAATAATGCTCCCAAAGGTGCTGACTGGTCCAGCCGCCGGTGCCGTTCCATAAACCGTAGGTAGCGCCGTCAATAGCGCCTGTTGCGCGCCAAATATCAGTATTGTGGTGAGCCACCCAGCCGCGTGCGCCATACATGTCTTTAGCGGTTTGTTGCCCGGCTACTGACATATCTTTCACCAACTGAATAAACGGCTCATGCATTTCGGCCAGGTTGGTTTTTTCAGCGGGCCAGTAATTCATTTCGGCATTAATGTTAACGGTGTACTTGCTGTCCCATGATGGATTGATCTTATCGTTCCATATACCTTGCAGGTTAGCTGCTTGTCCGCCCGGTTGTGATGATGAGATCAACAGGTAACGCCCAAACTGATAATACAATGCGGCAAAAGATTGATCATTGGTTGAAGTAAAGTTTTTCAACCTTTCATCCGTTGGTAATGCAGATGCCGCGGTGTTTGTGCCTAAGTCAAGTTTTACACGGTTGAAATATTTTTGATAAGCAGCAATATGCGCAGGCAGCATTGCCGCGTAGGTTTTTGCGTAAGCTTTATCTAAGTAATCAAGCGCGCGTTTGTTTTGGTCGCCGCTTACATCATTGTAGTTATTAAAGTTGGTGGCTATTGAAATGTAAATAGTAACCGCGTTGGCATTGCTTACATTCAATGATGTATCAGTTGCTGCCAGTGCTCCACCTTCCAACTTCATTCTAACAATGCCTTTGTAGTTCACCATACCTTTAACCGTTTCATGGTCAGACGTTACACCAAAAATGGTTAACTCTTTGGCTGGCGTGGTTTTTATAGTAGCTCTTTTTTGAGGTGTAGTAAATGATGCGTTGAATGAAAGTTTTCCTGGTTTGCTGGCTGTTAGGCGCATAACTACCACACGGTCAGGAAATGAAGCAAAAGCTTCGCGGGTATAGGTTACGTCGTCAACAGTATATGAGGTTTTAGTTACCGCCTTTGAAATATCCAGGTCGCGATAGTAATTGGTAAACTTATCGTGTCCGGCAAAAGCTAATTGCAAGCTGCCCACCGGTTCAAATTTTTGCCCGTGCGATTTTTTGGTGATGATGGCTTTCCCGGCTACCCTCTCGGCATCTTTTCTTTTACCCTCGAAGATCAGTTTGCGTATCAGCGCTAACGAGTCTAAGGCCATTGGGTTATCATTACGGTTGGGGCCACCGCTCCACACGGTATGTTCATTCAACTGAATGGTTTCTTTTTCTGGATTGCCGTAGATCATGGCTCCTTGCCTGCCGTTACCTATAGGCAAAGCGTTCTCCCAGGTTTTTCCGGCCGGTGTTTTATACCACAGTTTCATATCGGGCTTGCTTTGCGCAAAGCCGAAAACGGATATACACACTAACGGAATGATAAGTAGCTTCTTCATTTTAATATTATTGGTTGCTGTACTCAATTGGTTGGCCCAAATTACTTAATTTTTGAGCAATTAGATTAAAGCAGATTAACCGGATTATTAAGTTGTTTATGCTAACAAGTGTAAGCAGCCTTTAAATGGCCTAATATTGGTTAGATGGCGCGTTTTGGCGACAGAATAGCGTAATTTGTAATATAAAAGATACAAAAATTTAGTCGCGACGGGCTTTGATAAAGGCGCTATATTTAAGTAGAAACAGTTATGAGCGAACATCAGTTTAAGGCAACCCTGAATATCATTGGCATTAATCCGTTTGTTTTTGTGCCTGAGACTATACTAATGAAATTGTTCAAGGATGCCGGGAAAGATAAAGGATTTATACCCATACGTGGTACCGTTAACGGAGTGCCATATGAGCAAACTTTAGTACGATACAGCGGTGAGTGGAGGTTGTATGTCAATACCACCATGTTGCCTGATTCACCAAAGCGGATAGGTGAAAGTATTGACGTAACAATCGAATTTGATCCGCGCGACCGCACCCTGCAGCCGCATTCGGAGTTAATTGCGGCCCTTACCCAAAATAAACAAGCGGAGGACAGGTTTCAGCAGCTGTCGCCATCCCACAGGAAAGAAATAATCCGCTACATATCAGCAGTGAAAACTGATGAGACCCGCCAGAAAAATATTGAAAAGGCGATTGGCTTTTTATTAGGTAAAAACCCATTTGTTGGCCGCAACCCTGATTAATGCCTACCTATGCTTTCTTTACAAATTCTGATTTAAGCGCCATTGCGCCAAAGCCATCTATTTTGCAGTCGATGTTATGATCACCTTCAACCAAACGGATGTTCTTAACCTTGGTGCCAGCCTTTATACTTTGCGATGAGCCTTTTACGGGCAGCGTTTTAATGGTAACTACGCTATCGCCATCTGCAAGTATGTTACCATTGGCATCTTTTACAACCAATGCGCCTGCTGTTTCATCTTCAGTAGTTGCTGCCGCCCACTCGTTGCCGCACTCAGGGCATACCAGCACATTATTCATTTCATAGGCGTATTCAGAATTGCAAACAGGGCAAGGGGGAAGCTGACTCATATTACTCTTTTTTGGAGTGGCGAAGTTAAAAAAAGCCATGATATAATACTTTGCTTAAATAATCATATTTTAATGTCACATAGTTGAATTAGATTCGTCTCAATATCATGAAATATATTCACCTGCTCGTCATCGCAATTTGTTTCCCTTTACTAATTCAAGCGCAACAACGCAATTTGAAGATAGTTTATACCGATGATATTGACCGATTTTGGCAAGCCTATGATAGTGTTGCGACTACAACTGACACAGTAAAGCAAGCAGAATTTATTCAACGCATTTACGTGAACCAAGGCACACCGGGCCTGAAAGCCTTTATGGAAGCCCGCAATTACAATGCAAAATTGTGGGTGGCTCTTATTCATAAATACCCCAGGTTTTGGAAAAGTATCAGGAACAACACATTGAATATAAAAAACCAAGTTCCGGCTATTTCAAAAAGCATTGATAATTTTAGAAAGCTATACCCCGAACTCCGTCCATCAAAGATGTACTTCACTGTAGGGGGGGTACGGTCAGGGGGTACTACTACTGATGATATGGTACTCATTGGTACGGAAATCGCAGCGGCAGATGAACATACTGACGCTGCTGAATTAAACGATTGGTTAAAGGATGTTTTCAAGAATCAACAGCCGTCAAACCTTGTTGCGCTAAATGTTCATGAATATGTTCATACCCAGCAAATAGCTGGTAATGCGCAGTTCTTGCTTGCGCAAACTATAATGGAAGGATCGGCAGACTTTATTGCAGAGCTTGTTACACAAAAGAAAAATAATAACGCATATATGGTTTATGGCCGGAGCCATGAACAAGAGTTAAAAGATAAATTCCTTGTGGAAATGTTTAGCACAGCAACGGATAGCTGGTTGTATAACGGCTCCAACAACCCTCATTCTGACCTTGGTTATTTTATGGGTTATGTTATATGCAAAAGCTATTATCTGCATCATAATGACAAGAGACAGGCGATAAAAAAGATAATAGAATTAGATTACACAAACGAGCAGGAGGTTGTAGATTTTTTCAGGCAATCCAAATATTATGCCGGGCCAATTAACAAGCAGGAGCTGTTAAGCAAATTTGAAAAACTGCAACCCCGGGTAATTAGCCTAATGCCAAATATTAATAACCAAGAGGATGTTTCTTCGTCTCTCTCGGAGCTTATCATTAACTTTTCTGAGCCTATGGGTGAAGGCTATTCTATTAATTTGGGCGAAGGCGGTAAAGAGCATTTCCCAATTTCCGGGGTTGTTGGCTTTACAGATGATCGTAAATCATTTAAGCTTAAATTAACCTTGAAACCGGGACAGACGTATGATTTTGTAATTACTGACAGATCGTTCAAATCCCGAACAGGTTATGCTCTACAACCATATACTGTGCGTTTTACAGTAAAGTAGCCTTGTTTTTTAGCGGCTCCTGTGAAGTTGCTCAACAAATAATGCAAGCCACCCATTAAACTTTATTTTGATGTGCTGTGACGATAAAAACAAATGCAGTCATAACGCAAATAGCGTTTTTTCGCTTATGTTTGTCACCTGTAACAAAATGCCGATAAATTGAAGGCATACATAGCTTATAATGCTGAGCATTAACGAGATAAAGAAACCCATTGCTGCTGATATTGATGCCTTTGAAGATAGGTTCAAAGCCTCTATGCAAAGCTCGGTTCCGCTGTTGGATCGTATCACCCATTACATTGTTAAACGCAAGGGCAAGCAAATACGTCCCATGTTCGTGTTTTTCTCGGCCAGCGTTTGCGGTGGCATAACCGATGCAACCCACCGTGGCGCCGCTTTGGTGGAGCTACTGCATACGGCTTCGCTTGTGCATGACGATGTGGTGGATAACTCTTATCAACGCCGTGGTTTTTTCTCTATCAATGCCCTTTGGAAAAATAAGATAGCCGTTTTAGTAGGCGATTTCCTGCTGTCAAAAGGCTTGCTGCTTTCAGTTGAGCATAACGACTTTGCCCTGTTAAAGATCGTATCTGAAGCGGTAAGGCAAATGAGCGAGGGCGAATTGCTGCAGATAGAAAAGGTGCGCCGCATGGACATTAGCGAAGATGTTTACTACGACGTGATACGTCAAAAAACAGCCTCGCTTTTAGCTTCCTGCTGCGCCATTGGTGCGTCATCTGCCGGTGCTGATGACGAGACCGTTGAGAAGATGCGATTGTTTGGCGAGAAAACCGGCATAGCCTTCCAGATCAAGGATGATATGTTTGATTTTGGCACAGATGATGTAGGTAAACCGGTTGGAATTGATATCAAAGAGAAAAAGGTTACGCTTCCGCTTATTTACGCGCTGAACAATTGCGATGCAGCAGAAAAAAAGAAGATGATGAGCCTGGTAAAGAATCACAATGATGAGCCTGCAAAAATTGTCGAAATAGTGGCTTTTGTTAACCGTCGGGGTGGTTTGCAATATGCAGCAACGCAGATGAAAAAGTATCAGGACGAAGCCTTTGCCATATTGAACACCTTTCCGGATGGTGAGGCCCGCAGGGGGCTTGAGCAATTAGTACGGTTCACAACAGAGCGCAACAAATAACATGTCGCACGAAATTCTTTTCATTATCGGGTTCGTAATATTCATCGGCTTGATGATGGCTATTGACCTTGGCCTGTTCGGCAAAGCTAACAAACCCGTAAGCCTGAAGCAGGCCGGTATAATGAGTGCGGTTTGGGTAGCGCTGGCCATGGGCTTTTATGTGCTTATATTAAACTTCGGGCATGAATTGCATGATGTACATACCCTGCGCCGCCTGCACGAGATCAATCAGAAACACTTCCACAAGCTGGCTATTGATAACCACAACCTCATAACCAGTTTGCAGCTATACCGCAAAACACTTGGGTTAGAGTTTTTAACCGGTTATGTGGTAGAGTACGCCTTGTCTGTTGATAACATCTTTGTGATGGTGCTCATTTTCACCGCCTTTGGTGTTGCATCAAAAAACTACCATACCGTTTTGCTTTGGGGTATTATTGGCGCTATTGTAATGCGGTTTCTGTTCATCTTTTTAGGTGCTGCGCTGATCGATCGCTTCCACTGGATACTGTATGTATTCGGCGCATTTTTGGTATATACCGGTATCACCATGTTCATTAACCGCAACAAGGAAGAAAAGATAGATCCGGAAAATCACCCTGTGGTAAAGTTTGCCTCGCGCTTTTTTTCCGTACATCCGCATTTTGTCGGCAACAAATTTTTCACCAAAATTGATGGTAAAAAAATGATCACACCACTGTTCCTGGTGCTGCTCATTATTGAAACTACTGATCTCATTTTCGCTGTTGATTCAATCCCTGCCATATTTTCCATTACCAAAGATCCTTACATCGTTTTCTTCTCTAACATATTTGCCATATTGGGCCTGCGCTCCATGTTCTTTTTGCTGGTTAACATCATTGAAAAGTTCCACTATCTCAAAGTGGGTTTGGCTGCTTTGCTGGCTTTTATCGGCCTAAAAATGCTGGCCTCACATTATGCAGAGCAGATAGGATTAACTACCGCAACCTCGTTGTACGTTATATTGGGGATTTTGGCTATCAGTATAGTGGCTTCGCTTATTTTTCCGAAAAAGAAGCTGACTTAAAGCGTTTTATGTATTAGATTTACCATAACTATGGAAAATACTAACACGCAAACAATACCTACATTATACGAATGGGCCGGCGGCATGCCCGCTTTTGAAAAGCTTTTCAATAACTTCTATGATAAGGTTTTAGCAGATCCGTTACTGGAGCCGGTTTTCAAACATATGTCGCCCGAACACAGGCAGCATGTTGCCCATTTTGTAGCCGAAGTTTTAGGCGGCCCGAAAATGTACAGCGAAGAAGGCGGCAGCCACTTTGGTATGATACAAAAACACCTGTCAAAACATTTAACCGAGCAGCACCGCAAACGCTGGGTTGAGTTATTACTGCAAACAGCAGATGAACTTGAACTGCCAGATGACCCTGAATTTCGGTCAGCTTTTGTGGCTTACCTGGAATGGGGCACACGCATTGCCGTTATCAATTCTAATGAAGAGCAAATTGATGGTCCGCAGGATATACCTATGCCGCAATGGGGCTGGGGTGTGCCGGGAGGCCCTTATCAGGGTTAATTGCTGCTGTTTTAAAACACTTTTATTTTAAAGTGTTAACTTAGTGCGATGCAGTTAGGCGATCTTTCTATTTTCATACCTTCTTTTGTTGATGTGATAGATGTGGTGTTAGTAGCCATTATTATTTATCACATCTACAATTTAATAAGGGGAACCATAGCGGCCAACATATTGGTAGGTCTGCTTATACTGTATGCCGTAGGTTTTGCGGTAGAGAAACTGCATATGCAATTGCTATCGCGCATATTGGGTTATTTTACCAACGGTGGCATTGTAATAGTGGTGGTGGTTTTTCAACAGGAGATACGCCGCTTTTTATTGCTGGCCGGTAAAAACGCTTCGCTACAACGTAACAAGGCCTGGTGGCAGTACTTTTTTGGAAAAGCCGAAGCCGAAAAGAACAACTACGCCCGCATTAAACCCATTATTGATGCCTGCAAAAGCTTGAAACAAACCCGCACCGGGGCTCTAATAGTTTTCGCTAAATATTACGATGAGCAGTTTTACCAAACCAGTTGCGAGTTGATGGATGCCAAAATATCCAAACGTTTATTGGAGAGTATCTTTCAAAAGAATAGTCCGCTGCATGACGGGGCAGTGGTTATAGCCGATAATAAAATTAAATCGGCCAGTTGCATATTGCCGCTTACAGATAAGCACGACCTGCCCGCGCAGTTTGGTTTGCGCCACAGGGCCGGCATAGGTGTTACCGAAGCCAATGAAGCTGCAGCCATCATTGTATCAGAAGAGACCGGAGAGATATCATACGCCAAGCAGGGCCGCGTAAAAATGAATATCAGTTTTGTAGAGCTGGAAAAACTGCTGAATAAGGACTTTCAGTAATTATCTCTCAAATTATATTTGTTAATTTTTAATTAAAATTAACGGCGCGATTTTTGTACATTTGCAGCATTTATATGCAGATACTCGATTCAATAACAAAGTGGATAGTAACGCTTGCTCCGCCGTTGCTGCTTACCCTGCATTTTATGGTAATAGCAGGCGGCCTGTACGGCGTATTCTACGTGTGGAAAAAAGGTAAATTATTCTACCTTAAAATACAGCAGCGTTTCCCCAACAAAAAAGATGTTGCACGCGAAATAAGATATTCCATTTATACCTCACTTATTTTCAGTATAGTTATTGTGGCCGTAATGTGGCTAAGCGCTAATGATTACACGTTGATCTATCGCCCGATTGATAAGTATGGTTATGGTTACTTTGTGTTCAGTGTGTTATTGATGATAGTGATACATGACGCTTATTTTTACTGGACCCACCGTTTATTGCATTGGAAGCCGCTTTATAAACACGTGCATGTGGTACACCATAGATCACTTAATCCAACGCCTTTTTCTGCGTATGCATTTCATCCGGTAGAGGCATTGGTTGAGGTAGGTATTGTACCTGTTATTGTGTTTACTGTTCCTTATCATTACATGGCACTAACCATTTTTTCAGGTTATGCTTTGATAATGAATATTATGGGGCACATGGGTTATGAGTTCTTTCCTAAAAGTTTTGCGCATAATAAAGCTGCCAACTGGCATAACAGCGCTACGCATCATAACATGCACCATAAGTACGTTAAGTACAATTTCGGGTTGTATTTTAATTTATGGGACAAGTGGATGAAAACCAATCACCCTAAATACGAAGAACACTTTGAAAAGGTGGTTAACCAGCGTGACGCCGCCAAGGTTGAACCGCAGGATAATATTGTTGCCTCAGAAAACGCTCCGGTTATACCCGCTGCCGTAGCCGCCCGGGTAAAGATAATGAACGATCAGAAAACCGCGGTATAGCTTTTATTTTACGGTATTCGCAGCCGGAACAATTATATTATTTGTTTTGGGTTTTGGCATAGTGTATAAGCCGGGCTTGTTCATGCCAACCACAGGCATATTATAAGTCGTAACATCAGTTTGCACCACCGGCATTCTTGAATTTCCCTGCGTACATGCTACGGGCATGTTATCACTATTGATCGTTATATTCTGTGTGAAAGGGTTTATTGTATTCCGCCTTACGCTATCCATCATTTTAAAAGCAAGCTCCCTGTTTTTTAAACTATCCTGAAACGACCCGAACTGTTGAAGCGGTTGCTGTTTAGCAAATGCAGGCGCTTGTTGCGCTTTCAATTGGGTTGTGCAGCATAATGCTATAATGGCAATAAAGGCAGCTTTCATTGATGTGATTATAATGGTTAAGTAAATATATTCGTTAAAATATCTGTAAACAAGTTATTTAACAATTTTAATATTAACATTATTTGCAATGTTTTGTTAAATTATTCGTTACCTTTAGATATAAATTAAAAAATTAAGTGCTATGAAAAAAATGAATCCCTTTTTCGCTATCGGTACTACCGGCTTTGTTGTTATAGCCACTCTACATATCATCATGGCTTTGGTATTGAACATGCCTGCCGTACACCCTGTTTTTATGGCACTGTATCCGGCATTTGCAATCTTCCTGATTTTGGGAACAGCGCAGATCATCAACGGTCAAAAAGCTGCCCCGGTTAAAGTACGCGCTAATAACAAGCGTTACTAATCGAAATATTTTTATTGTAATACAACAAGAGCGGCCCAATTTTGAGCCGCTCTTGTTGTATGTATAGGTTTGTAATTTTTTATATCACTGTGCCATGCGGTATTACTGCACGTTTCTTGATCACTACAATTCCATCCTGCACGGTGTAATCGCCATAATCGCCATTGGCCAGCGGCGGTCCACAGTTAATGCAAACATCATTACCTATAAAGGTGTTTTTATCAATAATGGCATTCTTAATCTTACACCTGTCGCCAATACCCATAATAGGCGTGCCATTAGCTACCGACTCATCAATTTGCTCCAGTGTTTGGTAGTTGTCGCTACCCATTACATAGCAGTTCTCAATACTGGTTTCAAAGCCAATGCGGGTACGTATACCAATAACCGACCGTTTAATATGGCTGGCATTAACAATACATCCATCAGCAATAATAACCTTATCCAGGTGCGTGCCCGATACCTTTGAAGGCGGCAACATGCGCGCGCGGGTAAAAATGTAATTCTTGTCAAAGAGGTTAAACTGCGGGATGTCATCAGTAAGGCCAAGGTTAGCATCAAAGAAAGATGGTATGGTACCAATATCTGTCCAGTAACCTTCGTATTGGTAGCTGTATACTTTTTTATCAACAATAGCCTGCGGAATGATCTCCTTACCAAAGTCTGGGTGATCATTTCCCTGTAGCAGATCAAACAGTAATTTACGGTTAAACAGGTATATACCCATTGATGCCAGGTAAATACGACCCTGCGCCTGCATTTCTTCGCTCACCTCTGATGCCAGCGGCTCAAAGTTGGTTTTTGGCTTTTCAACAAACTTGGTTATGATGCTTTGCTCATCAGTTTTCAAAATACCAAAGCCGGGTACATCATTAGCATGCACCGGAATGGTGGCAATGGAAATATCTGCCTGTGCCTCGATGTGCTTTGATATCATATCCTCAAAATCCATCTGGTACAGTTGGTCGCCTGATAGGATCAGCACGTAATCAAAATCATGTACAGCCAAATGGTGCAAGCTTTGCCTTACCGCATCTGCAGTACCCTGGTACCAGCCACCACTCATTGGCGTTTGCTCGGCAGCCAGAATGTCAACAAATGCCTCGCTGAAACTGCTAAAGTGGTAAGTGTTTTTAATGTGCTTGTTAAGCGATGCCGAGTTGAACTGGGTTAATACATAAATACGTGTTATACCCGAGTGCAAACAGTTAGAGATAGGAATATCTACCAACCGGTATTTGCCGGCAATTGGCACAGCAGGTTTTGACCGCGACGCCGTAAGCGGAGAGAGCCGGCTGCCTTGCCCGCCACCTAACACTATACAAATTACATTTGATGTCATGTGATTTTTAATTATTTGGAATTATGCTTTTATAAATGTCTATATACTGTTGCGTGGCGGTATCCCACGAAAAATCAAGCGCCATCATGCGTTTACGCAGTTGTTGTAAGTGTTTGGGGTTGTTGTACAATACCAATGCCCTGCTAATGGCATACACAATATCGGCCACGCTGGTTTGGTCATAACGGATGCCATAGCCACCTTCATCACCAAAATCAATTACCGTATCTTTCAGTCCGCCGGTACTGCGCACCATAGGCAGCGTGCCGTAGCGTAAAGAGTAGAGCTGGTTTAATCCGCAAGGCTCCACGCGCGATGGCATCAGCAAGAAATCGGCACCGGCATAAACCAAATGCGCCAGTTCTTCATTATAGCCAATGAACACATTGCAGTCAGTTGGGAATTTCTCTTTTAATTCCTGCAATTTATGTTCCACGTCAACATCACCGGCTCCTAATAAAACAAAGTTTACCTGTCCGCTGGTGCTTTCCAGGCTTTCGGCAATGGCATCGGCCATAACATCAGCGCCTTTCTCATAAACCAATCGGCCTATAAAGGAGATCAAAGGTTTATCGGGCGATAAATTGAACCTTGCACACAATGCCTCTTTGTTGGCTTTTTTGCCTGCTGCAACTTTGGCAACATTGTATTTTGCAGAGATCATCGGGTCGGTTTGCGGGTTCCAAACAGCTGTATCAATGCCGTTAACAATACCAACGCCACGCTCGCGCTCCATTACAAAGAGACTTTCCAATCCGTTAGAACTTACGGCCAACTCGTCCAGATAACTTGGCGAAACAGTAGTATACATAGAACAGCAGCGCACTGCCGAAGCCAGCGGATTAATGCCGCCGCTCCAGTCCAGCAAGCCGGTTTTACTCAGGTCTATCTCCGGCAGGTAAGCTAATTTGTCCCACCCGAAAGCGCCGTGGTATTGCCCGTTATGAATAGTAAACACGGTAGGCGTATTGGCCAAACGGGTATACAGTTTTGAATATTTTAACAGGAAAGGCACCAGGCCCGAATGGTGATCATGGCAATGGATCACATCCGGACTTTGCTGCGAATAGCTGATCCAATCCAGAAAAGCCAGCTGATAGGCAATGAACTGCTCATTCTCGTCGGGATAGCAGTAAACTTCCTCGCGATCTATCAGTCCGGGAATTTTTATCAGGAAGAGCTCAAACCCCAAAGTGTTGTTGCGCTCTTTTAATACTTCAAAATAAAGGCGACGCGTGCCCAGCAGGGTAGCGCTTTGAAAAACCACGTCGAAATCATGTTCGCGGGTAAACTTACGGTTGTAGTAAGGCAGGGCAACGGCAGCATCCAAACCCGCCTTAACCTGGTATTTGGGCAGTGCGCCCACAACATCGGCAAGGCCACCAACTTTGGCAACAGGGTAGCATTCGGCACTTAAATGGTATATTCTCATGTGGTAATGTAGCTGCGATTAAGGTACTAAACATTTGTACAATACAACAAACAGATAATTCAAAAAATGTGTTCCAAAAAATGGCGAATTTGAAACAAAGGGTACATTTTGTTGCCAAACGCGTAGAAATACGGTTTTGAAGGTAGGGTTTGTTGGGGATTTGGTAATTGCAACAATGAGTTAAATGATGTTAAAAAATTGCTGCAGATTTTTTATACAGTATCTTAGCTGTGTTAGCACCATACTATTATGAAACCTATCCATCTACTACTCACATTTATTTTCTCAGCGCTGTTTATTAATTATGCCCAGGCGCAGGTTGACATTAACGGCGATCTGGAAAAGATAAATAACCCGCGAAAGCTTCCTGCTGGATGGACGCACCCTGCCGTTACGGTTATATCTGATGGCTACAGCGTTACACTTGATAGTGCAGAAAAGCAGCAAGGCAAATATGCTGTTATGATAAGCCAGGCAGGAAATAAGGTGAGCTATGCTACCGTAGGCTTTAATATTGATAAGCGCTTTGCAGGTAAGAACATAGAGTTGCGTGGTTATTTAAAAACAGAAAATGCAGAAAGCGCCGGCTTTTGGCTTGCTGTTGGAGAAGATTTTTCGGTTAGTATGCAAGGCCCTAATGCCGTTAAGGGAAGTACTAACTGGAAAGAGTATCGGGTAAAAATAGCCTATAAAGAAAAGTATGCTACTTATGTAAGAGGCGGCGCAATATTAGCCGGGAAAGGAAAAATGTGGTTTGATAACGTAAGGTTATTTATAGACGGTAAACCAATTGAACAGGCAGATGCTTCTAAAATTTCATTGTCCAGAGCTGTTGCAGATACGGCTTTTATCAGCAATTCGGGCATAAGTAATATAAACACCACTCCACAAACCATAAAAAACCTCAATATTTTAGCACAGGTGTGGGGTTTTGTTAAATATCACCACACCGAAGTTGCCGATGGCAATGTTAATATGGACGCCGAACTTTTCAGAATAATGCCGGTCGCGCTTAACGCTAAGGATGCTTCCGCAGTAAGTAATGTGTTAGAGCAATGGTTTGATAAGCTTGGCACAGTGCCGCCT
This sequence comes from Mucilaginibacter auburnensis, assembly GCF_002797815.1. Lineage (NCBI taxonomy): Bacteria > Pseudomonadati > Bacteroidota > Sphingobacteriia > Sphingobacteriales > Sphingobacteriaceae > Mucilaginibacter > Mucilaginibacter auburnensis. Next base: position 695,022 of record NZ_PGFJ01000001.1, read on the forward strand.
TGCACTAATTGCAAGACTTTTGATTTTAAGGATACCAAATTACGTCCCGACTACGGGAGTATTTTTGACGATAGTCTATTAACACCTGCCTTTAGGTCCAAGCTTACCAATATCCTAAATCGCAATATCACAAAACATTACTATGTAAGTTTAACACCTAACGCGGGCAATCCGGTGTTTGAGCACGAGAAAGCTTATGCCGATAAAAATTATCCCGATGCAGGTTACCGCCTGCTCTGCTTGTTCAGGTATTGGAATATGATACAATATTTTTATCCCAACCGCCACCTGATTGGAGATTGGAATAAAGTGCTGCCCGATTTCATTCCGAAATTTATAGCTAATACCAATGCGGAAAGCTATGCACTAACCGTAATTGAACTCATTTGCCGGATACGCGACACGCACGGCTTTTTACCAAGCAATAATGTAATTGAGAACTACAGAGGGGCTTACGCGCCACCTTTTAAAGCCCGCTTTATTGAGAACCAATTGGTAGTAACCGGCTATCATAAAGACTCTACAGCAGTAAAAGACAAAATAAAAAAGGGCGATATTATCAGATCCATCAACGGAGTGTCTGTTGAAGAGTTGATTAAAAAGTATGAGCCTTTAACATCTGCCTCTAACCAGGCAGCATTAATGCGCGATATGCCTTTAACTTATCTGCTACGCAGCCAAAAGCCCGCGTTTGAGTTTGACATATTAAGCAACAACATACAAAAAAAGGTCAATGTTGACGCAGTTAAATATGATTACGACGACTTTGCAGTAATTAATACGCCTCCACGCAACTCACCAGGTTATTATTTACTTAATAAAGATATAGGCTACGTGTATCCGGCACGGTACAGTAATAACTACATGCCTGCCATTAAAAAGCTGTTTGCTAACACTAAAGGCATTATTGTGGATATGCGTTGTTACCCAGCAGACTTTATGCCCTTTAAATTTGGTGGATATATAAAACATGGCAAAGCTCCTTTTGTAAAATTTACCCGGCCAAACCTTGAAGCGCCGGGGTACTTTTTTATTGAGCAACCCCTTGGTATAAGGCCCGATGTAAGCACGTACAAAGGGAAGGTAGTGGTTATTGTTGATGAAAATGCGCAAAGCAATGCAGAATATACCACCATGGCTTTTCAAAGCTCAACCAATGTAACCGTTATAGGCAGTACCACAGCCGGTGCCGACGGAAATGTATCCTACATAACATTGCCGGGCGACTTAAGAACTGCCATATCAGGAATTGGCGTACTCTATCCTGATGGCACCGAAAGCCAGCAAGTAGGGGTAAAAATAGACAAGCAAATAAAGCCAACTGTTGCAGGCATAAAAGCAGGTAGGGATGAATTATTGGAGGAAGCGGTTAAGATGGTGATGGATGGGAAGTAAGTAAGGGCGGAATTAAAATGTTGCCAATAGGCAATGAAAAGCGCAATGTACTGCACATGCACAAGTGATTCGCTTGACTTGCCTGGTTAGAAAGAACAAATCGACTCAAATTTGATCAATCGTTAGGCCATAAATTTTATGAGTACAAATTGAAGACGCTCCTGATAAAACTTTGCGACGATAGGCAACTACTGCCGATAGTAGCCTATAAATTGCCACATAATAATTTATTTAAAAGGGCATTTTTATGTTTCGAAGATATGCAGATTAATGAGGCAACAATCGGTTCAATATGCATGAGGCAAACCTAAAAATAGATTTGTTACTTTAACCATGCCCAATATCAAATTCTCCTACCTCTATCGTGATGCCGACAACTACAAAAACTTTGGCTATGTAGTTTTTGACAATCCAACTAATATGGAGTTAGCAGAAGTTGTGCATCATCTTAAAAGTAATTTGATTGACGGTTGCTGGTTTTACGCTAAAAGAATGGAAATTGCCTGACCTGCGCTTTCCTGATACCTGCCCAAGCGACCCAACATGGCATGAATTTGAAGGAGTTGAATACACCAACGAAGCCGCTACTATGGATTTGTTATTGTTACCTATCGCATGGGGATTGCTTTGTCCCTCGCAATGATGCTGACCTGAAATCTTACCTTATGCTATCGTGCTAACGGAAGAATTCTAATTCGCGCTTTTTCCTCATCTAAAACAAAAAGAGCACCTTGAATTAAAAGATCATTGTATTTTAAAATTGTGGATATCACTAATTCGCTGAGATGTTTAACCGTTACATTCTGACTACGAACCTGTATCACGCTGGGTTTTTCGGCTTTTGTAAGCGCAAGCGCAGTACCGAAATCGAGGTCGTGGGTGAAAACAATATGGTCGTTTTGTCTGGCCCAATCCATTAATTCAACATCGGGAGCATCAAATCTGCCAATGGAAGACCAATGCACAGCGGATATGTTGTGAAGTTTAAATTCATGAACCCATTCAGGCGATAAGTTCATGTCGATAAGTATTTTCATGCAGTAGCCAAAGGAACTTCTATTTCCTCAGAACGCCATGCAGCATAAGCCAAAGCCTCCATTATATCCTCTTTTTGTAAATAAGGATACATAGCTAATACAGCATCAATTGTAATACCCGATGCCAGCAAGCCAATAATGGTGCCTACTGTAACGCGCAATCCCCTAATGCAAGGTTTGCCGCCCATTATATTGGGGTCGAGCGTTATGCGTGTTAAGTTTTTCATTAATTCAAATTTACATATAAATAAATGCAATTCAAATGGTAACGCTGTACCTATATGCGTCCGCAGTATAAGCGCTATGGAGGAACAAACCAACGTATTGTAAACCACACACCGTATCAACCCTGTAAAATCGGTTCACCCGTTTCATTTTCGTTTCACTCAAAAACGATAAAAAATTAACAATCAATATCTTGCAAAAAATATCGTTTCACATCGTCTCACACACCAAATGAGACGAAACGGTACCGGAGCGGTGGCACGGCGTATAAATGCCTCAAATTATTATATTTACCGCCACTATGGATACACCTCAAACCCTGCCTGTTTTAGATGCTGTTGAGCTGCGTGTGCTGGGCTCGCTTATTGAAAAAAGCCGCACCACACCCGACTATTACCCCATGACGCTGAATGGCCTAACCACGGCCTGCAACCAAAAAACATCGCGCAACCCGGTAGTAGCTTACGAGGAAGCGGAAGTGATGGATGCCCTCAACTCCCTCAAAAAACGTGGATTGGTATCAACCGCTACCGGTGGGTCAAGCAGGGCGGTAAAGTTCAAGCATAACCTGGCCATAGTGTACCCGCTCCTCCCGCAGGAGCTGGCGCTGTTGTGTTTGCTCATGCTGCGTGGTCCGCTAACCCCCGGTGAGCTTAACACTAATTCAGGTCGTTTATATGAGTTTGAGAGCCTGGAAGAAGTACAGGAATATATAGACAAGCTGGCTACTAATGAGCCTGCTTTTATAACCCAGCTACCCAAACGCCCCGGACAAAAGGAAGCGCGCTACGCCCAACTCCTGCAAGGTGAACCCCAATTGACAGATGACTGGAGCGATGAAGCTAACACCACCACTTCCCCCCGCTCCGGCGGACTGGAAGCCCGCATAGTACAACTGGAAGAAGAGCTTGCCACATTGCGCGCAGAGTTCGACAGTCTGGTAAAAGAACTGAAGGGATAGGGATAAACTTGTTTAATCCATGTTCCACCATGGGGTGCGCAGTGGTGCGGTGCCCACGGTGTAAGGCTCGCCTATTTTGGGCACGGTAACCTGCACGTTCAGGCTATCGGCAACAGGCAACATGGTTTTAACAGATTCGTTCCAGCCGTGGTAAGCCTCGGCAAATTTGCCCCAATGTACAGGTAAGATCATTTTGGCTTTCAGGTCGGCAGCGGCTTGTGCGGTCTGGTCAGGGAACATATGGTTTTGCGACCACATGGTGTTGTACTGCCCACATTCCATCACGGCCAGATCAAACGGGCCGAAATGCTCGCCTATGGTTTTGAAGTGTGCGGTATAACCGGTATCGCCCGAGTAAAACATTTTATAACCGTCGGCTTCAATTACGTACGATGCCCAAAGCGTTTTGTTACCATTAAATCCCCTCCCCGAACGGTGATGCGCCGGCATAGCGGTAATATTCAATTGCTCATTAATGGTAATAGCCTCGCCCCAGTTGAGTTCGGTAATGACAGCGTTGTCATATCCCCAGTATTTAAAATGACTGCCAATGCCTAAGGGCACCACTACCTTTTTTACCCGTTCTTTCAACTTGCTGATGGTGATATAATCTAAGTGGTCGTAATGATCATGCGACACCACGAGCACATCAATAGCGGGCATGTCCTCAGGTTTGTAAACGTCGGCCCCCTCAAAAGCATTTACCGGACCTGCAAACGGGCCTGCAAAGCTGCTCAGTTCCGGGTCGAATAATATGTTGGCCGTTTTGGTTTTGATCATAAAACACGAATGCCCAAACCAAATAACGGTAGGTTTATCGTAAGCAGCATTAAGATTCGTTTTAACTGTTGGCATAATCTGAGATGGTCTAACCGAGTCGGGCTTTCCATTTAACATGCGCAACATCCTGAATGGCGTTAGCTTGCGGGGAGCAGTAGCTGGTGTAGTAACTCTGCGTGGTTGTGCTTCGTTCAGGTTCAAAAAGCCATCCATGGTGTAGTTGGGCAGTTGCTGTAGCTCTTTAAGACTTTCGCCGGAAGGGTTTTTACCAACAGATTTGATGATACGGCATTCCGACAAAAGGAAAACAGTAAGTAAAAGGCTAAGCAGACACAGGGCTCGGGTAAATTTCATATTCAGATACAGCCATAACGCATTTGTGCAGGCATTGTTATGGGTGTTTTATAAATAGTAGATGAGCGTTAGGCGCAAATGGTTACAGGTCATTCGCACAAAACCTTTACAAACATGTATTGTAAAAATTTTATATTTTGGCTATCAGAAATAATGCGACTTAACCGGCGCATTGCCAATTACTAAAACCCATTTTAATCCATATGAAATTACGCATTGCCGCACTCACTGTACTAAGTGCAATTGTTTTATCAAGCGCTGTTGTATTTACAGCCTATAAACCTGCCGAAACCATTAAACAGGACAAGAACTTTTATATTTTCCTGGCCTTTGGTCAGTCAAACATGGAAGGTAACGGCCCCGTTGCACCTGCCGATACCGTTGGCGTTGATCCGCGTTTCCAGGTGTTCGAAACAGTAAATTGCCCTAACCTGGGCCGCGAAGCAGGCAAATGGTACAAGGCAAAACCACCCCTTTGTCGTTGCAACACAGGTGTGTCCCCATCAGACTATTTTGGAAGAACACTTTTAGCCAACCTGCCAGAAAATATTAAGGTAGGTATTGTAAACGTATCTGTAGCAGGCGCTAAAATTGAGGTATTTGATAATACAACCTATCAGAGTTACATAGCCAACCAGGCCGGATGGATGAAAAACATCGTTAAAGAATATAATGATAACCCTTACCAGCATTTGGTTAATATGGCCAAAGAGGCTTCTAAATATGGAGTTATAAAAGGAGTCTTACTTCATCAGGGTGAGTCAAATGCTAATGATAGCCTATGGACCAAAAAGGTAAAGACTATTTATGATAACGTGACCACTGATCTGAAAATAAAACCTAAAAACACACCGCTATTAGTTGGCGAACTGGTAAATGCCGATCAGAACGGTGCATGCGCGGGCTTTAACAAGTTTATTGCTACTATACCGCAAGTAATTCCTAACTCTTATGTAATATCATCTGCTGGAGCAACTGCAAAACGCGACAGGTTGCACTTTACTACTGAAGGTTACAAACTATTAGGTACCCGCTACGGCGAAAAAATGCTGGAACTGTTAGGTAAAAAAGGTCCTTATATAGCTGCTAAGTAATATCTAAACCTGATATAAACATGATACGCAAAATTATAGCATCCGCCGCATGTTGCTTAGTTGCATGCCTGAGCGTAAAAGCGCAAACGCCCGAAAAGAAATATGTAATTGGCGAATTGCCATCATACAAAGTAGCTAAAGCCACGGAACCTATTACCGTTGACGGTAAAATGGACGAGGCTGCCTGGAAAAATGCCGAAGTACGTAGTCTGGATTATTTTTACCGTGCAGATAAACCGGTTGACAAACAAGCAACCAAATTCAGGATGATGTGGGATGAAACCAACCTGTACTTATTTTATGAATGCCAGGATACTTCACTAACTGCCCGCGAAACAGCTTTTGACGCTCGCCCTTACTTGGATGATTGCGCTGAATTTTTTGTTGTTCCGGTTCCGGATAGCTTAAACATGCACTTTGGGTTTGAGATCAACATTACCAAAGCTGCTTATGATTATATGATGTTTTGGCAGTATTATCAAAAACGCAATTATTTTGTAAAAGGATACAATCCTGCCTACAAGGTTGAGGTAACCACTAATGGTACCATCAATAATGATAAAGATAAGGACAAGGGCTGGACAATGGAGATCGCCATTCCAATAGATGCTTTATCCAACTTTGGTCGCCCTCGGGTGGGTGCAAAGTGGGCATTCCAGGCCGTTAGGCAGGACCGTAATTTAGTTGACGATCGCTTTCGCTCTACATCAACGCTTTATCCAATTTATGATATCCGCTTAGACGTGCATCAGCCTAATCGGTTTGGCATTATGGAGTTTTTGGATAAGAAGTAAGAGGGCAGCCATTATTCTATCAAACATGAGATACATTAAAATTTTATCTGTGGTTGTGCTGTTAGCCGCTGCAAAAAGCAGCTTCGGGCAAAGTCAAACCGTTACGGTTAGTAGTCCGGATAAGCAATTGTCATTAACAGTTTCTGCTTTAGATAAAAAACTAACTTATAATATTAAGGCGGGCAATACGCCAATTATCAGCACATCGCCATTGGGTCTAATTGCAGACAGTGCCGACTTGGGCGATAACGTGAAAATAACGGGCGCTGCAAAAACAGGCAAGGTAAACGAAAGCTATCCTATTTTAGGCAATCATCCCATAGCAAAAAATCAGGCTAACGAGGCGGAAATACCTGTTAGCGCTGCGGGAAAAGCCATGAGCGTAATTGTGAGAGTTTATAATGATGGTGTGGCTATACGTTATACCATCCCGGCAGGAATTAAATATATTAACGGAGAGAAAACAGCATGGACCTTACCTGCTAACATTGATAAAATTGCATGGGCCGATTATCATCAAAGCTATGAGGGCTTAAACTATGTAACTACGCTTGACAAAGTCACCGAAGGCAAAGCAATAATGGGGCCTATCACTTTTCAAACCGGCGACTATTACGTTTCAGTATCTGAGGCAGATGTAGAAGATTTCTCAGATATGTCTTTCATGCGCAGCGGCAACGTCTTAAGTGCATACTTTCCATTCGCTAAAAAAGGCTGGGTGGTAAAACCACCGTCAAGCACCATTTATTTGAACGGAACTTACAAAGGCAAAAAGGTTACACCGTGGCGCACTACTATGGTTGCAAAATCGCTCGATGGTTTAGTTAACTCTGATTTGATCACCAACTTGTGCCCGCCGCCGCCAAAAGGGTCAGACTTTTCGTGGGTGAAGCCGGGTCGCAGTATGTGGCAGTGGTGGAGCATTGGTGCGCCCAAGTTAGATGATCAGAAAAAATGGTTTGATGCGGCGGCCAAACTTAAATGGGAGTACTACCTGATTGATGATGGATGGCGCAACTGGAAACAGGAAGGTAAGGATCAATGGCAATTGTTAAAAGAGGCCATTGACTATGGTAAAACAGTAGGCGTAAAGTCAATAGTTTGGGTTGACTCCAAAGAATTTAGAAAGGCGCCCGAGCGTAAAGCTTATTTAGATAAGGTGAAAGCTATTGGCGCATCGGGTATTAAAATAGATTTTATACCAGATGCAACGGCCGACATTATGCAATGGTATGCCGAAACCCAGCAGGAATGTGCCGACCTGAAACTACTGCTTAACTTTCATGGAAGTGTTAAGCCGACTGGCTTAAACCGGACTTTCCCTAATGATATAACCCGTGAAGCGATAAGGGGTAATGAATATCACATGACACGCTATCGCCGTGTGATGCCACCGCAGCATGATGTTACGGTGCCATTTACAAGGCTGTTGGCTGGTCCCGCTGATTTTACTTCGGTGATATTAGATCCAAAACAACTTGCTACCACTAAATTCAGTTGGGCGCATGAGTTTGCGCAGGCTATTGTGTACTTATCTCCTGTTATTCATTTTACAGACCAGTACCAGTTTTATCTGGATAGCCCTATGTTTGACCTTTTTCAGGAAGTGCCAACTACATGGGACGAAACCCGCGTGTTACCTTGCACCAGCATGGGCGATGTGGTTGCTTTCGCGCGTCGAAAAGGCACAACCTGGTGGGTTGGTGTGATGAATGGCGGAGAGGAACGGGAAGTAAAAATTCCGTTGGACTTTTTAACTAAACCGACCAAAGCCAACTTGGTTTATGATGGCGAGACCAATACCAGCGTTGACCGTAAAGAACAAACCGTGAGCAGTAAAGATGTTTTAACTATTAAGTTGCGCCCAAGCGGTGGTTTTGTGGCGAAGATGTAATTTTAAAAAGCTTATTAATTGCAAGAGGCCGTTCATAATCGAAACGGCCTCTTTGCAATTTAATAAGATGAGATAATACATTATTTTTTTACAAAAGTTACCTCGTTAACCTCTTTGTAGGTTATTCCATTTAGCGTTTCTGTCTCTTCGTAAGACAGAACCAAATTGGTATCGGTTTGCGTTTTAATGATTATTGTTTTAGGCTTGTTGTCTTCAGTGTAGATTATTTTATCTCCCGATACCGAATAACTGTAAGGTTCTTCAATGGCTTTACCAAACTCATACTGTTTTATCTGTGTTCCGGTAAACTCTACCACCCACTCATCAGCACTGTAACTAAAAGGATCATCTTTGTGAGTAATTTTTCCATTCTCATACTCGGTTTCAACTTCTGTTGTGGCCATCCATTTGCCAATTAGCTTGTCTGCTGTAGCTTCGCTTTTGTCTTTTTTACATCCAACTAAAGCAGTTGCAGCAATTAAAAATGCGATTAAGGTTTTTTTCATATTTTTTTTCCTCAAAAGTATAGGTTGGACTATCGCCTCGCAATACCCATAAACGGGGAAAACTTGACCAGATTTCACGTTGTATTTCAGGATAAAACACCCTTTCCTCGCCTATATCTTCAACTTTGTTGTGAAGATAAAAACGAACCAATGTATGCACATTAGTATATAAAAATAAAAAAGCCCTGATTTTATATTAGAGCTTTCGTCGCGATGGCAGGATTTGAACCTACCACCTCCAGCACCCCATGTAGTCCTTATTTCGTCTTAATGATTTGTAATATAGTTATTAACGCTCTATATGCCTCTGAAACCTTAATTAAGGTCAATAGGAGGGCCAACAGTGATAAAGATAATAGATGTGTGTTGATTTCATAATCGTCGTTGATAATGAATAGTGTGTAGTTAATCATAAAGCCCACACCCAGGCTAGGCATGAATTTAGCGCAAGGAGGACCTGAATAAATAGGTATGTGCATAGGGCACGTGAGCGTTTATGCGGTAGTTCCTTAGCGCGTATTCAGACCGTTGCCTAACTTTGCTGTAATGATTAATGACTACTCCTACTTACTTCTAAAGTAATTCAGCTTTTAGCAATATTTACTCTTTAAGAGGTTAGTTAAAAGTTGAATCAAGTTGTAAGAGTTAGACCTGGTTAACTTTTAAAGTAGCAAGCAAGGCTCCAAACGGCTAAGTTTCCAACTCATGCTTCTTTCTTCCTATCCATATATCACCAAAGTGCTTGACGTACATCTTGGCTCCTTCTTGGTTCAACTGCAATTCATAACCATCCTTCAATAGGTCATCAACTGTAAAATCAGCATACTCAAACTCATAGTCATAGCAAACAACCTTATCTTCTGCAATGCTCCAGTCAAATTGATGTAGGTTGTAGTTGATGTCTCCAAATTTATTATAGGGGAACGGTTTGATTGCTACTATCTCAGAATCAGGACGAATCGTTTCCCCAGGACTGTCAGTCTTGTAACAAATTATCTCAGAACGGATATAATCAGGATCGTACAGCCAGAGATGCAAATCATAGTTGATTCCCATTTCGTTGAATACCTTTATCCAAGTGGCATGTGCATGTAAAAGTTTAGAGATAATCCGTTTATAGAACCATAAGGGCGGGTGCCTTTTCTCAAGTGTATAGAACGGGTACAAGATGCAACGTTCATAGGTATAACCCGTTTGTTCAAACCATATCACGAACTTCCGCGACTTTATAACTTTATATAGTAGTAAGTAATTTGAACCATGTTGGTTGGCTGTTACGTTTGCTAGGAACTATATTTTCTTTCAGTATATTCAACAACGAACAAATTTCGATTTTTCTTGTTTCCGCTAAATGATAGATAACAATATCGTGATTTCGTTGCTTGAGAAAATTAGCAAAATTATATATAAGTGCAGATTCATCGTCTCGTACTTCGGAAAACGATATAGTACAAATAGTTAGTACTCTCCGTTCACTATTTGTTCAACTAAGGATTCAAAATGATCTTGAAAAAGAAAATCAAATCCGTTCTCCCCTTCAGGAATTACGTTAATAACGTCAAAGGGCAATTCTAGTATTCTTGGAACTTTAAGCCCTTCCGCTAGCGAAAATGGAAATGACTGATTTCCGATGAAAAATTTGCATCCCTTAATCAATTCGGCTAATTGCAAAAAATCTGGAACCTGCAACCATTCTATCTCAGGGAGATCAACTTTCATCGCTTCGTACTCTTCTTTAACCCCTATAAATTTCAGACTCTGATATTGTGACAAGAATTTGTAGCTAATAGATGTGTTTTGGTAACGAAGACTTCTGTTGATTAAAATATAATCAGATGTTGCCAAATCTTGTTTTACAGTTATCCAGCTCTCATATAACTTAGGGTTTACTCCTAATATATAACCACACCAATGTGCAATATTACCACGATCCTGCGGAATTAGACCGGCTCTGAAATAATCTAAATCTATATCGACAGGCTGACCTGTATAAACTTCGCATGAGTTTATGTAGTTTTGTTGTTCAATAAGCGGAATAAGCATTGATGCCATCTTGCTATTCAACATAATGCCGCCTCCCGGGTGAGTAGCATAGTTAGGTAAATTTGCAGGACGGTCTGTTTTTAAGAATAGATTGATTTTGGTTTGAGTTAATTCCCAAAGTCTTTTTATAGTAGGTAAAGTATATATAATATCTCCCGCATGGCCACCGTGTACTAAATTAAGCTCTGTTGTGTGAGCAGTAATGGCTTTGATTTTAGAGAGGCTATTTAGCCTGCCTGACGAATTAACCCTAGCAGAGAAATTAAGATTTTTGTTATTAGCTATCTCCCATTTATACTCTTTGTATTTTACTCTGTTGGTATATTTCAGATAGAGCTTACCAAAAATGTTTTTCTTCTTCATATTTATTATTGACAAATATAACTGGTAAAATGGCTAATTGCATTCATAATACAATATCTATTGATGACATTTCATTCATTAACTTTGCTATCAATGCAAACATTTAGTTACGAATCTTTAAAGAAAAATATGCCACAACCATCTATTTTAGTAACCTTCGATTCCATGAAAGATATTAATTGCGGATATTTTTCTTTTGGAAAAGGTTTAGGCAATGCTCTAATAAAGGAAAACAAGTCCCGCTATAAATTTACGTTTTATTTATTTGCTAAAACGATCCCACTTTTTCAGGAAGCGGTATCGACGAGAAAACTAAGATTTTTTGATAAACTATTCTTCACAGGTAAAAACGATTATGATTTGGTGCACTTTACCGACCAGCGTGTTCGTCTTAATCCGTCAATGGTCAATGCTGTTAAAATAATGACCATTCACGACATGAATAAGGTTCATTTGAAAAAAAGCAAGCCTCATCGTATTCAAGCGTATTTGGATAAAATGAGAAAAAACATTAGCAAATGTGACCATATCGTAACTATTTCACAGTTTGTGGCAAACGATGTGATAAAATACTTTCCTGAAGCAAAAAATAAAATCATTGTAATTTACAACGGTGCAGATAAGTTAGAGTTGAAGGCTGGTCATAACCCTGCTTTCGTTCCGCAAAGGCCGTTTTTATTTACTATCGGACTTCTTTCCCCTCAAAAAGGGTTTCATTTATTACCTGCTTTATTGCAACATAATGATTTTGACTTAGTAATTTCAGGCACTGAAACACCACATAAGCAAAAAATCATCGAAGAAGCTATCAAATATAACTGCTTAGATAGAGTTCATATTACGGGCCCCATTTCTGACGATGATAAGGCCTGGTATTACAAAAATTGCAGTGCATTTATTTTCCCATCAAAAACTGAAGGCTTCGGCCTTCCTGTGATTGAAGCAATGAACTTTGGGAAACCAGTTTTTTTATCAACTTTTACTTCTTTACCAGAAATAGGCGGAGAATGTGCCTACTATTTTGAAAGTTTTGAGCCGGAAAATATACAAAAGGTCTTTACCGATGGATTGATTGATTTCAATAAAAGACGTAGGGAGCAAGAAATGATTGATCGTGCAAAAATGTTCACTTGGGAAAGAGCTGCAGAAGCTTATCTTAATCTTTATGAGAAATGTATGCACAGTCGAAAAAGTTAATCGTAGAATTGTAGACGTTTCATTAGATAATCAGGCAGCACTGCTTAGAGCTTTTGAGCGGAGTTAGCGGCCTAATATGTGCAGACTTACCCAAGCAGTAGTAGACTGCTTGGGTAAGTTTTTTTCAGGGATCGTCAGTTTATCATGCTCAACAAACGTTCCAAGCAATGCGCTTGTCATCGTCGATATTGCGGATGATGTCCTTATCTAGACATTTCAACGACTTCTTGCGCTGATTATAATCTTGCTTAAATATAATATAAAGTAGCCTGTTGGTATGATATCGCAGATATATACATCAGATTCAATATTACATGTAAAAGGTAATAAAAATGGTCGATTTCAAACTGTTCAAAGCTAAAACCTAACCCTTCTTTATCGTGCCGTTTTAATATGGCTTGAGCCTCAGTAAGTTTAGCTTCGAGGATCGTGTTACATTCTTTAAAAGTTTTACGAAATTTACCAAGTCCATTGTCTTCAAGCTCTGCTGGTTTCCAGTCTTCAACTTTACACCTTAGCTTCAAGGATTGATTAGTACCAATCTACTAATGGCGTAGAAACGGCTTATACGTTCATGGGTTACTCTTAATGCAACTGCATACTTGTTGTTAGAAAGCTTTTGATTGGTTTAATACTATAGCAATGGTAGCCATAACTGATTGTGTTATGACGAAACGAAGGTTAACATGGAGGTCAGCAAGGAGGTCGACAGCCATTAATAAAACCCAAAAAGAGCATACTCAAAAAGCTAAACCCTTCTAAATATGCTCCGATTGACTTTGTTTTCGTCGGGATGGCAGGATTTGAACCTACGACCTCCAGCACCCCATGCTGGCGCGATACCGGGCTACGCTACATCCCGTGTTGTTACTTAATACAATCAGTTGTTTGTGTTATTTACGCTCATCTAATATCAGGTTTAACAAATAGTTAATGAGGCATACTTGTTAGACCGCTGTAGTTAGTAAACAATTTAGGCATCAAATATAACCGAATTGGGCATAATTTACAATTGTAGGTTGCAATCTATATCGTTAACTGAACAAAACTGTGCAAGGAGTTGCCCGGCTAAAACTAATGTTAGTACAGCTATCAGCGTGTATAACGTATAATCTGCAAAATCCCACCTTGAGCCATTAAATATTTTATGACAATATTGTAATCAGTGCGGATTAGGAAAAAGAGTTTGATCTACCTCAGTACCTTGTCCGGCAACTCTGTTCCACTTACCATCTTTCTTGATGTACACCTCAATACGTCTCACCTTTAATGATACATCATGCCCATCAACCTGTAGTTCTACAGCGGCTAACCAGTTAACAATTGCAGTGTTTGCATTATATATCCTGATAAATTCACTGCCGGCAACCGGTGTTACCGATTTAAATACGAGCTTTTCCTGAGCACGAGCCCCTTTTAATTCTTCTTGTGTAAAGGAGATGTCTCCTTTTGCACCCACCATAATAATGTCTTTACCCAACGCGCTATTGCCGGGGCTATGCACAATAGCTTTTATTTCAGTACGCTCTTTAGGAAAACTAACGGTATCTATTTGAGCTTTTGCCGTCAGGAATGAAACACTGCAAAGAACGGTTATTAATAGATGTGATTTAATTTTCATGGATTAAATTTTCTCTAATATAAATAAATAGATAGCTAATAACGCTTAGATGAGCGTAAACATAAAGCAATAGGTATGACTCTGAATCTTACCTTATAAATAATGTAACTGGTTTAACGTCCGTATATTATTCCAAAACTTTTGATAGCGGTATTAATGAAGATGACGAATTAAGCTACTGGCCTAAAGGACCGAGTGCCACTAAAGAGGACATTTAAAAGATTCTTCACTTTAGCCCTCATCAAGCATACCATCAGCGTTCACCAGAAAGTTGTTAATGGTATCAATCAGATGTACCAGGTCAAATGGTTTGTCAATCACACCATCACAACAGTATTTGCTAAGGTCATCGTAAGGAGAGTGGTAAGAAGTAAATATAATTACCGGGATGTGGCACAAAGCCGGGTCGGCTTTGATCTTTTTACAAAGCTCACCGCCATGACCATCGGACAGTCTGAGATCTAACAAAATCAAATCCGGATGGAAAGATTCAGCAACAGGTAGTAAAGACAGTGCGCTTTTAATTCCTTTTACATAGTACCGCTCGTAAGCTAATACTTCAACTACGATATCAAGAATATCTTGATTGTCGTCAAGAACAAGAATTTTTTTCATGGCAATCGCTGTATTGGATTAGCAGAAAGCTGACAGCGATAAAGTCGTTCGGAGCAGCAGGTGTACACCAGTCTTCGCAAATCGACCGAGATCAGGGATCATCAATACAATTATTCAAATATAGGCATAAATTTTACTTATAAGAAAATAGTTTTATTATGACAACAATGTGATTGCGCCAATAACATTTCGACATTTTCAAATGGTTTGGGTTGGATTACTTAGCTGTGCATTCCTTCTCCTGCATTTCCATTAATCCATAACCTGCCGATACTACTATAACAGAAATAGATTTAATGCTTTGAAACTGTTTTTTGCTTTCTGCAAATGTGTCTGCCATCTAATTAGTAAAGCATTACATTCAGGATGATCAGGTCGGGCCTAACAGAGTGTATTATATTATAG
This sequence comes from Mucilaginibacter auburnensis, assembly GCF_002797815.1. Classification (NCBI taxonomy): domain Bacteria; kingdom Pseudomonadati; phylum Bacteroidota; class Sphingobacteriia; order Sphingobacteriales; family Sphingobacteriaceae; genus Mucilaginibacter; species Mucilaginibacter auburnensis. Next base: position 710,306 of record NZ_PGFJ01000001.1, read on the forward strand.
ATGTGATGTCCACTGTGTTGTTCAGTTACCGTATAGCCATCCTGACGAATATTTGACTAAGTACATCACGAAGGTCTGCATCATCATCTATCGCCAGTATCAGCTTGGACGCATTCATAGCATTTGTTAATCAAGTCCAACAGAAACGGTTAGCCAATTGAGGTATGGTTGAAGATACATTGTTGACTTAAAAGCACGAATGATAGTTATACGATGTGTGCTATCATCAAAGTACACTTCTACATAAAATGAATCAAGACTGTAAAGTTTTACATAGTGATCATCTGTGAGGTGATCCATAAGAAAAGTCCCTCCTGACAAGGCTTCCTTTTTCAAGGCCAGACTTAAACTGTTAAACTCATGCACATTCATCATAGCGTTTTTGTTAGTCTCACGCTGTCTAAACAAAAGGTGTGCCTTTTTGGCTGCTGTAGTTTACTTAGGATATTAAGTTAGCTAAAATAAAATGTGTAAATATGTTGAACCCAATACAATTAAACGCTCTTGATTTGTAACTCAGGTTTTCTGAATTCAACGTTTTGAGCATTTGGAGTGATAGAGTGGAACTGCAAAAAGGGGAATTTAAACACTCTTCTTTATAATTAGTCTAAATAAACTATCTTTGCACCATCTAAAAGAATACACAACAAGGATGCGACTTTTTATATTTTCAGTTACAAACACTTCATCAAAGCTGCGCTCTGCAGCGGGTTTTAAAACACTATTTATTCTTTCATTCATTTTACTTAACGCGGTTATAACTGTTGCGCAAAACGCAGGTTCATCAATAACTGGTACCGTTAAAAATACGCAGGGACAGCCATTGGCTTACGCTACAATTACCCTGTCAAAAGCTAAAAGTGGGCATACCGATGAGCAGGGTAAATTTTCGTTAACTGGTATTGTTGCGGGGTTACACAACATTAGCGTAAGCATGGTTGGCTATCAAACAGAAACAAAGAGGATTGAACTTACTGCGGATAGCAAAACTGATCTGACTTTCATCCTTCAGGAAGGCAGCGCCCTCTCTGAGGTTGTAGTGACGGCAGGTCGTAAAACCGAAAGCATAAAAGAGGTTCCATCATCTGTAAGTATATTGAATGCCAAACAGGTTAGGGAACAACTCAACGTCAATCCGTCTATAGCTTCTATTTTAGGCAATACCATACCCGGTTTGGGCATGGCAACCAATAAAGCAACCAATTCAGGCCAAACACTGCGCGGGCGTCAGGTGCTGGTGTTAATCGACGGTATACCACAATCAACACCGTTAATGAATGGCAGCCGCGATATCCGCACGCTTGACCCTGCTGTTATTGAACGTGTTGAAGTTATTAAAGGAGCTACTTCAATTTACGGCAATGGATCTGCCGGTGGTATAATTAACTTCATTACCAAAAAGCCAACAGTTGGTAAAACATTTAGCGGTGTTACAAGTGCAGGCGTTAGCGGAAACGTTGCTCATGCCGACAATACATTAGGTTACCGCTTCTCGCAAACATTTTCGGGTACGGTTAATCGTTTCTCCTACGTTGTGAACGGAACGGTAAATTACACGGGTGTTCAGCGCGATGCAGAGGGCAATGTTAACGCGCAGCCTGATGGGCTTGGCCAAAATCGCGCTTATAACGCATTTGTAAAATTGGGCTATACCATTAATAATAACAGCGTCATTACTGCTTCTTACAATTTATTCAGAAGCACGCAAAAAAGCGATTATGTTAATGTGATAGGTAAATATGGTAAAAACCCATCAGTAGGTCAAAAAGGAATTGATCCCGGTGAGCCTGCGGGTACGCCATACAATCATAATGTGTTGGTTTCCTATCAAAACAGGGCTCTGCCTTTAAATACAACTTTGGATCTGTCTGCCTACTATAATGGCTTTATCTCATTAAACAGATATGTGGCACAAGGCACAGCATGGTACGGCCCCGGGCAAACTAAGATACAGTCATTTAAAAAAGGAGTACGGGTAACATTGAATACCCCGTGGAAGCTGGGCAACTGGGGAGATGGTGAATTAACTTACGGTCTTGACTTTTTGAACGACCGCACCAACCAGATACTAACAGATGGCAGGGTTTATATTCCGGATATGAACATGGTTAACCTGGCGCCTTATGCTCAAATGAAGCTGGACGTTTTAACCAACCTTGTATTGAAAGCAGGTGTAAGATATGAGAATGCTACTGTGAAGGTAAAAGATTATAACACCATTGCCAGCGGCCCTAATGGCCAGGGGAGCATAGCTGTTACAGGTGGAAAAATACCTTATAATGCCACTACTTTTAATGCAGGTTTACGCTATAACAAGTTTTATATATTTAATCCGTTCGTGAGTTTTTCACAAGGTTTTGCAATTAATGAGTTAGGGCGGATTCTACGCAGCGCAACCAGCAACACGCTGGGTAGCATTACAACTGATCCTATTATAACCAACAACTATGAAGCCGGGTTTAGCAGCACTATTGGCAATTTAAATATTACCGCGGCTTACTTTATCAGTAAGTCAAACCTTGGCGCTAACCTGGTTGACAATGGCAGCGGAGTTTTAGTTGCACAGCGCGAGCCCGAGAATGTTCGCGGTTATGAGATCACTGCGGATTATACTATTAACCCTGTATGGTCGGTTGGTGGTAGCTACGCTTACGTTGAAGGAAAAGCAAGGCAATCAACCGGAAATGAGGTTTATTTAAATGGGTTGCGCATTGCTCCACCAAAGGCAACAGGTTATGTGGGTTTCCGCCCGGTGCAGGCATTTGATATGAAATTATTTTGGGTGTACTCCGGTGCCAGAGACCGGTTCGCAGTAAGATCTAACGGATTATATGCAAATAGCGAAGGGCCGGTTAAGCCGATACACCTGTTTAATCTGGCAGCCAATTATAAATTCAACAGTAAGCTATCAGCCGGATTAGGTGTTGAAAACTTACTGAACAGATCATACTATCCGGTAGTGAGCCAATACCGCGCTGTTGATGCCGAATATGTTAGAGGTAACGGAGCCACCATGAACCTTAACTTTAGCTATAGCTTTTAATATGGTAAAAAAAACTTTCCTATGGTTGCACAGATGGTTAGGGTTGTTAACAGGCCTGGTGGTGGTCATTGTGAGCATTACCGGTTGTATCAACGTTTTTGCCGACGAGCTGAAGGAATATTTTTACCACGACCGTTTTTTTAGAGTGGAGGACAAGAGTCCTCCATTGCCATTTAGTGTTTTGCGAAGTAATGCACAACATGCACTGGGTGATAAATATAAAATATCCCGTTGCGAGGTCTATCCGGCTAATAACCGTAACTGGATATTCAGAGCCACTTCAACAGATGCCGAAGCTATTGGGCATTGGAATTACTATAAGTACTATTACAGGGTTTATATAAACCCGGTAAGCGGGAAAGTTGCTTATGTGGAAGATACCCGGAATGAGTTTTTTCAGCTGGTTTTAAGCACGCACCTTAACCTGCTTTTAGGTGAATATATTGGCACATGGGTTACGGGTATTTCAGTCGCCTGCTTTTTGGTGATATTGATCTCCAGCGTTGTGATCTGGTGGCCCGCCAAATGGAAAAAGAAAACTTTAAAATCAAAATTAGCTGTTAAATGGGATGCTGGCAACAAGCGTTTTAATTATGACCTGCATACAGTGTTCGGCATTTATGCCTTAGTACCGCTATTTGTAATTTGCGTTACCGGGTTGGTGTTTGCATTTTCCTGGGCGGATAGTTCGGTTCAATATGTAGCTAACGGAGCAAAAACAATAAAGAAACGCAACATTCCAAAATCAACCCCTAATGCCGACTACAACTCGTTGGCAATGAATTATAGAATAGCCGGATTATTGAAAGCGCACGCTGATGCTGATGTTTTTTCCATCCGTTTTCGAGAAAAGCCAACCGACCCGCTTGATGTGCAGGTGCGGTTGGCAAAGAAGCGCACCCATTTTTTCCGGTGGTATTATTTCGATCGCAACAATGGTAAGCTCCTGCAAAATTATGGCAGCAGCGATATTAAAGGCGGCGAAAAGCTAAGAAGCATGAATTATGACCTGCACACCGGAGCATATGCTGGTATATTTACTAAACTTATTGCCTTTTCGGCATCACTAATTTGTGCCTCACTCCCCATAACCGGTTTTTATGTTTGGTGGCATAAGCGCCGCAAAAGCAAAAAACAGGTAGCTAAGGCACAGGTCCCTGCTGCTGTCTAATAATCAGCCTTTCTGTCATGTTCTGCCGTTTTGCCCGATGATTGATAATGCGTGGAAATATTGCCCGCATTTGTTAAACTATTTCCCGTAACGTGTATCATACAATAAGTTAACGGCAATTAAATGTAAAAAAAACAAGTGTTTTGCCTTTTTTAACAGATTAATGTTGCATAAAATTTAACTTTTAATAGATTGCACATCATAATAATGTCTGATTATTAAGAGGCCAGAAACTTGGCAATAATATTGTTGATAAGTTGGAAACACGCGCCACATACAATACAAACATTTTGGTATATTGTGGCGTATTAACATAGGAGAATATATGGAAGCTAAATTTTCGCCGCGGGTTAAAGATGTAATACAATACAGTAGAGAGGAGGCATTGCGTCTTGGACATGACTATATTGGCACAGAACATCTGTTACTGGGGCTTATAAGAGATGGTGACGGAGTAGCCATTAAGCTGCTCAAAGAACTGGCTGTTGATACCGCCAGGCTTCGTCGCTCTGTTGAAGACGCTGTAAAAGGAACTATAGGAACTAACGTACATATTGGCAGCATACCGCTTACCAAGCAAGCTGAGAAAGTATTGAAGATAACTTACCTTGAGGCTAAGATTTTCAAAAGTGATGTAATTGGCACAGAACACTTACTGTTGTCAATCCTTCGCGATGAAGATAATATCGCATCACAAATTTTGATGCAGTTTAATGTTAACTACGAAATATTTAAAGGCGAAGTGGAAGCACACAAAAACAACATAACCGACGAAATGCCGGGATCGCCTACAGGTGGCGATGACGACTTCAAAGAAGAAGAAGCATTCAATCAGCCTAAAAAGGTATCAGACATTAAATCAAAAACACCGGTTCTTGACAACTTTGGCCGTGATTTAACCCGCGCTGCCGAAGACGGTAAACTTGACCCGATTGTTGGTCGTGAGCAGGAAATTGAGCGTGTATCTCAAATCTTGTCTCGCCGTAAAAAGAATAACCCAATATTAATTGGTGAACCGGGCGTTGGTAAGAGTGCCATTGCCGAAGGTTTAGCTTTGCGTATAGTACAGCGTAAGGTATCGCGCGTATTGTTCAACAAACGTGTGGTTACGCTAGATCTTGCATCTTTAGTAGCGGGTACAAAATACCGCGGTCAGTTTGAGGAGCGTATGAAAGCCGTTATGAACGAGCTGGAAAAATCTCCTGACGTGATCTTGTTCATTGATGAGATACATACCATTGTTGGCGCGGGTGGTGCTTCAGGCTCACTGGATGCTTCAAATATGTTCAAACCAGCTTTAGCCAGGGGCGAGATACAATGCATTGGCGCAACTACTTTAGATGAGTATCGTCAGTACATTGAAAAAGATGGCGCCTTAGACCGTCGTTTCCAAAAGGTAATGATTGAGCCTGCATCTATCAGCGAAACCATTGAGATACTGAACAGGATAAAAGAAAAATACGAAGAGCACCACGGGGTAACTTATACCCAGGAAGCTATTGAGGCCTGCGTTAATTTAACTACCCGTTATATTACAGACAGATTTTTACCTGATAAAGCTATTGATGCTTTAGATGAAGCCGGTTCACGCGTTCACTTAACCAACATCCACGTTCCGCAGGAAATATTGGATATTGAAAATAAAATTGAGCAGATAAAGCTTGAGAAAAATAAAGTAGTACGCAGCCAGAAATATGAAGAAGCTGCCAAACTGCGCGATACCGAGAAACATTTATTGGAAGAGTTGGAGCAAGCTAAAGGTGTTTGGGAGGCCGAAACAAAATCTAAACGTTACACTGTAACTGAAGACAATGTTGCCGAGGTTGTAGCCATGATGACCGGCATACCGGTACAGAAAGTTGGCCAGGCCGATAGCCAGAAATTGCTTAATATGTCTGAAAAGATCGGTAAAAAAATCATCGGTCAGGATGACGCGGTTAAAAAACTGGCCCGTGCTATACAACGTACCCGTGCCGGTTTAAAAGATCCTAAAAAACCAATTGGTTCTTTCATCTTTTTAGGTCCTACAGGTGTTGGTAAAACAGAATTGGCTAAAGAGCTTGCTCGCTTCATGTTTGATACTGAAGACGCGCTTATACAAATTGACATGAGCGAGTACATGGAAAAATTCGCGGTATCTCGTTTAGTTGGAGCGCCTCCGGGCTATGTGGGTTATGAAGAAGGCGGACAGTTAACGGAGAAAGTACGCAGAAAACCATATGCTGTTGTATTGTTAGATGAGATAGAGAAAGCTCACCCTGATGTGTTTAACATTTTGTTACAGGTGTTAGATGAAGGTCAGTTAACCGACTCGTTGGGCCGTAAAGTTGATTTCAGGAATGCTATCATAATCATGACATCAAACATCGGCGCCCGTCAGTTGAAAGATTTCGGACAAGGTGTTGGTTTCAGCACAAACGCCCAAACTACCCAAGCTGATGCTCATTCACGCGGCGTAATTGAGAACGCTTTAAAACGCGCTTTCGCTCCGGAGTTTTTGAACCGTATTGATGATGTGATCGTATTCAACTCATTAGGAAAAGAAGAGATTTTCAAGATCATTGATATTGAGTTAGCTTCATTGTTTGGACGCGTTCATGCTTTAGGTTACCAAATTGAGTTGACCGAAGCAGCCAAAGATTTCATTGCAGATAAAGGTTATGATTCACAATTTGGTGCCCGTCCGTTAAAACGTGCTATTCAAAAATACCTGGAAGATCCAATTGCAGAAGAAATTTTGAAAGGTGAACTTGGCGAGGCAGAGTTGATGGTTGTTGATTATGACAAAGACACTAACGAGATCAAGGTTTCAGCAAAAAAAGCTTCAGGCAAGGAGCCTAAACAGGAAGAACAGGATTAATTTGTTAAAGCAATAAATAGTAAAGTCCCGGTAGGAAACTGCCGGGACTTTTTTTGTGCCTTTTAAATATGCAATTATTAAAACCTTTGCTTAAACCTTTTGGTTTCTTATATATCATACTGGTAACAAATTTAAGGCACTTATGAAAAAAAGTTTATTATTCCTGATAGCTGTTGTGTTTGTGGCGGCTATCTCATCATGCAAAAAAACGTATGTAACTCCCGACTCCACAAATACCAATACAACAGTATTCAGAACTATAAAGGCAAACGCCTGGGTGTTGGATCAGGCTGAAGGCGCTTACAAAGCTGAACTATCTGTACCGCAGTTAGACCAGCAATACAATGACAATGGTGCTATATTGGTTTACATCTCTTACGGATCGGTAAGTAACGCTCCTGTTTATGAGCAGATACCTGAGGTTTATCAAGGCGCTTCATTTAGTTTTTATCATACCGACGGAAAAGTGGTGATCTTTTCACAAACACCGGGAGGCAATCCGGCCACTCCGCCTAATCAGGATGTTTTGATAAAAATTGTATTGATAGATTCTAACAAATCTAACGGGTAACAAAGAAACATATAAAACAAAAGGCCCTTCCGTTTATCGGAGGGCCTTTTGTTTTATATGCGAAAGCATGATTATTTTTCCATTTGCTCTATGATCTCTTTAGTTACGCCGGTGTAAGAGAAACCACCATCATGAAATAAATTCTGCATGGTTACCATGCGGGTAAGATCAGAGAATAACGAAACGCAATAGTCAGCGCACTGAGCCGCATCTGCATTACCCAGCGGACTCATTTTTTCGGCATAATTAATAAAGCCATCAAAGCCTTTAACACCTGAACCTGCAGTGGTACGGGTTGGCGACTGCGATACTGTATTTACACGTACTTTTTTCTTGGTGCCATAAAAGTAACCAAAGTTGCGGGCAATGCTTTCTAAAACCGCTTTGTTATCAGCCATGTCATTATAATCAGGGAATACACGCTGCGCGGCAATATAAGTTAAGGCCACTACAGAACCCCACTCGTTAATGGCATCCATTTTCATGGCTGTTTGCAGCACACGGTGTAAGCTTAAAGCCGATATATCAAAACCCTTGTGGGTAAAATCGTAGTTGTTTTCGTAATAAGGAAGACCTTTACGCACGTTTACGCTCATACCTATTGAATGCAAAACAAAGTCAACGCCACCGCCAAAGTGCTCCATGGTTTTGGTGAACAGATTGTTAAGGTCGTCGTTATTGGTAACATCGGCGCCAATAACAGGGGCGTTGCATTCTTCAGCAAGTTTATTTAGTTCGCCCATGCGTAAAGCAATAGGGGCATTGCTCAATACAATTTCTGCACCCTCCTGCACCGCGCGCTGCGCAACTTTCCAGGCTATTGACTGCTCGTTTAACGCACCGAAAATGATGCCTTTTTTTCCTTTTAATAAATTATAAGCCATTTATTTAAGTTTGATTATAATGGGGCAAAGGTATGTATTTTCTTAAATAGTATGATATTGAATTACTAAGCATTGCGATAGTTCTAATACCGAACATAGAATGCCGAATATCGAACGCCGAAGTCGCTTCATCATTCAATATTCGACTTTCGATATTCAATGTTCCCCTTTAGGGGTTAGATCGCTAATAGTTCCTTAGCATTTTTCAGCGCGCTTTCTCCTGGGTTATCACCGCTTAGCATTTTTGCAATCTCGGTTACACGTTCGTTATTGCTTAGCTGTTTTATGCGGGTGTAAGTAGCGGTGGAGCTATCGTCTTTATAAACATAGTAATGCGCTTTTCCCTTACTGGCAATTTGCGGCAGGTGCGTAATGGTGATAACCTGCAGGTTTTGAGCCAATTGCTCCATGATGATCCCAACACGATTGGCCACCTCGCCGGAAACCCCTGTATCTATTTCATCAAAAATAATGGTAGGCAAAGCAGTGTACTTGGCAATAAGCGCTTTAATGGCCAGCATCAAACGCGACAGCTCTCCGCCTGATGCCACCTTGCTCATCTCGGCCAAAGCATGTCCTTTGTTAGCCGAGAACAGAAAACGAACCGCATTAGCGCCGTCTTTTTCTAACGCCGTATCAGTTAAATTGATGGAGAGGGCAGAGTTTGCCATGCCCATTTCGGCCAGGTTTTGTAGCACCTGCTTTTCAATCTCAGGGATTGCTTTAGTGCGTCCGGCAGATAATTTCGCAGCTAGGCCCTCAAGCTCTTTGCGTTGTTCAACTAATTGCTTTTGCAGTTTTTCAATGGCTTCATCGCCAAAAACTGCATGTTGTATTTTGTCAGATAGATCGGCTTGCAAGGCCAATAATTCGGAATTGCTGCTAACACGATGTTTCTTTTGAAGATTATAAATGATGGTTAGTCTGTTGTTGATCTCATCTGCGCGGGCTTCATCGGTAAAAGTACGTTGCTCAATATTTTCAATTTCGGCAACCACATCCTTTAACTCAATAACAGTACTGTTAAGGCGCTCGCGCAGTAATTCAATGTCGGCATTAAATTTAGCTGCGCTTACCAACTGGTTCATTGCCTCCCGTAGTTGCAACAGCACAGCTGTTTCGCTATCCTGCAACAAAAAGCCTGCATTTAATAAGTTGCGTTTTATTTCTTCGGCATTGTTGAGGGTGTAAAGTTCTTTCTCCAGTTTTTCCTGTTCATCTTCAATCAAAGTAGCTTTCTCCAATTCATCAAATTGGAATTGGTAATAGTCCAGGTCAGCTTTGGCTTTGTTGCTTTCTTCTATCAGCTTTTTTAAACGATTGTTGTCTTTTTTATACTGACTGAATTTTGTGCGGTGATTATCCAGCAAAGGTTGATGCCCAGCTGCTGCATCAACCACCATTAACTGAAACAGTGGGTTGTTGATCTCTAAAGTTGCGTGCTGCGAATGGATATCTATCAGTTTTTCGCCAAGCGTTTTTAGAATAGTAAGGTTAACCGGTGTGTCATTTATAAAAGCTCTTGACTTACCATCAGCAGATATTTCGCGCCTTAGTACAGTCTCTACCTCATAATCCAGGTCGTTTTCCTCAAAAAAGGTTTTTAAATGGAAGGCTTCAATTTTAAATAACCCTTCTATAATACATTTTTTTTGCTGATTGAAGAAGTAACGGCTCTCTGCCCGCTGACCTAATATAAGCGACAGCGCGCCAAGTACAATTGATTTACCGGCACCGGTCTCGCCCGTCATAATATTCAGGCCCTTATCAAAAACAATCTCCAGGTCATCAATTAAAGCATAGTTACTGATACTTAGTTTTTGCAGCATACAGGCGTGTGTTTATAAAGGTACTAAATTACAAAAACACCCGTTTTGTTGAGGTGTTGCTAAAATTTTTTGCAAAAATAAAGGACCGGCGTACGGGCCGGTCCTTTTCAAACTAAATAAACTAACAGATCATTATAAAGATTTTGCCGGTGTTACAGGCGCTGGTTTAACCGCCGGAACAACAGGAGCCGATTTTGCTTCAGGCGCTTCTTTAGCCTCAGGTTGTTCTGGAGCTTCCGGTGCCTCGGGAGCTTCAGGTACTTCACGCAATTCAGGTATCTTTTTTAGGGCATCTTTTAGATCCTTTATTGCTTTTTTGTAATCAGCACTATTTTTAAACTTCTTGGCTATCTCTGATGCTTTTTGGGCAATTTCTTTCTGTTGATTGCGCCATTCAGGGCTGGTAACCATTTTCTTCGTTATCTCCGCCACTTTCATGCCTTGTTCTTGTGCGGCTTTCTGTTGCTTTTTCAATTCAGCGTTTGCTGTGCTTGAGCCAAGTTCCAAAGCACGCATACTTAACTCTACTGTGTTTTTTACAAAATCATCCTGCGTATTTTTCCACTCGGGGCTATCAAAATATTTAGCCATGTCCTCAGCACTTTTCTCAATATCTTCCTGTTGCTTCTTCCACTCAGGACTATTAAACTTTTTAGCCATTTCTTCAGCCTGCTTTTCCATTGCTGCCTGCTGTTTCTTCCAATCCTTACTTTCAAACTTTTTGCTCATGGCAATCGCTTGCTTTTCTATCTCTTTTTGCTGTTTTTTCCATTCAGGGCTATTAAAGCGTTTTGCCATTTCTTCGGCATTTTTTTCAATATCCGCCTGATGCTTTTTCCAATCCTCGCTTTCAAAGTAAGTGTTCATGCGTGCTAAAGCAGAGTCTCCTCTAAATTTATATCTGAAGTTAAAATCGCGTGCATTTAGTTCCTGCCTTACTTCAGCCGGTAGATCAGCAGCGGAGGTATACTCTTTTTGGATACCTTTGTCATCCACAATTATTATTCGGAATTTCCCGGGCTTGCTGATTGTATCGCTAAGGCGGCTTAGTATTGTATCACTATAAACAACCTTAACTGTGTGTTTTTTAGGTTTTACTGTAGCAGCGTTTTCCTGTGCGCTCTTTTCGGCAGAACCAATATCGCCACCCGATGCAAACGCGCTCAGTGCATGTAATGCCGGGTCAAGGTTTTTTACTTTGAGTTTTCCGTCTTCAACTTTAGGGTTCAACCAAGCTATGCTGGTTATGCCAAAGGTAAGTGCCAGTACAGTAACCAGTACCGGACGAATATTTATGGTGTGTTTTTTAGTTTTCATGATTCTTTCAATGCGGTTAAGTAATTCAAATTTTCGCTTACCGGTAGCAGCAAGGGCCAGTTGCCATTGGTATTGCTTGTTTTCTTCTAATTTTAGCAGGGTTTGTGCGTAAATAAAAGGTCTGCTGGTTGTTTCAATCACCAGGTCGTCACAGCTGTGCTCTCTTTCCTCGCTGATAACTTTACAGATCAGCCGGGCAAAGGGATTAAAGAAAAGCATAACGCTTATAACCTGTTGAATGAAGTTGTGAAGGTAATCGTTGCGTTTAACGTGGGCCAGTTCATGCAACAATATGGCTTCAACTTCTTCGGTATTTAAATAGCAGGATAAAGATACCGGTAGCAATATTATGGGTTTTAAAAAGCCGGTTACACAAGGCACATCAACCCACTCACTAAATGCGGCCTCAACTTTTGTTTTAATGTTAAGCTGAGCAGATAATCTGCGTATTGATTGTGAGAATTCTGTTTGTGTAACATACTTTCTTATCTGGTAAATATTATTCCACGCAAAAGCGAGTTTCAGCGTGTTAAACACAAGCCCAACTACATACAACACAGTTACATACGGCATATAGCCGGCAATGGTTAAATAGTATTTATTAACCGGAGCCTGCGCATAGCCTGCCGGCAGCACAGGCAGCATAGCCGGGTTAATGGTAACCGGAGTATTTGATTGCCATTCGTAATTAATGAGTTGTAAAAACAGGGTGTATAAAAACCATGCTAAAACAGTAGTAAGTGCGCCAAAGGCTACGCGATATCTGACCGCGGCTGGTACTTTAGGAAAAACCAATATAAATATGCGCAACAGCATATATATAATAAGCCCTTGCCACAGTGAGTGTACCACCGTTATGCCTAAAACCTGACTGATGTTGTAACACAGATTTTCCATGATATTACCTATTTCGGATTGCGGATGTTCGATTTCGGATTTGTTTTAACTCACTATGCATCAACCAATCTTCAATCTTCAACTATTTAGTTTTCTAATTACTAATCTCCTATCACTTATCTCTACTCTTCGAATTGCTTCAAATATTGCCTTATCGCATCCAACTCATCAGTCGATGCTCTGTGCTGCCCCAACGCCTGAATTACCAGATCGGCGGTGGAACCTTTAAATACCGTATTAATAATTTTATCCAGCGCGCTGCTTTGTGCCTGTTCCCTGCTTATTAAGGCTTTATATACATGTGTTTTGGCCGTAGTGTCGCGCTCTACCAAACCCTTATCGTGCATTATCTGCATCAACTTAAGTGTGGTAGTATAACCGGCATCTTTATTTGCAGCCAGTTCTTCGTGCACTTCACGTACGGTACATTGGCCCTTTTTCCAAATCACCTGTAAAATTTCCAGCTCGCTTTCTGTGGGTTTTAGTTCCATTTTTATTTGTATACGAATATCTTCGTACAAAGATGTACGATTGCTTTCGTATATCCAAGAGAAACGCAAAATATTTTTTAAATATTTTTATTTACCGTTATTTGCACCTATATAAGTAGCCTGAGAACTCAAATTGTTACAGGTAAAAACCGGAAAACAGACGATCCTGCTTCCATTGCATTTATAAAGTTAAATGATTGATGCCATGAGCTTTCAAGGTCTGGGCGCTGTAGTTAAGCGCTTGTTAATTACAATAGTATTTTTTTCCGTCGCGTTTGCAAATAGCTTGGGGCAAGGCGTTCGTGTAGCTACGGCAGCCAATCTTCAAAGCGTTATTGGGGCATTAAAAGCTGATTTTAAAAAAAGATCGGGCATCGCAATTGAGCCTATTGTAGGCTCATCGGGCAAATTGGTGGCACAGATAAATAACGGGGCGCCGTTTGATGTTTTTCTTTCTGCTGATATGGATTTTCCACAAGCACTTTATAAAAAGGGCCTTGCGACGAAAGCACCCGTTGCTTACGCTTTTGGAAAACTGGTAATATGCAGCAGGCAAAACATTGGGTTTGCTAACTGGGAACGGGATTTACTTGCCCCGGTTGTAAAGAAAATTGTTATAGCCAACCCAGATGTAGCACCCTACGGCGTCGCGGCAAAGGAGGCATTACAAACACAAGGAATATTTGATGATGTGCAATCAAAATTGGTATTTGGCGAAAGCATAGCGCAGGTGAATACTTATATAACCACAGGCGTAGTTGATGTTGGGTTTACCAGCCAGGCATTGATCAATGATCCGGCTAATAAAGCAAAGTTGTACTGGCAGGCTATAGACCCAAAGCTGTATACGCCTATTGAGCAGGGGATGATACTATTAAATCGGGCAAGTAAAAATGCCGGAGCGTTAAAGTTTTATAATTACCTGCAAAGTGCTGATGCCAAGCGCATATTTGCTAAATATGGATATAAATAAGCTTTGCTGACTATGGACCTATCTCCCATCTGGCTTACTTTAAAATTGGCAGCAATAACAACGCTACTGTTGTTCCTGATAGGGTTGCCGTTGGCCTGGTGGTTATCTAAGGGCAGGTCGGTATTTAAAATAATAATTGAGGCATTGCTAACCATGCCTTTGGTACTGCCGCCGTCTGTTTTGGGTTTTTACCTGTTGCTGGCTTTTAGTCCGCAGCAGGGAGTTGGCAAATGGCTGCAGGAAGTTTTTGATATACAATTGGTGTTCTCGTTTAAAGGCTTGGTGCTCGCCTCTGTTATTTACAGCATGCCTTTTATGATAGGACCGATCAAATCAGCACTGCAACAACTGCCATCATCATTAGCGCAGGCATCTTACACATTAGGCAAAACCCAGTGGCAAACATTCAAAAGTATATTGTTACCTAACATCAAACCGTCGGTTTTAACAGCATTGGTACTAACATTCGCGCATACGTTGGGTGAGTTTGGTGTGGTGTTGATGATAGGCGGGAACATCCCGAACGTTACAAGAGTTGCATCCATAGCAGTTTACGATTCGGTTGAGCGGATGGATTATGCATCCGCCAATGCTTATTCGTTTATCCTGTTCGCACTTACTTTTGTAATGGTGGTGGGGGTGTTCATTTTTAACAGGTATCACGCAAAAAGTCCGTTGGAATGATAAGTGTAGCTATTGAAAAGAAGTTAAAAGGCTATGCCGGGGCAGGTACTTTAAAAGTGCAGCATCAGTTTGCAACGGGTAGCGTTACGGCGATCCATGGCCCATCGGGTGCAGGCAAAACAACTTTCTTAAAAATTGTTGCAGGATTAACTTCCCCTGAAAACGGCTTAATCACTGTTAACGAACAGGTTTGGTTAGATACGGCACGAAAAGTAAACCTCAGTCCGCAGCAAAGGCGGTTAGGTTTTGTTTTTCAGGATTATGCCTTGTTCCCCAACATGTCGGTAACAGAGCACATGCAATATGCCACCAACGACAAAGATTGGATAGACTACCTGTTAAAGGCAGGTAAACTGGAAACGCTTACTAAACATCAACCTGCTTACCTATCAGGAGGGCAGCAACAGCGGTTAGCCATTTTGCGTGCGTTAGCTATAAAGCCGCAAATTATTTTAATGGATGAGCCATTTTCGGCACTAGATAAATTGACTAAAAATGAGCTGATAATTGAACTGTCAGCTGTCTTCAAAACCTTAAAATCAACGGTTTTGGTGGTTACACATAATCCTGATGAACTTTCTAGAATTGCTGATGAAGAACTTTATATATCAGCTATTTAATACTAAGAATAGAAATCAAACTTATTATGGTATATATATTATATTATAAAACATAAAGCAAGTTTCCACTGTGAGGTTGTATATAGAGCAAAACAATAATAACACATATTAAATTTAATAGGTATATTTGGTATATAATTATAGAGAAGAGACCCTATATCTCCTTTACCTGAAACAGCTTACAGCTATACAACATTGCCGTATTTATTACGGCATTTTTGTTTAACAGGCTTTTATCTGCTAAGGATACTTCATCAAATTTTTCAAACATTAATCCACAATTTCCTATTTAAGGTTAAATTGCCGACTGGCAGCAGTTAATAATATATGACGGTAGGGATTATACTCACACTATGCATTCTGGTTTTACTGGCTTATGTATTTGATTTCACATCAGCTAAAACCAAAATTCCATCGGTAATACTGTTGTTAGGTCTTGGGTATTTGGTTAAGCAGTTATGCTATGCTTTTAACATTATACTATTTGACCTAAGCGGCATGTTACCCATATTGGGCACCATAGGATTGATATTGATTGTTTTGGAAGGCTCATTGGAACTAGAACTGAACAGCGAGAAACTTCCGCTAATTAGGAAATCAGTGTGGGTGGCGTTTCTCCCTATTATTTTAATTTCATTCGGGGTAGCATTAACCATGCATTACCAGTTTGGTTATGATCTCAGACGCGCTTTGGCAAATGCTATTCCGCTGGCTATCATCAGTAGTTCAATAGCCATACCCAGCACACGCAATTTTACTGCAGAACAGCGGGAGTTTGTTATTTACGAAAGCAGTATTTCTGACATACTTGGTGTTATCTTTTTCAATTTCATTACGCAGCATACCAGCTTCGGCTTGCTTTCCTTCGGGATGTTCTTTGCCGAATTGATCATTATTATCCTGATCTCGTTTGTTGCCACCGGCGCGCTTTCGTTTATGTTGAGCAGATTGCAGCATCATGTAAAGTTTGTGCCCATCATGTTTCTGGTGATATTGATCTACGAGATATCAAAAGTATTCCATTTACCATCACTGGTTTTCATCCTGGTTTTCGGTTTGTTCCTGAACAATCTGGACAAATTAAGACACATAGCTTTTATTCAGAAATTAAAGCCTAAAGTGTTGAGGGTTGAGGTGCATAAATTTAAAGAGCTCACCATCGAAGCCACCTTTTTAGTACGGGCACTATTTTTCCTGCTGTTTGGTTTTTTAATAGAAACGCGTGAATTAATTGCCACCGATACACTGGCATGGTCTGTTGGTATTACTGCCGGTATCTTCCTGATACGTGCCGTTGTTTTAAAATTAGCGAAAATGCCATTGATGCCATTGGTGTTCGTTGCGCCACGTGGGTTGATCACCATTTTGCTTTTTCTTTCGCTGCCTTTGGCATTCAGGATACCCTTAATAAACCGCCCGATGATCATTCAGGTCATTGTACTTTCGGCATTGGTATTAATGGTGGGTGCACTTTTAAATAAGCGCCCGGTTACAGAGGAAGAGCCATCCGAATACCCGGCATAATTTAATGAGAAGTAAAGAGGGGCTGCAATTTACATTGTAGCCCCTCTTTTGCGTATTAATTTTCCAATGGTTTGTAATCACTCCATTGTGCAACGCCCTCAGGTTCGGCTTTTTTCACCTCTTCGCTTTTCAGCTTACTCATTTCTTTGTTCAGTTTTTCGGTCTGCTTCAGCTCTTTTGCAAACTCACCCGCCATATCCGAATGACCTTTGCTTTCACTAACTTGCGAAATCGGATCTGAAATGTAAACCCACTCTTTACCCAAGCCCGGCATCTCACCTTCGTTCCATGGGCCGCGAACTGTACCGTCTGATAAGTTATAGAACTGCTGCGTAAAACGAGGATCGGCTGCTAACACACCCGGAGGGAAATTATTCTCAATATCATTCAGCGCTGCCTCAAACATTTTATAATGCGCCACCTCACGGGTCATCAAAAAAGAAAGGGTTTCATGAATATATGGATCGTCCGTAAACTTCATCAGGTGTTCGTATACCAATTTAGCTCTTGATTCCGAAGCCAAATTGCTGCGCAGGTCGACAGTCAGATCACCGTTGGAATGAATGTACGACGCGCACCAGGGTATACCCTGACTATTGCGAGGGGTAACTCCACCTCCTGTAATAATGCCAAATTGCGGATTTGCAAACACAGCTTCGTGGATAATATCCTCTTTAGCCGCTTTGCCGTTTAACACCTGCATTATTTCAGAGCTGTCGGCTGCATTTTTGAGTTCGCCGTTTACGCCCTTTAATAGCATTTGGATTGTTGCGCCGACAATTTCAAGGTGACTGAACTCCTCGGTGGCGATATCCATCAGCATATCATACTTATCAGGATGCGGCATTTTAGCACCGAAAGCCTGGGTGAAATATTGCATAGCTGCAGCCAATTCGCCGTTCTCTCCGCCAAACTGCTCTAACAGCAGGTTGGCAAAACGTGGGTCGGGGCGCGAAACCCGCGCATTAAATTGTAAGTCTTTAACGTGATGAAACATGGTAGATGATTTTAGTTTGAAATTTTTTTAATTAGAAGTAAAGGTTTAATTACAACTAAAGGGAGTGTGTAAAGTTTCGGTTATTAAAATAACAGGTATTTCACGCGCCCTGTTGCCCCCTAAACTTGTCGTTTTTACAACCCATTGTTCAGCATATGCCATTATATATTTGTGTAATTCAAATAATTAAAAGCATATTTATATAACCTTAAAACTCACAAGATCATGAAAGTTGCATATTGGATATTTACAGGACTGCTTATTGCAATGATGCTGATGTCGGCAGTAACAAGTTTCTTCCCCAATCCTGATGGAGAAGCGATGATGAAAATGATAGGCTACCCGTACAACATCCTCAAAATGTTGGCTGTGTTGAAAATACTGGGATGTATTGCATTGCTTGTGCCGGGCTTTCCACGTATAAAAGAATGGGCCTATGCAGGCTTTACTTTTGATTTGATAGGCGCTGCATACGCGTTTTTAGCCATTGGTACGCCAGTAAGCGGAGTTTGGTTTATGTTGGTAGGGCTGTTACTGGTGTTTGGTTCTTACTTTTGCTATCATAAATTACACCCTCAAAAAACGATATAGCCTTATCGGCAAGATGTATTTGTCACCTTTGGCTAATGTTGCCTTAACAAAAACTTCATTTAAGCTTTTATTTGTAATATTGATATTTGCAATTTAAGCTATAACACCCCATGAAAATAAAGTTTCTGTTTTTGCTTCCGTTTGCTTTTGGAGTATTAAACACATCTGCCCAAAATAAAACTAAAATTGCCCTAGCTTCTACTACAGTTTCGCGGCCAAAGCTGGTTGTGGGTATAGTAGTTGACCAAATGCGATGGGATTATCTTTATCGTTTTTACGATAGATATACCGCAGGCGGTTTTAAACGCATGTTGAATGAAGGTTTTACCTGTGAGAATACTAATATAGATTATATACCTACCGTTACCGCCATTGGCCATAGCAGTATTTACACCGGTTCGGTGCCGGCATTGCATGGCATTGCAGGGAACGATTTTATAGTTCAGGCTACAGGCAAATCCATGTATTGTACAGAAGATACTTCTGTAAATACGGTTGGCAGCACTTCTGATGCAGGTAAAATGTCGCCAAGAAACCTGTTGGTTACCACCGTTACAGACGAATTGAAACTGGCCACAAATTTTCGGTCAAAAGTTATAGGCATCGCACTAAAAGACAGGGGCGGTATATTACCAGCCGGCCACACTGCCAACGCCGCATACTGGTTTGACGATAAAAACGGAAGCTGGATAAGCAGTACCTATTATATGAAAGATTTGCCGCAATGGGTAAAAGATTTCAATGCCAGGAAATTACCCGAGGCATATCTCAAAAAAGAATGGGAAGGCGTTTTTGCGCTTAACACTTATGTACAAACTTTGCCGGTTGAAAGCAAATATGAGGGAAAACTGGGTGGTGCAACCATTACAGGCTTCCCTATAAAAACTTCAGAACTTTATAAGGGTAACGCAGGCTTAATACGTACTACGCCATATGGTAATACACTTACGCTTGATCTGGCAAAGGCTGCCATTGCTAACGAGCAAATGGGCAAAGGAGCAGTGACCGACTTTCTGGCCGTAAGCTTGTCATCAACAGATTATGTAGGGCATTTATTTGGGGTTAATTCGGTTGAAGTAGAAGATACCTACCTGCATTTAGACAGGGATCTGGCTGATTTTTTTAAATATCTGGATAATACCGTTGGCAAAGGACAGTATACTGTGTTTTTGTCAGCTGATCATGGTGCCGCGCATAACACTGGTTATCTGCGCGATCATAACATTCCATCAGACGTTTGGGATACAAGTGGTGCACTAAGCAGCTTAAACAAGCTATTGTTAGATAAGTACAAAACAGATCGCATAGTACTGTCGCTTACTAATTACCAGGTTAACTTAAACTATTCGGTTATATCAAAGGCGGGTTTAGATGAGGGAGCTATTAAGGCAGATTGTATTAAGTATTTAGAAAAGCAGCCCGGTGTTGCCTTTGTTGTTGATATGCAAAAAGCTGCTACAGCCAGCATACCGGAAGCTTTGCGCACGCGTATTATTAACGGTTATAACAGAGATAACAGCGGCGCCATACAGGTAGTATTACAACCGGGTTGGTTTAGCGGCAAGCGTGTTGGACAAAACTCGCCAACCGGCACTACCCACGGTACCTGGAACCCTTATGACACCCATATCCCGCTGGTATTTATGGGCTGGGGTGTAAAGCACGGCAGCACTGTACGCGCTACCAAAATGACAGATATTGCACCAACTGTTGCAGCACTACTCCATATCCAGGCACCTAATGGCAATATTGGGGAAGCAATTGGGGAAGTGATTAAATAAATAGTATTTTGTTATTCTGAACGGAGTGAAGAATCTTATAAAAGCGGTTTGCGAGGCGATTGGGTTAGCAAATCCTATAGGATTTTTCGCTATCGCTCAAAATGGCAGCGGCAAATTAATAGTAAAGTGTCATCTCATCATATCGTTCGTGAAAAGCAAGAACCTGCCCTGTTGATACTGGGCTTGGATTCGTTTGACCAGGAGTTATTGGGGCAATTATTGGAATGGAGTCCCACGGTTATTGCTGATGCTCCTATTGCAGAACAGTTAAATGCCATGGGCATCAAGGTAGATAGGGTGTTGGGTAATGATGTTGGCGATGTGATGCAATCAGATGTTACTTATATATCTGTTCATGGCCATACTCCGCTCGAGGCTGCACTTATTTTGCTAATAGGTGAGAATTACTCTGCCGTAAATGTTATTGCAGACGACTTTGATCTTAATGATTATATTCCATTTGTCTCGCAAATCAATCTGGTCATCCTTCATCAGAATAAAAAGGTGTACGCCGTTACATCCGGTTTTACCAAATGGTTACCTGCTGGTGAGGAGCTAACGTTTTTAACTCAAGCTACTGATCTGATAAGTACCGGCTTATCTCAGCAACAAAATAATAAATTTACAACAACTGCCGACGGCGTGATCAAATTGGAGTTCTCCAACCCATTCATTTTCATAGCCGAAGCTATATCATGATCCGGCATCAGGCTGAATGAAATCCTGTTCATTTTATTGGAGCAATAATTGCTTGATGTGTTTGTTGCATTAAACCATTTATCAAATATTTGCTCTAATTGATAATAATAGTTGAAAGGTTTATTAAAATGAAAACCGGGTATATAACATTAGCAGGAACAGCTTTGCTGTTATGTGCATCACTTGCAGTTGACGCACAGCGCCGGGGGCTTGGAGCTGGCGGCGGAATGAGCATGCCACGGCCTCAGCCATCTGTAGCGCAGCCGCGTAGTTATAATCCGCCCCGGGGAGCTGATGTTCCGCAGGGTTTTGGTCAGGCTCGTCGTGGGAATGACGGAGCCGCAGGTTTACAACCCAACACTTATCCGCAGGGAAGTTATCCTAATGCACCTCGCCGTGGTACAGATATAAACGTGTCAGGCATAAATAGACCGTCAACAAGACAACCGGCCGGTTCAAACCGTGTGTATCGTGTTTGGGAAGGTTTACCTTACGGAAGAAATTATATATCAGTACGACCACAGGGTTTGTATTATTATTATAGCAACGGATTTTACGCCAGTTACTACGCGCCACGTATTGGTTTAGTGGTTGATGCATTGCCTTATGGCTACTATCCGTTTTACTATGGCCCCACACAGTATTTTTATGGTGGTGGCATGTATTATCAGCAAACCGGAAGTAGTTATACTGTTGTTGAGCCACCAATAGGTGCCGAAGTAAAGCAGTTGCCGGAGGACGCAAAGTCTATTGTAATAAATGACGTTCAATATTATGAATTAAACGGCGTGTATTATCAACCTATAACTAAAGATGATGGCACGCAAACTTACCAGATAGCCGGTAAAGATGGTCAACTGAATACTGACGATGTAAACGTGCAGGACGCGCCGCCTATACAGGTTGGCGATCTGGTTGATAACCTGCCGGAAGATTACAAAAAAGTAAACCTAAATGGCCAGCTTTATTACGTTACGCCAAGCGGTTATTATTTGCAGGACGCAGTTGATGAAAATGGTAAGAAGGTGTATAAAATTATAAGTGTGCCCGCTCCTGATGCGGACGACGATAAAAGATAAATTGTGGTGATTGAAGAGAAGCCGGCTACTCTGTTAAAGGGTAGTCGGTTTCTATTTTTGTAGCGCCTGGTACTTTATCCCGTTTGAGGGGTCGCCTTTCATTAAAATGTTGTAGGCTTGAACTCGTTCCTGTGCGGGCGCAGTTTTATAAATGTTGACCAGTTCATCGCCTTTTGCAGCAAAAAATACTAAAGGCAGCATTGCGCCTAAACGTTGCCTGTCAACATCACCAAGTACAGGTAAAAAACCATCAATGGCTTTGCGCGCTTTAGCAGCATTATCTGCCATCAGGTCCATTCCGTTACGGTGGTAATCATAAATAAAACCGCGCAGAGGCTCGTATACTTTATTATTAATATTCTCTAACAGCCAATACCTATTGGTGTTGCTATCAAAAGCTTTCCATCCGCGGTAGGGCGATGATTGTGCAATGTTTAACACGTTTTGCGCGCGTTCATAGTAAGGTGTGCCGCCTAATCTTGAAAAACTGTCATTGTCTATTCCGGCTATTATATAAGCGTAAAACGCCATTACTGATGCCAGGTTTGATTGGAAGTTTTGGTCTGAGTAATCAATGGTTTGACCCTCATTGTAAATAAAATCAAAGTCTTTGTCGTTAATATTTAGCAGGGTGGTGGTATAGTTAGCATTAAATACGGGTCGGCTTGATTGTATTTGTAACTCAGCATTGAAATTACTGCTACCATCCCAGGTAGTTATGGTCACCACAAAATTGCAATCAATCCGTTCATTTGGTAAAATTTGATCTCCCAGCCATTTGCGTCCATTTAAGAAATCTTTCATCGCATTTTCAAGCGATTGGAATATGCGTTTATTGGTAGTTTGAATTTTAGGCGATAATACAGTTACTCTGGCATTCAAATCCTGCGCCGATACTTTCAGCATCAACACACTTAGGATCATATATACATATAGCCTTTTCATATCAGGGTAACTATTTTAGCGCAAATATCTTTGGCCACCTCGTCTTTACTTTTCAGGCTGTAGTCTGTCTTAGCCAGATTTTTATCAATAATCGTTATTTTATTAGTGTCGCCTTTAAAGCCTGCGCCTTCATCCTTTAGCGAGTTTAACACAATCATATCGAGGTTTTTGGTTTGAAGTTTTCCAATGGCATGCACCTCTTCGTTGTCGGTCTCTAATGCAAAGCCAACCAAAATCTGATGCGGCCTCTTCAAACTCCCCAATGTTTTTAAAATATCAGTAGTCTTCTTTGTCGCGATGGTAAGCCCGTCGTCTTGTTTTTTTATTTTTTGCGTTGCTACCGTAACCGGGGTATAATCAGCAACTGCCGCGCTCATTACACAAACTTGTGCCTGCTCAAAGTTTTGCAAACACATATCCAGCATTTCAGCAGCCGATGTAACATCAATTCGCTTGATAGACCGTTGCTTACTTACTTGTGCTGATGGTCCCGAAACGAGTGTAACGTCAGCGCCGAGTTTAGCCAACTCATCCGCAATAGCAAAGCCCATTTTACCTGATGAGTGATTACCTATAAAGCGTACGGGGTCTATCGCCTCGTAAGTTGGTCCGGCGGTAACTAAAGCCTTTGTGCCATTCAGCGGAAGTGCTTTTTTAAGATCATTGATCAAGAATGCTAATATTTCCTCGGGTTCGGCCATCCTACCTTCGCCATGCAAACCGCTGGCCAGTTCACCGCTGCCCGGTTGTATCAAAATATTGCCGAAGCTTTGCAGTTGGGCAACATTGGTAGTGGTTGAGTTGTGCTTCCACATATCCAGATCCATAGCCGGAGCAAAATACACCGGGCATTTAGCAGAAAGATAAACAGCGGTAAGCAGGTTATTGCAAAGCCCTGAAGCCATTTTAGCCATGGTGTTTGCACTTGCCGGGGCGATAAGCATTAGGTCAGCCCAAAGGCCAATATCAACATGGTTGTTCCATTCGCCGGTTTTAGGCTTAAAGTAGTCTGCCAATACAGGCTTTTTTGAAAGGGTTGATAAAGTTAAAGGAGTAATGAAGTTGATGGCATCGGGCGTCATGATCACCTGCACATTGGCTCCCGCTTTAATTAACAACCTTACCAGCGTTGCAGATTTATAAGCAGCTATACTGCCGCATACTCCTAATACTATGTTTTTACCTTCAAGCATAAAGCGGCTTTACTCCAAACGGAGTAGAATGAAACTAAGTTAAAATTCAAATAAACAAAAAACTCCCGTAAGGGAGTTTAAATATTTTATCCATTATTACCCTTCCGGGTTGGCAATTAAGCCTCTTTAATTGGATTACGATGATAAACCTTGCCATCTAAAAATTCCTGAACGGCAATTAATGACGGTTTTGGCAGTTTTTCATAATGTTTAGATATCTCTATCTGCTCGCGGTTTTCAAAAACCTCTTCCAGGTTATCATTTGATGAAGCAAATTCTGAAAGTTTTTGATGCAACTCTTCTTTAATGTTATTAGATATCTGGTTAGCTCTTTTAGCCATGATAACTAATGATTCATAAATGTTGCCGGTTTCCACGTCCAGTTCGCGCAGGTCGCGGGTAACTGTGCTGCTTGCTACCGCCGGTTTGGTATTATTACTATTATTATTGTTGGTACTCATATCAATTTTTTTAGTTTGGTATTTTTTTATGAATATCCATCTTAACAGATGGTGTTGGTGTTAAAATAGTTTGATTTAAAAGAGAGTCTTTGCGGGCAAGTTTACGCGCCAGTTTCTCATCAATTGCAGCCTGCGCTAACAAGCGCCTAACCGAAGCTATGCCATCTTCACTGTCTTTTTGCACAGCGCTGGCGTCTTTTAAAAATTTGCTGTTAGGATATTTCTCTATGAAATTGGCAGCTAAGTTTTTTGCTTCCTCATAACGCTCTTCCTGTTTTGATTCACGGCTTTCGCGCGCATATTGATACTGTGCCTTCGCATTTAAATACTCAATTTCCTCTGCAAATTTGGTATCCGGGTAATCACGTAATACATTGCCAAAGGTAATTACCGCCGCCTGGTGGTTGCCGGTAACGTAATATAACTTAGCATTATCAAAAGCTTTCTGCTCTAACCTACTGCGCAGGTCGTCAATTGTTTTAGCAGCCTCAGCAACATGATCACCTTTTGGATAAAGGTTGATATAAAGCTGCATAGCTTCAATTGATTTTAATGTATTGGCTTGATCAAGCGATGATATAGGTGCCTCCAGATACAAGCAGTAAGCTGACAGATAACGGCACTCTTCGGCATGTATACTTGAAGGAAAATCCTTAGCGTATTCTTTAAAATGATAAGAGGCGGCGGTATAGTCCTTTAGCTTGTAGGTAGCCATAGCGTTCAAATAAAAAAGCTCCTCTGCACTTTCCTGCCCCCTGTACTGCGATAACAGTGTTTCAAAAAGACCAAGCGCTTTAGCGTATTGCTTTTTTTCGTAAAGCTTCTTGCCTTCCTGGTATTTCTTAGTTCTGTCATTGCTTGCTTTCAATTTTTCGTACTTGCTTTTACAGCTACCAGCCGCAATAAGTAATAATATTAAAAAGCCCCCAATTACTGATCGTTGTTTTTTAAACATTTTGCAAAGATAAATAATAATACAAAGTCAATCAATTTTATTTGTGGGTGGTAAATATAGGCTGTATCTAATAGTCAACAGCTTATAGGTACTACATTTAACATCTTTTAACGTATATGTGGTATTGAGATTGCCTTAGTTATTTAGTATATAAATGCAGCCACGCTATTTATACTATATATAGCTGTTTCTAACTGCTATTATCATTACTATAATTAAACTATATATAGTCTGTATTATGTATGGAGAGGGCTTTAACACCTGTGGATAGTGTTTGTTTTATGCTTGATGAATTTTGCTTTAAATTTTTCTATCTCATTTATAGCGTTTTAACAATATGCTGTTACTTTTTTATAGGAATTGTTTGCACAGAAGAGATTTCTTCCTACCTTTGCAGCCCGCAAACGAAGGAATGCGGTTGTACATTGAGAGGGGTTAGCGAGTGATGAATGGGAAGCGAAAGCGGAACGGAAAACGAGCTAACAGGAAAGGGAAGAGAGGCCAGAAATTATTTTAAAATAAAATTTGGAAAAAGAAAAAAGATTTCTACCTTTGCAATCCCAAAACGATGGGAGCTGAAAAGCGAAAGACGGTGAGCGAATCACCTGATCAACAAACAGAGATTTAGCCGCAGCAATTGCGGATAAAATATATCGGAACCGAGACGGGGAAGAGAAAAGTTCTTTTAAAAGATGCAATCATGTAGCGAGCAGTTAAACCATCAGGTTGAGCTGTTCAATATTGAAGAAGTTAGTAATAAGAATAGATTGAAACAGGGAAGGGTGTTGTATAAAGATATATAACAAACAGAACTAAGATTCTATTTAGACAATTCCAAAGAATTAATAAGTAGAGTCAGGAAAAGTTCGAACTCAAAACATTTACAATGGAGAGTTTGATCCTGGCTCAGGATGAACGCTAGCGGCAGGCCTAATACATGCAAGTCGGACGGGATAGGAGAGCTTGCTTTCCTTGAGAGTGGCGCACGGGTGCGTAACACGTATGTAACCTACCTTAATCTGGGGGATAGCCTCTCGAAAGAGAGATTAACACCGCATAACATTATTGAATAGCATTATTTAATAATCAAATATTTATAGGATTAAGATGGGCATGCGGAACATTAGCTAGTTGGTGTGGTAACGGCATACCAAGGCTACGATGTTTAGGGGATCTGAGAGGATGACCCCCCACACTGGTACTGAGACACGGACCAGACTCCTACGGGAGGCAGCAGTAAGGAATATTGGTCAATGGACGCAAGTCTGAACCAGCCATGCCGCGTGCAGGAAGACGGCCCTACGGGTTGTAAACTGCTTTTGCAGGGGAATAAACCTTCGTATGTATACGAAGCTGAATGTACTCTGAGAATAAGGATCGGCTAACTCCGTGCCAGCAGCCGCGGTAATACGGAGGATCCAAGCGTTATCCGGATTTATTGGGTTTAAAGGGTGCGTAGGTGGTTTATTAAGTCAGGGGTGAAAGACGGCAGCTTAACTGTCGCAGTGCCTTTGATACTGATGAACTTGAATGAACTAGAGGTAGGCGGAATGTGACAAGTAGCGGTGAAATGCATAGATATGTCACAGAACACCAATTGCGAAGGCAGCTTACTATGGTTTAATTGACACTGAGGCACGAAAGCGTGGGGATCAAACAGGATTAGATACCCTGGTAGTCCACGCCCTAAACGATGAATACTCGATGTTGGCGATATACGGTCAGCGTCTAAGCGAAAGCGTTAAGTATTCCACCTGGGGAGTACGCCCGCAAGGGTGAAACTCAAAGGAATTGACGGGGGCCCGCACAAGCGGAGGAGCATGTGGTTTAATTCGATGATACGCGAGGAACCTTACCCGGGCTTGAAAGTTAGTGAATAGAGCAGAGACGCTCTAGTCCTTCGGGACACGAAACTAGGTGCTGCATGGCTGTCGTCAGCTCGTGCCGTGAGGTGTTGGGTTAAGTCCCGCAACGAGCGCAACCCCTATGTTTAGTTGCCAGCATGTAATGATGGGGACTCTAAACAGACTGCCTATGCAAATAGAGAGGAAGGAGGGGACGACGTCAAGTCATCATGGCCCTTACGTCCGGGGCTACACACGTGCTACAATGGTCAGTACAGAGGGCAGCTACCTGGCAACAGGATGCCAATCTCACAAAGCTGATCACAGTTCGGATCGGGGTCTGCAACTCGACCCCGTGAAGTTGGATTCGCTAGTAATCGCGTATCAGCAATGACGCGGTGAATACGTTCCCGGGCCTTGTACACACCGCCCGTCAAGCCATGGAAGCTGGAAGTACCTGAAGTCGGTAACCGCAAGGAGCCGCCTAGGGTAAAGTCGGTAACTGGGGCTAAGTCGTAACAAGGTAGCCGTACCGGAAGGTGTGGCTGGAATACCTCCTTTCTGGAGCAATACCCACCCTCGATCTGTTCTACTAACAGCATCAATAAAGAGCAGGAGTGCTCGATACATGATTATCTTTTAAATAATAAAACAAAAAGAAAACCCAAAAGATGAAGCCATCAGTGGCGGTAACATCTGAGAGGCAGGATTGTAAGAGATTACGATTTGCGATTACGAAAATCCGAAATCGTGAGTCCGACATCCTAAAACAAGAAGTCCTGTAGCTCAGCTTGGTTAGAGCACTACACTGATAATGTAGGGGTCAGCAGTTCAAATCTGCTCGGGACTACGAAGGTGAGTGAAACATATCACAGATTCATTAATTGGGGGATTAGCTCAGCTGGCTAGAGCACCTGCCTTGCACGCAGGGGGTCAACGGTTCGAATCCGTTATTCTCCACCAAGTATAGCGAAAGTATATTATATATATGATTAGGTTTACGAACGTTCTTTGACATATTGGAAGAAGTAATTGAAAAACGAGAAAACAACAGTAGGGACGTTGTTAAGAAGTTAGTCAATAGTCAACAGTTATTAGCAATAATGACTAGTGACGAATGACCAATGACTTAATGACTGACTAACTAATAAAAGCATACATACCGGCGCAAAAGGCGGTATAGTAGAAGAAAGTAAGAAAGGGTACACGGGGGATGCCTTGGCTCTCAGAGGCGATGAAAGACGTGATAAGCTGCGATAAGTTACGGGGATTTGCAAATAAGATTTGATCCGTAAATTTCTGAATGGGGAAACCTAACTAGTTGAAGACTAGTTGCAATAGCGCAAACCTGCTGAACTGAAACATCTAAGTAAGCAGAGGAAGAGAAAATAACAATGATTTCCAGAGTAGTGGCGAGCGAAATGGAAGAAGCCCAAACCTATATTGTTACGGCAATATAGGGGTTGTAGGACCACAACATGACTTATAAAATGAACCGGAACGGGGTGGGAAACCCGGCCATAGAGCATGAGAGCTGCGTACGGGTAAGTAATATAAAGATAGTGGTATCCTGAGTACCGCGAGGTCGGAGACGCCTTGTGGGAATCTGCCGGCACCATCCGGTAAGGCTAAATACTCCTGAGAGACCGATAGTGAACCAGTACCGTGAGGGAAAGGTGAAAAGAACCCCGAACAGGGGAGTGAAATAGAACCTGAAACCGTGTACTTACAAGCGGTCGGAGCGGTTAACACCGTGACGGCGTGCCTTTTGCATAATGAGCCTACGAGTTACTCTTCATTGGCAAGGTTAAGTGTTTAAGACACGGATCCGAAGCGAAAGCGAGTCTGAATAGGGCGCATAGTCAGTGGAGGTAGACGCGAAACCTTGTGATCTACCCATGAGCAGGTTGAAGGTGCCGTAACAGGTACTGGAGGACCGAACCGATAAACGTTGAAAAGTTTCCGGATGACTTGTGGGTAGGGGTGAAAGGCTAATCAAACTGGGAAATAGCTCGTACTCCCCGAAATGTTTTTAGGAACAGCGTCGTGGTAGAGTTATAAAGAGGTAGAGCTACTGATTGGGTGCGGGGGAGTCAAATCCTACCAAATCCAGACAAACTCCGAATGCTTTATAATATACACGGCAGTGAGGCTATGGGTGCTAAGGTCCATGGCCGAGAGGGAAAGAACCCAGACCATCAGCTAAGGTCCCCAAATTACCGCTAAGTTGAACTAACGAGGTCCGATTGCACAGACAGCTAGGATGTTGGCTTGGAAGCAGCCATTCATTTAAAGAGTGCGTAACAGCTCACTAGTCGAGCGATCGGGCATGGATAATAAACGGGCATTAAGCGGTATACCGAAGCTATGGATTGCATGTAAATGCACTGGTAGGGGAGCATTCTATTTGCGGTGAAGCAGGAAGGTAACTGACTGTGGAGGGAATAGAAAAGCAAATGTAGGCATAAGTAACGATAAGGCAGGAGAGAAACCTGCCCACCGAAAGACTAAGGTTTCCTGATCAACGCTAATCGGATCAGGGTTAGTCGGGGCCTAAGGTGAAGCCGAAGGGCGTAGCCGATGGATAACTGGTTAATATTCCAGTACGTTTTATAACTGCGATGCAGTGACGGAGTAGTGAAACTGACGCGAACTGACGGAATAGTTCGTTAAAGGCCGTAGGTATAGGAGAGGTAGTTAAGTACGCCTTTTTTGCTGAAAGCTGATAGTATCTCGAGCCTTCGGGTAAGGGAATAGTTCAGGTAATCAGACTTCCAAGAAAACCTGCTAAGCTTCAGGTTATAAAACCCCGTACCGTAAACCGACACAGGTAGTCGAGGAGAGAATCCTAAGGTGCTCGAGTGAATCATGGCTAAGGAACTCGGCAAAATGGCCCTGTAACTTCGGGAGAAGGGGCGCTGGTAGCAATATCAGCCGCAGTGAAAAGGCCCAGGCGACTGTTTAACAAAAACACATGGCTTTGCAAAATCGAAAGATGACGTATAAGGCCTGACACCTGCCCGGTGCTGGAAGGTTAAGAGGGGATGTTAGTCGCAAGGCGAAGCATTGAATCGAAGCCCCAGTAAACGGCGGCCGTAACTATAACGGTCCTAAGGTAGCGAAATTCCTTGTCGGGTAAGTTCCGACCTGCACGAATGGTGTAACGATCTGGGCGCTGTCTCAGCCATGAGCTCGGTGAAATTGTGGTATCGGTGAAGACGCCGGTTACCCGCAACGGGACGGAAAGACCCCATGCACCTTCACTACAACTTAACATTGATATCGGATACAGGATGTGTAGGATAGGTGGGAGGCTGTGATCCTGCTTCGCTAGGAGTAGGTTAGCCAACGTTGAAATACCACCCTTTCTGTATTTGGTGTCTAACTCGACACAGTCGAGGACATTGTTTGGCGGGTAGTTTGACTGGGGTGGTCGCCTCCAAAAAGGTAACGGAGGCTTTCAAAGGTAAGCTCAGTACGCTTGGTAACCGTACGCGGAGTGCAATAGCATAAGCTTGCTTGACAGTGAGACAGACAAGTCGAGCTGGGTCGAAAGACGGATATAGTGATCCGGTGGTTCTGCATGGAAGGGCCATCGCTCAAAGGATAAAAGGTACGCTGGGGATAACAGGCTGATCTCCCCCAAGAGCTCATATCGACGGGGAGGTTTGGCACCTCGATGTCGGCTCGTCACATCCTGGGGCTGGAGAAGGTCCCAAGGGTTGAGCTGTTCGCTCATTAAAGTGGCACGCGAGCTGGGTTCAGAACGTCGCGAGACAGTTCGGTCCCTATCTGTTGTGGGCGTTGGAAGTTTGAGTGGGGCTGACCTTAGTACGAGAGGACCGGGTTGGACTAACCTCTGGTGAATCTGTTATGCCGCCAGGTGTACTGCAGAGTAGCTACGTTGGGAATAGATAAGCGCTGAAAGCATCTAAGTGCGAAACTAGCCACGAGATGAGACTTCCATTGAGGGTCGTAGTAGACTACTACGTTGATAGGTTACAGGTCTAAAGGTGGTGACATCATAGCCGAGTAATACTAATCGCCCGAAGCTTTCTTCGGTTGGAATATAGGGGTGCAGAGCAATCTGCACCCTGACAACACAACACAGATAGTAAATTAATACTGTTGTTTTCTCTACAATTCAATCACTTCTTTCAATCATTGTCTTAGATATGAGACGTGAGATATGAGATATGAGACGTTAGTCTGTATCGCACAATCTCTTCTTACATCTATAAAATATTGATTTGTTATTGAAATGAGTCTCAAATCTTATATCTCAATACTCAGATCTGAAAACCTTCAGGTGCCTATATCGGCGGTGTCCACCTCTTCCCATTCCGAACAGAGAAGTTAAGCCCGCCAGAGCCGATGGTACTGCGGTAAAACGTGGGAGAGTAGGTCGGTGCCAAATTTTACTCAGAAAGCTCCATATCTTTAATATGGGGCTTTTCTGTTTTATAGCCCCTCCGTCATGTACATGAGAGACTATATCAAGATGCTATTAGAACGCCCAATCTGTAGTTTATCTAATTTCTCTCCTAATATTAACCTTCTGCACATAACTGTTTAACAAGAGCGTAATATATTGTATTAAATAAACATTACTTGATCTACATCAAGTGTGTTCGCGTGAATCTGCCTCATATTTGTATTAACAAACTAAAACAATACACACTTAAAAAACAGCACCATGAGCACTATTACAACCAAAGACGGAACTGAGATTTATTACAAAGACTGGGGAAAAGGTCAGCCAATTGTATTTCACCACGGATGGCCACTATCAGGCGATGACTGGGACAACCAAATGATGTTTTTCCTGGAAAAAGGGTACAGAGTTATAGCACATGACCGCCGCGGCCATGGCCGTTCAAGCCAAACTCCTTACGGACATGATATGGATACCTATGCTGCCGATGTTGCAGAATTAGTAGAGGCGCTTGATCTGAAAGATGCTATACATGTTGGTCATTCAACAGGTGGCGGAGAAGTTATTAGGTATGTAGCAAAATATGGCAAGGGCCGTGTAGCAAAGGCGGTACTTGTAAGCGCAGTTGCGCCAGTAATGGTTGTGTCTGAAAATAACCCTGATGGTGTGCCGATGTCTGTTTTTGACGATATCCGATTAAATACAGCTACACGCCGTACGCAATACTTTAAAGATTTTACCTTCCCCTTTTATGGCTACAATCGTGAAGGTGCTGAAATATCTCAAGGCGTGCAGGATAACTGGTGGCGTCAGGGCATGATGGGTTCAATTAAAGCTCATTATGATTGTGTTAAGGTATTCTCTGAAACTGATTTTACGGAAGATCTTAAAAATGCCGATGTGCCGGTATTGGTGATGCACGGTGAAGATGACCAGATTGTTCCTTACACCATTACGGCTTTAAAATCAGCAGAGCTGTTAAAAGACGGGAAACTGATAACTTACCCAGGCTTTCCCCATGGTATGCCAACAACTCATGCGGATGTTATCAACAAAGATCTGCTTGCGTTCTTCCAGTCTTAATTAGTAATTGGTTATTTAATATGAAGGCAGCTATTTTTCAAAACAGCTGCCTTCAATTTTAAAAGCGATGAATAACTTATTTTAAAAGCTTATTGTCGTTGTCTGGGAAAACCAATATAGGCTCGTATTTGCGAGCTAAATCCATGTCCATATGTGCGTATGACATGATGATAACAATGTCACCAACGGCTGCTAAACGAGCTGTTGCACCGTTTAGGCAAATAGTGCCCGAACCGCGTTCGCCTTTAATTACATAAGTTTCAAAACGGGCGCCATTATTATTGTTTACAATCTGCACCTTCTCGTTGGCAATAATATTCGCCGCATCCATCAAATCCTCATCTATAGTGATGCTACCCACGTAATGCAATTCTGCTTGAGTAACACGGGCACGATGAATTTTTGATTTTAATACTTCAATAATCATGGGGCAAAGGTAATGTTATTTTGGTCTATAGTTCATAGTCAATATTCCATAGTTTAGTAAAATATATCACACAGTACCATGACAATAGCCATTGAGACTATACGCCATGGCCTATCCACTATTTGCTACATAATAATAACATTATCAATCAATCGCGTATTGCCTACTTTGACTGCAACAAGTGCAACTATATGTTTGGAACTTGAAGTAGCGCGATGTAGTGTTTCTCCATCTACTATTTCAAAGTAAGAAAGCTTCACGTCTGGAGTGGAGGTTATAGTATGTTCGGCCTCCTGCTTTAGCTGATCAATACCATCAATATTAAATTGCTGTTTTACAGCATTCAGTGTTTGAGATAGTACCAAAGCATTTCGCCTGTCTGATGCAGAGAGGTGTATATTACGTGAGCTCATGGCTAAACCATCTGTCTCACGTTCTATAGGACACATTACCAGCTTTACCGGCATGGCCAATAGTTCTACCATTTTGCTAATCACTAAAAACTGTTGATAGTCTTTCTGCCCAAAAAAAGCAATGTCAGGCTTAACAATGTCAAAAAGCTTACTTACCACTTGAGTAACGCCCTGGTAATGGCCGGGGCGCGACGCTCCCTCAAGTAAATGCTCCAATTCTCCAATAGCTAAATGCCAATGCTCATTACCGGCATACATCTCATTAACCGGTGGTTCAAATAAAACATCGCATTTCACACTTTCAAGTTTAGCAATATCAGCTCCAATAGGGCGAGGGTACTTCTCAAGATCGCTCGGATCAGTAAATTGGGTTGGGTTAACAAAAATGCTGCAAACTACAACATCGCATTGTTGCTGCGCTATGCGTATAAGCGAAAGGTGCCCATTGTGCAGCGCGCCCATGGTGGGTACAAAACCTATTGTTTTGCCCTGTATTTTCAGTTGCAGCAGGTGTTCTGCAAGGGCTTGCCGGGTGGTAAAATGTTTCAACTGAGATCAATCATCAACAAGAGGGCGAAGTTGCATAAAACATCATTAAATACCAAACTACTTGTGTAATTGGTTGATAGTTGTTATTATAATGCTTATATTTGCAAACCCAATTTTTTTGGGTTTAGTTTCATAATATTTTAATTCTGAATTGGAGATGGGTAAATCTAAGCTATTGTTTATAACTCATGAAATGTCGCCTTTCCTTGAACTCACCAAAATTTCTGAAATAACACGCCAGCTTCCGCAGGCTATGCAGGAGAAAGGTTACGAGATTCGTATCCTGATGCCTCGTTTCGGTAATATTAATGAGCGCAGGAACCGCCTTCATGAGGTGATCCGCTTATCGGGGATGAACATCATTATTAATGACAATGATAATCCTTTGATCATAAAAGTGGCTTCTATTCCGGCGGCGCGTATGCAGGTTTATTTCTTAGACAACGAAGAGTATTTTCAACGCAAGCATGTGTTTGAGGACAAAGACGGGAAGTTTTATGCTGACAACGATGAGCGAATGATATTTTTCTGTAAGGGCGCGCTAGAAACGGTGAAGAAATTGGGTTGGGCCCCGGATATTATCCATTGTCACGGCTGGATGAGTTCATTAGTGCCGGCCTATTTAAAAACTACTTACAAAGACGATCCAACCTTTAAGCATTCAAAAATAGTCTACTCTATTTATGAAAATGATTTTAAAGGCGAAATGAATGCCGATTTTGCACAAAAAGCAGTTATGGGCGGCATGACCGAGCAGCATACCGAAATGTATAAACCAGGTACTAACACTTCATTGTATGAAGGAGCTATTCACTACAGTGATGGCATTGTTTTAGCGGCCGAAAATATCGACGAGGATGTGTTAAATAATGTTAAAAACAGCCAAAAATCGGTTTTGGATTTTAATTCTACCGCAGATTTCGAAAATTATTACAATTTTTACGACGAAATTACCACTGAAGAACTGGTAAACGTTGTATAAGCTTTGAGATCAAATATGAAATTTTTCAGATTAGACTTATTGACACTGTTAATAAGTCTTTTTATTTTAAGTAGCTGTAAAAAGCAGGGCACCGTTAACTTGGGAGTTAATGATGGTAACCTTATTGAAGGTAGTCTGATAGATACATCTACTGTATATGTAAATACCGTTCCTGAGGAGGATGCCATTGCTTCTGGTCTGGCCAAAACTGCGCTTAGTTATTTTAAAGATCCTGTTTTTGGTATAACTGAATCAAATATAGCAATGGATCTTAATTTGCCTTCGCAAGCAGCTTATACTGTTCCAACAGGTACAATAGCTATTGATTCTGCCATACTTATTCTTCCGTATACCAGCGGATTTTATGGCGACTCGCTTACAACACGCTTTAAAGCCAACGTTTATCAGTTGGATGAGCGCATACTGAGTAATGGAACTTATAACGCCTCAAAAAAATGGAAAACTAAATCCGTTTTGTTGGGAACTAAATCCTTCTTTCCAAGAACGCGTGATAGTGTTAGAGTGATTCAACCTATCCGAGCGGGAAAAGATTCTTTAATGAAGTTTATTCCGCAGGTGCGTGTGCCTTTAGACCCTACTTTTGTTAACAGTATTTTGTTCAATGCTCCTGCTGATCAGGTAGCATCTAATCTGGTGTTTAGAAACAGAGTGAACGGATTGTATGTAACTTTAGATAAAAACCAAACAGGGCCCGGCGGAACTATGATGTTCAACATGGACTCGGCCACTGTTAAAGTTTATGTTAAAGTAACCGCTACAGATGGGTCCACAATTGATACAAACGTAGTTGTTTTGCCAAGCGTACGTCGCTCAGCCGAAATTAGTCATAACTACGCTGGTACTGCCATAGCTACAGAACTTGCAGCTACTACATCAAAAACACGTAATACATTTTATTTACAGGGGTTATTAGGCCTAAGGGCTAAAGTACAGTTTCCATATCTTAAAGAAATTATAACAAAAGCCGGTAGTGATATTATTGTAAACCGTGCTGAACTGGTTATTTCTCCGCAACCCGGAACTGCGTTCCCTTATACGCCTATTAATAGTTTAATGCTTTACAAGCTTGATCTGGCGAAGCAGCGCATCAACATCCAGGACAACACACAGACCGATCCGCGTTCTGCCACGTCTTATGGTGGTTTTTACAACTCAGATAAAAAGGAATATCGCTTTTTGGTAACTGCATATGTTCAGGATTTAATGCGCGGAAAAACCATTGATTATGGTACCTATATAGGAGCGGCCGACAATCAGGGCTTTTCTTATTTTAGCGACGTAACACCCAACCCTCAACTTGACGGACGTACGGCAGCTGTGGGGAGTGATGGATCAACTTATCGTGTAAAACTCAATATCATTTATACAAAAGTTAACAAATAACACGTTGTTGTAAAATAGTTAATTTCTTATATTGAAAAATGCAATCAGCTATATAACATGTTATATAGCTGATTATTTTTACAACGTTTTTTAAATTTAATTTATGTGTGGAATAGTAGGCTATGTAGGCCACAGGGATGCTTATCCGATTATAATTAAGGGCCTGCGTCGCCTTGAATACCGTGGGTATGACAGTGCCGGCGTTGCTTTACTGGACAAAAACTTAAAGGTTTACAAAAAAACAGGTAAGGTTAGCGATCTGGAAGATTTCGTTAAAGGGCTACCCATGACCGGCACCATTGGTATGGGGCATACACGCTGGGCTACGCACGGCGCGCCAAGCGACAGGAACTCTCACCCGCACTCGTCAGGAGATAGAAAGCTTACCATTATACACAACGGTATAATTGAGAACTACGGTATTATTAAAGAGACGCTGTTAGCCAAAGGGCACGTTTTTAAAAGCGATACCGATACCGAGGTTTTAATACACCTGGTAGAAGATATTTTGAATGAAACAGGTGTTGATCTAAAAGAGGCGGTGCGTATAGCGCTAAACCGTGTTATTGGAGCTTACGCCATTGTAATTATGAGTGCCGAGGAACCTGATCTGCTTATTGCGGCCCGCAAAGGCAGCCCAATGGTGATTGGCGTTGGTAAAGGCGAGTACTTTGTAGCATCTGATGCTACACCTATTGTTGAATACACCAAAAACGTTATTTATTTAAATGATAACGAGATTGCCTATATACAACGGAATGACCTGCTGATAAAGAATATAGATAATACCGTTCAAACTCCGTATATACAAGAGCTTGACCTAAAGCTGGAAATGTTGGAGAAAGGCGGCTACGATCACTTTATGCTGAAGGAGATATACGAGCAGTCACGATCCATACGCGATTGTTTACGCGGTCGTATTTATCCCGAAAAAGGCAAAGTACAACTTGGAGGTATTAAAGAGTA
This sequence comes from Mucilaginibacter auburnensis, assembly GCF_002797815.1. Classification (NCBI taxonomy): domain Bacteria; kingdom Pseudomonadati; phylum Bacteroidota; class Sphingobacteriia; order Sphingobacteriales; family Sphingobacteriaceae; genus Mucilaginibacter; species Mucilaginibacter auburnensis. The sequence continues at coordinate 747,974 of NZ_PGFJ01000001.1, forward strand.
TGCTGATAAGCTAAAAAATGTTGATCGCATAATCATAGTAGCATGCGGAACATCATGGCATGCTGGTTTGGTGGGCGAGTATTTGATTGAAGAGTATGCAAGGGTATCTGTAGAGGTAGAGTATGCATCAGAATTCAGGTATCGTAACCCTATTATATCTGAGAGGGATATTGTGATAGCGATCTCTCAATCTGGCGAAACTGCAGATACCATGGCTGCCCTTGAGCTGGCTAAAGAAAAAGGCGCTACAATATTTGGTATTTGTAATGTGGTTGGTGCTTCAATTCCACGCATCACCCATGCGGGCGTATATACACATGCGGGTCCCGAAATTGGTGTAGCTTCAACCAAGGCTTTTACGGCACAAGTTACCGTATTAACGCTGATTGGTTTTTATATAGCCCAGCTTCGCGGTACGCTTACCAAGAGCAAATTAATTGCCTATTTAACAGAGTTGGATCAAATACCCGAACTGGTAGAGCAAACGCTGAAATGCAACGAAGAAGTTAAAAAGATAGCAGCTGCATTTAAAGATGCCAGCAATTGCTTATTCCTGGGTAGGGGCAGTTCTTTCCCTGTTGCATTAGAGGGTGCTTTAAAGTTAAAGGAGATTTCTTACATACACGCTGAAGGTTATCCGGCTGCTGAGATGAAACACGGGCCAATAGCGCTGATAGATGCGGAATTGCCTGTTGTTTTTATTGCTACCAAAAATTCTTCTTACGAGAAAGTGATCAGCAACATACAGGAAGTAAAAGCGCGCGGCGGGCGAGTTCTGGCTATTGTTACCGAGGGTGACACCGAAGTACGCAACATGGCCGATTATAGTATAGAGATACCAGCCACCGATGATGCTTTTGTTCCGCTGCTGGCCACTATTCCGTTGCAATTGTTATCGTATCATATTGCGGTTATGCGTAATTGCAACGTTGATCAGCCACGTAATTTGGCAAAATCAGTAACTGTAGAGTAACAAATATTAATAAATTTTGAAGGCGCCTTTGCAACAGGCGCCTTTTCTTTTAACTCAAATTTTATATGGCTTGCCCTATAAGTTACAAACGTACAGATCATATCAACATCTGCGTTCCAATTGAAAAACTGGAAGAAGCGCGTGAGTTTTATCGGACCATAATGGGGTTAAAGCAAATAGACCGGCCCGAAGTGTTTACTACACCCGGCCATTGGTTTGCCTGGGCAGATATTGAGCTGCACATAGGCGTTGAACCTGCCCTGCCGGTTTCTGCGCGGCACACGGCATTTGAAGTGACGGACGTTGCTGCTGCCCGCCGTTGGCTGGAGCAAAATCATATAAAAACTTATGATGAGCCATTGATACAAGGCCGCCACAGGTTTACCTTTTATGATTCGTTTGGCAACCGTTTGGAGTTGCTTGAATATAAGCAATGAGGTGATTTACCTTCATTTTTGTACATTTGCCGCATGGCAATTAAACCATCAGTACCAAAAGGCACCCGCGATTTTTCTCCGTTAGAAATGGGCCGCCGCAATTATATTTTTGACACCATTAAAACTGTTTTCCGCAAGTATGGCTATCAGCAGATAGAAACCCCATCTATGGAAAACTTAACTACCCTTACCGGTAAATATGGTGAAGAAGGTGATAAACTGATGTTTAAAATTTTAAATAGCGGCGATTTCTGGAATGAGGTAGAGAAGAAGAATACAGAGCATTCTTCAAAAGCTTTAACCGGCGTAATCTCTGAAAAAGCCCTCCGCTACGACCTTACCGTTCCTTTTGCCCGCTACGTTGTACAGCATCAAAACGAAATAACTTTTCCGTTCAAGCGTTTCCAGGTGCAGCCTGTTTGGCGCGCCGACAGGCCACAAAAGGGTCGCTACCGTGAGTTTTTTCAGTGCGACGCCGATGTTGTTGGTTCTGACTCGCTATTGAATGAGGCTGAGTTTGTAATGATCTATGATGAAGCGCTTACCCGCCTCGGACTAAAAGATTTTACCGTAAAGATCAATAATAGAAAGATTCTATCAGGAATTGCAGAGATTATAGATAAAGCTGATAATATTGTTGATCTAACTGTTGCCATAGACAAACTGGATAAAATTGGCCTCGATGGCGTTAAAAATGAACTCTTGACGCGCGGATTTACACAGCAAGATATTGACAAAATTGAACCAATAATTTTATTAGAAGGCAACACGCAACAAAAGCTAACTCAATTACGTGAAGTGTTGGCAAGTTCGGTAACCGGCCTTAAAGGTTGTGATGAAATTGAAGAAGTGTTTAACTATCTAAAATTAGCTCAACTGCAAACTGCAAACTGCGAGCTGGACATTACCCTCGCCCGCGGACTTAACTACTACACCGGTGCAATTTTCGAGGTAAAAACCAACGAAGTGCAAATGGGCAGCATCGGCGGCGGTGGCCGTTATGATGACCTAACCGGCATGTTCGGCTTAAAAGGCTTGACCGGTGCCGGAATATCCTTTGGTGCAGACAGGATCTATGATGTAATGGAAGAGCTCGATCTTTTCCCGGAAGAAACAGCGCAAACCACACAGGTGCTTATCAACTGCTTTGATAAGACCGGCGAGTTTTACGCATTCCCGCTATTACAGGAGTTACGCGCTGCTGGCATTAGTGTAGAAATGTACCCTGCAGGCGCAAAGATCAAAAAGCAGTTGGATTACGCCAACAGCAAAAACATACCTTACGTAGTTTTAATTGGCAGCGACGAAATGCAAACAGGCATGCTTACTGTTAAAAATATGCAAACAGGTACGCAGGAAAAGCTATCATCAGAACAGATATTGGCCAAGTTTGCGTAACATCATTAAAATAGAAAAGTGTTGACAGTTTTTTGAGCAACACTTTTTTATTTATCTTTACCGTACCAAAATATCACAATGAATAGAATCCTTGCCACACTCTTTTTGAGTGTCCTTGCTGTAGCTGTAAGTGCTCAATCGCAAACCCCCGCAGTTCCCGGTACAATGCCTTATGGCAAAGTTGATGTTGCCGACCTTGAGCTTAAAGCCTGCGAATTTGAAAAAGACGCCAATGCCGAAGTGCTGTTTGACAAAGGTGATCTTTACTTTGACCAACAGTTTAACATTATTGTCCAACGGCATAAGCGCATCAAAATTTTCAATGAGAACGGCATGAAAGAAGCCGAGATACGCATTCCATACCAGGGAGGCAACAGGCTGGAGTACATAACAGGCTTACAGGCGCAAACTATTAACCTGGTTAACGGCAAGCCAGAAATAATTAAACTGGATAAAAGCCAGATATTTACCAAAAACATTGACAAAGTTAGAAACGAGATTGCCTTTACTTTCCCTAATGTTAAAGCCGGCAGCATCATTGAATATAAGTATGCGTGGAACACGGTGTCGTACTCCAACTTCCCCGCATGGTTCTTCCAGCAAAAAATACCGGTTAGATACAGCGAGTATATTACGAGTGTACCTGAGTATTTTACTTACCGCACCCAGGTACGTACATACGAACCATTTGTAAAGAATACATCAAAAACTGAAGCACAGGTTGGGTACATGTCAGATAAAAACGAAAGAGCAATGGCAAATATCCATTCGCTGCCTGACGAAGCCTACATGTCATCTTATGCTGATAATTATCAATGTTTAATATTTCAGCTAACCAATATTACATCACACCAGGCAGGTATTTTCAAAACATATTCAGACACTTGGGCTAAAGTGGGCGGGATATTGGCAGATGATGAGGATTTTGGAAAACAGCTAAAGAAAAAGCTTAAAGGCGAAGAGGTTATTTTAGCCAATGCTGCTAAATTAAAGGGCGATGATAAAATAGCTTATATTTTTAATGAAGTAAAAAATACCATGAAATGGGATGGTGTTGACCGTTGGTACACAACCGAAGGTACGCCAACCGCGTGGGAAAAGAAAACAGGTAATTCCGCGGAGATCAACATTATATTGTATCATTTACTAAAACAGGCAGGTTTAGATGTTTACCCTATGGTGGTAAGCACGCGCGAACACGGCAAGGTGCGTCCGTACCATACATCACTATCACAGTTTAACAGAGCGGTGGTATACATGCCTGTTTCAGAAGACAAAGAATACGTACTTGATGCTACAGGTAAATACAATGTGTTTAATGAGATACCGGCAGAATTACTTAACTCATCAGGCCTGTATATTGATAAAGGCAAGGAACTGTATGATATAGTTTCTTTAGAAAAACTGACACCTTCAAGCCAAACGGTATTTGTAACCGCTCAAATAAAACCTGACGGGAAACTGGAAGGTACAACCAACATAAGGAGCTCAAGTTATAACCGCCTGAATGCAATAGAGCGCTACAAAACCGATGGCGAAAAAAAGTATATAGACTACCTGCGGAATGATGACAACGGTATTAAAATAGCATCATTAAAATTCGAAAACCTGGATGTAGATACCTTGCCGCTATTACATACTATAAATTTTACCGCAGATTTATCTGGATCAGATGATACCTACATCTACTTAAACCCAAACCTGTTTTCTTCGCTCAGAAAAAATCCGTTTTTAGCTGAGAACAGGCTTACAGATATTGAATTTGGCTATAACCGAAACTTTTCTATTGGTGGGAGGTACACAATGCCTGCAGGCTTTAAGGTAGATGCTATGCCAAAATCGGGCAAGATAGTTATGCCGGATAAATCTATTTCAATGAGCCGTATAGTAGGTGAGCAGGATGGTGTAATATCCATCCGTTATGTTGTAGAATTTAGCAGCCCAATTTATTTAAAGAAAGACTATCCGGATTTCAGAGAATTTGTGAAGGTGTTGTATGAGATGCTTAATGAGCAGATCATTTTAAAGAAAGCATAGTTTATGAAGTTAACGTATAAGATTTTAAGTTTTCTATGCTTTTCTGCAGCTGCTGCATGGGGGCAGACTATGCCCATTGCGCCTAATTTATACAAGGCATCAACTATTCCAGATTCATTAAAACAGGATGCGCACGCGGTAGTACGTTTTAGCGATACAGAGACTATTGTGAAGGGGCCGGGTAAAACGGAAGTTGCCTTTCATAGTATAGTAACTATTTTAGACCAAAAAGGCGATCACCATGGCGATGTTGCTTTACCTTACGATAAAAAGTTTAATCAGATAACCGATGCTAAGGTGCTCATTTATGATGCCAACGGTAAGCTTATTAAAAAGTATAGTAAAAGCGATTTTTATGACAGGGCTGCAACCGATGAGCAAACACTGGCCAGTAACTATCGCGTATTATTGCTGAGCCACACCATATCAAGTTATCCAACTACAGTTGAGATTATTTGGGAACGCTCAACCAACAGCTATCTTGATCTGGGTAGGTGGCAATATTTGCCTGAGGAAACTGCTGTGGAAAATGCTTATTACAAGGTTTCAGCAGTTCCGCTGGTTGGGTTCAGGTACAAAAACAACAATACAAATATTTCTCCACGCACTTTAAAAAATGGTAATTATGATGTGTATGAATGGGACGTACATAACCTCAAAACCTTTAAACCTGAAGATGACGCAATAGAGTGGCGTGTGTACCCTTATGTAGTTTTCGCTACCAATCAGTTTTCATTTGATGGCTTGCCCGGTGATCTGACTTCATGGGAATCTTACGGCAAATGGTATCAGGCATTAAACGCAGAAGGCCTTGATCTAAGCCCTCAACGTGCTGAAGAGATACGAAAAATGACCGCAGATATTGTTGGCGACAAGGCAAAAGCTAAATTTTTGTATCAGTACATGCAAAAAAACATGCACTATGTAAGTATACAATTAGGCATTGGCGGGCTTAAGCCTTTCCCGGCAATGTTTGTTGATCAAAAAAAGTACGGCGACTGTAAGGCACTGTCAAATTACATGGTGGCCATGCTTAAAGCTGTAAATATCCCCGCTTATTACGCGCTTATACAAGGTGAAACAAATGGTGAACCTGCTGATCCGTTATTCCCTGCAGACCCGTTTAATCACATTGTAGTTTGTGTGCCTTTTAAAGGAGATACTACATGGCTGGAGTGTACCAGTAGTACGGCCATATTCGGAAAGTTGGGTTCTTTCACCGAGAATCGAAACGCTCTGCTGATCACAAATAAAGGAGGAAAATTGGTCAACACGCCTAAAAGTACCTGCCAGGATCATCAGTTTAACAGCGAGATAAACGTAGTTTTAGATGAAGACGGCGGTGCAAAAGCAGCCATCAATATAAAAAGTACAGGTGAGTACCGGGATATGTACCTGGCCTTAGCCGCAAAAAAGGTTGATGACCAAAAAGGCTATCTTATCAATTACCTCAATTTAAAGCAACCATCGCAGTTTAGTTTTAAGGAAGCCCTTGATAAAGACGGTGTAAAGGAGCTGAATATTGATTTGGAATACGACAAGTTTACAGACGTAATGAGTGGCGATAAGCGGTTTTATCGTCCACAGGTAATGAGTTTATTCAATGCCACCGTGCCGATACTTGAAAAGCGTAAAACAGATTTCTATTTTGATCATCCTATGCAAAAGGTATGTGTAACCAATATTGCAGTACCTGCGGGCTTTGAGGTGGAAACTTTACCAACCAATACTAACATTAAATTTAGCTACGGAAGTTATGATGTTAGCTATGCGTATGACAAAGAGAAAAATAAAATAGTAAGCACCGCTAAATTTGTGCTGACCAGTCATGTTATACCTGCTGCAAAGTATACCGAAATGCAGGAGTACCTGGACAATATTGCTAAAGCCCAAAATAAAAAGCTGGTAATACGCAAGAAGGCATAATTTTGCCTTGATGATTTTCAGGCTGACTAAAGACATAATGTTTCCGCCCACGGAACTGGCAGAGCCCGATGGCTTGTTAGCTGTGGGCGGTGATCTTTCTGTACCACGCCTCACCTTGGCCTACCAAAGCGGCATCTTCCCCTGGTATAGTGATGATACTCCCATTTTATGGTATGCACCGCACGAGCGCTTTGTATTGTTTCCTAATGAATTGCGTATTAGTAAATCAATGCAGAGAATACTTAAACAAGAAGTTTTCACCGTAACAACAAACACCGCATTTGCAGAAGTAATAAACGCCTGCTCACAGGTTGAGCGAGAAGGGCAGGACGGCACCTGGATAACCGACGATATGAAAACAGCCTACATTGAACTGCATAAAACAGGCGTTGCACATTCTGTAGAAGTTTGGCAGAATAATGAATTAGTTGGTGGCGCTTATGGCGTTGAAGTTGGTAACATATTTTGCGGCGAGAGTATGTTTAGCAAAATGAGCAATGCCTCAAAAGTGGCATTAATAACGCTTTGCCAAACGGGAAAATATAATTTGATAGATTGCCAGGTACATACAGCTCATCTTGAATCAATGGGTGCAAGGATGATAAGCCGGGAAGAATATATGCGGTTGTTGAATGATGTGTAGTTGGTGATGGCTATCTTTACATAGTCGATTTTAAAAAAGTGGTGGCTCAGGTGGGCTCACGGTGGCTCACGGTGGGTCACCCGGCTCAGAGCCACCACCGCTTCAAAAACGCTACCTGTAGCGTAATAAAATTCGGCTTGAAAGAGTTAACATGCAACAAAACAACAACAGCAAAGAGCGTATAATTTTAGGCATTGACCCCGGCACCGCGGTGATGGGCTACGGATTAGTAAAACAGATAGGTAACAAAACAGAGCTGATAAGTTTGGGCGTGGTTAAAATGGATAAAATTGATGACCATATGCTGAAGCTGCAACGCATTTTTGAAAAAACCGTTGGCTTAATAGACAACTACAAACCTGATTGCCTGGCCATTGAAGCCCCTTTTTATGGTAAAAACATACAGGTAATGTTAAAACTGGGGAGGGCACAGGGTGTAGCCATGGCAGCGGCATTATCGCGCAATATTGATGTTACCGAATACTCCCCACGTAAAATAAAGCAATCTATTACTGGCAACGGCAACGCAACCAAAGAGCAGGTAGCAGGCATGCTGCAACGCTTACTGAACTTTACCGAAACACCTGACTTTTTAGACGCAACCGATGGTTTGGCTGTAGCCGTTTGCCATTCGTTTCAAAATGTTGCCATTGGTAAGGCAGGAGCTAAAAAAAACTACTCCGGTTGGGAAACTTTTGTGAAAGACAACGCGAAGCGGATAGTGAAGTAACATTAAAGTCTCCCCTACAGGGGGAGATTAGAGGGGGCTTACAACGCTTCTCTTATTCTATCAGCTATTGCCTGAAATTCTTCGGGAGTGAAATTTAATTTGGGGCGGGTAAAGTCCATATCATGCATGCCTTTCATCGGTATAAGGTGAACGTGCGCGTGCGGCACCTCTAAGCCCATTACAGTAACGCCAATACGGTCGCATGCAATTACCTTTTTCATGGCAGTAGCAATGATCTTGGCAAATATCATTAGGCCGGTATAGGTTTCATCATCCAGATCAAACAACCGATCAACCTCTTTTTTAGGTATCACCAGCAAATGGCCTTCCACCAATGGATTAATATCCAAAAATGCCAAAAACTCATTACTCTCGGCGACTTTATAAGCCGGAATATCGCCTGCTACTATTTTTGAAAAGATGCTTGCCATAGGTAGTTATTGATTTTATCGAATTATTGAATTACTGATTTGAATGTTAATTCAATAATTCAGTAACTCAATAATTCAGCAATTAATTTATCTACTTATTTCTAAAACTTCAAATTCCATTTTGCCGGCAGGTACTGCAATTTCGGCAATCTCACCAACTTTTTTGCCTAATAAACCTTTGGCTATTGGTGATGTGATAGAAATTTTTCCCGCTTTCATATCGGCTTCGCTTTCAGCTACTAATTGGTAGCTCATGGTAGCGCCATTCTTAATGTTCTTGATTTTAACGTGAGAGAGTGCCAGTACTTTAGATGTATCCAATTTTGACTCATCCAGTATACGTGCAGAAGCTAAAATTTCTTCCATTTGTGCAATTTTAGCTTCGTGTAAGCCTTGAGCCTCTTTAGCCGCATCATATTCGGCATTCTCAGAAAGATCGCCTTTATCCCGTGCCTCAGCTATAGCGTTTGATATTGCAGCACGACCGGTTGTTTTAAGTTCCTGTAATTCTTGCTTTAATTTCTCTAAACCTTCTTTGGTAAAATATGCTACCTCTGCCATAACTCGCTTAAATTTATTGTTAAAAAATGCCAAAAAAAACCGCCCTCCCTGCTTAAAGAAAGGACGCATCGTTATAAAAAACAAACAAGACTATGCAGGTATTACCCATATAGTCTTGCTTTCAGTATTAAACGAAGATAAGAGATTTAAATTTTAATCTCCAAATTTTTTATGCAGAGCACGAAAAATAGTGATCAGTTAATTGGTTGATTAGAGATTAGTTTTTTGAATGGTTAACTAATCTCTGATCAACTAATCACTAATCTCTGCAACGCGCAGCTTGCCCGCCATTACCTCACTTATTCTTTTGTACGAATCAAATGTCCAGCCGGCTACATGTGGGGTAAGTAAAACTTTTCCGCTTTGCTTTAATTCTTCAAACCAGGATTGCTCTGCCAGAGCAGGGAATTTCTCGGTTTCTAAAACATCCAGTCCCGCACCTAAAATTTTGCCTTGTTTAATTGCATTCAAAATAGCCTGCACTTTAGCTACGCCACCACGCGAGGTGTTAATGAAAAAAATAGGCTTTTTAAAATGGAACAGATATTCATCATCAATCAGTCCTTTAGTTTCTTTAGTTAAGGGGATGTGCAAACTCAAAACGTCTGCATGCTTAACAATTTCTTCCATGCTTACCTCACGGGCATATTTGTCGCTAAACCCGGTTTTGTACTTATCGTAAGCAATAACATTAACATCAAAGCCAGAAAGCTTTTTGGCAAAGCTACGGCCCATAAAGCCATAGCCAATAATGCCTACTGTTTTGCCTTTTAATTCATAGCCGCGATTGCCTTCCCTGTCCCAAACGCCTGCCCTTACCTGCGCGTTTGCCTGGTTAAAGTTATTCATTAACGAAAGCAGCAAGCCTATAGCGTGTTCTCCTACCGCATCCATATTACCCTCGGAAGCGTTAATGAGCAGCACGTTTTTTTCTTTAGCATAAGCCTCATCAATATTGTCCATACCTGCTCCTGCACGGCAAATAAATCGTAGGTTCGCGGCAGCATCAAAAACCCGTTTGTCAACGTTAAATTTTGAACGGATAACCAGGCCGGCATAAGTGCTGATAATTTCAAGCGCCTCGGCTAATTTTATAGTTGGTCGATAGTCGCAGACGTAGCCCATAGCTTCCGCCTGTTCAATAAAAATGGGGTGTATATCGTCAACTATCAGTATGGTATTGTTTTGAGCCATTTCAGAAATAATTAAATAACAAAACCGTTCTCGTTTAAACCCACCTTGCCAACTGGCTTTGACTTAGCATGATAAAATAAGCAAGTCCAGCCTTCTTGCGCTGCTTTTGTACCGTAGATCTCGCGCAGCTCCATGGCTTTGCGGCCATCATAGTCGTATTTAGCTATAAATTTTCTTATTAGTTGCTCCGGCTCTGGCAGTTCATCGCCTCCAAAAAAACATTTGTCTTCACCGTCTGTCAACCAAAATACCTGATGATATGGACTATGACCACCCGAATGTTCATACTTTATACCCGCCTTAAACTCGCCATCGTCCTCAATAAAAGTAATGTTAGCTGAGCGCTGTAATACGTCAAATATTTCAGTATGGTAAGAGTCTGAAACCTTGGTGTAAGCCGTTTCCCATTCCATGCGGTTAATTACATGCTCTGCACCCGGAAAGCTGGGCTCCAGTTTGCCGTCGCGCTCAACCACCAAACCGCCAGAGTGGTCATAATGCAGATGCGACATGAGTACGAGTGTTACATCTTCAGGATCAAAGCCGGCCTTGCGGATATTTTTATGCAAAATTAACTCGCCGTCCTCATCCTTATAACCCAAACCAGCATCCATCACGATAAGATCGGTTGCGGTTTGTACTAAAAATGGATTAACATGTATAAACAGCGAACCGGGACGGTCGCGGTAATTGTGTTTTTGCGGATCGAAGGGAATGAACTTCTTTGATGCATCTACCGAGTAAGAGCCCTCACTTAATGCGAATATTTTCATGCGTATGTTATGCTTTTATGCGAATGTGCATAAGTGCAATATTTTTTGAATTGTTATGTTTTATTAAATACTTATTTTACAACAGTTTTAAATGGAAAGCGTGTGTGTTTAAGTAATCTTGCATATCTGCACATTTTCAAATCCGCACATCCAAACCTATATTTACTGTTTTAAGCTACAAAGATATGAATAAACGGTGGTCGATTAAGGAAGTTCCGGCTATTGCTGACGTAAATAGGTTAGCAGCGGAGCTTAATATCGATCCGGTTTTGAGTACTATGCTGTTGCAGCGCGGCGTAAGTACTTTTGAGGAGGCGAGATACTTCTTCAGACCCGACATTCGTCACCTGCATGATCCCTTCCTGATGAAAGGAATGGAGCAGGCTATTGAGCGCATTGAACAGGCAATCATCAACAAAGAAAAGGTTTTAATTTACGGCGATTACGACGTGGATGGCACCACTTCGGTAGCGGTGGTTTACAGCTTTTTTAAGCAGTATCATAGTTTTATTGAATATTATATACCCGACCGCTATAAAGAAGGTTATGGTGTATCGCAGCAAGGCATTGACTACGCCGCGCAAAACGGATTCACGCTGATAGTAGCATTGGATTGCGGTATTAAATCAGTTGATAAAGTTGCCTATGCCAATACTTTAGGGGTTGACTTTGTGATATGCGACCACCATACCCCCGGCAATGAAATACCGGATGCGGTAGCAGTTTTAGACCCCAAGCAATCCGATTGTAATTATCCTTACAAAGAACTGTCCGGCTGCGGCATTGGCTTTAAATTAATACAGGCTTTTGCCGAGAAAAATAATATCGACTTTGAAAAGGTAGCTCGCTACGCAGATCTGGTAGCCGTAAGTATAGCCTGCGACATTGTGCCCATAACCGGAGAGAATCGAACGCTGGCTTATTTTGGTTTGCAACGGCTAAATGCTGAGCCCTGCATCGGTTTAAAAACGCTGATGGGTGTTGCCGGTAAAAACATTAGCTATACCATATCAGACATTGTTTTTTTACTGGGGCCGCGTATCAACGCAGCTGGCCGTATTGATGATGCCAAACATGCTGTTGAGCTGTTAGTTGCATGCAACGAAGCTGAAGCCCAGCTCAAAGGTGATCTGATCAACATAAAAAATACAGAGCGTAAAGAACACGATCTTACTATAACCGACCAGGCACTGGAAATGATAGGTAGTGACGATGTGATGATCAGTCGTAAATCTACCGTCGTATTTAACGAGAACTGGCACAAGGGCGTGATAGGCATTGTGGCTTCGCGACTTACTGAAAAATATTACCGCCCAACAGTAGTGTTAACGCAATCTAACGGACATGTGGCCGGTTCGGCACGCTCGGTTTTGGGTTACGACCTTTACGAGGCGCTTTGCGGCTGCAGCGATCTGCTGTTACAGTTTGGCGGGCATAAGTACGCCGCGGGTTTAACACTTGAGCCGGAAAATGTACCTGCCTTTATTGACAGGTTTGAAGAGGTGGTTAGCAGCACCATAACCAATGAGCAACTTATACAGCAAATACAAATAGATGCCGAATTGCGTTTAGAACAGATAGAGCCTAAGTTTTTCAGGATACTGAACCAGTTTGCGCCGTTTGGGCCGGAGAACATGGCACCGGTGTTCATTAGTAAAAATGTGTATGTTAGCGGTAGTCCGGCAATAGTAGGTAGTAACCACATTAAAATGACGGTGATGCAACCCGGCTCGGCACATTTTGATTGCATTGCCTTTAACCATGGCGAATACGCATCAAAAATAAAAAGGGATGTGCCTTTTGATATTTGCTATAGTATTGAAGAAAACGTATGGCGCGAAAGACGAACCATACAGTTAAATATAAAAGGGATAAGGGTTAGAGATTAGTTAATCAGAGATTAGTTGATTAGTGATCAGGGTTTGACAAGTACAGATTTACTCATATAATCTTTTAATCATACCAATCATAGTTCAGACAATGCAACTAAGAGCAGAACATTTAATAAAAAAATATAAACAGCGTACTGTTGTTAATGATGTTTCATTTAACGTGGAACAGGGTGAGATAGTGGGTTTGCTTGGGCCTAATGGTGCCGGTAAAACCACATCGTTTTATATGATTGTTGGCCTGATAAAACCAAACGAGGGCACCATCTATTTGGATGACCAAGACATTACAACCGATCCAATGTATCGTCGCGCGCAAAAAGGCATTGGTTACCTGGCGCAGGAGGCATCTGTTTTCAGGAAACTGACTGTTGAGGATAATATTAAGGCTGTATTGGAAATGGGTAGTTTTTCTAAAGTTCAGCAACAGGAAAAACTGGAAATGTTGATAGATGAGTTCAGTTTACACAAGGTGCGCCGTAACCGTGGCGACTTGTTATCCGGAGGTGAGCGCCGCCGTACCGAAATTGCCCGCGCTTTAGCAGCCGAACCTAATTTTATACTGTTAGATGAACCATTTGCAGGTGTTGACCCCATTGCCGTAGAAGAAATTCAATCAATGGTAGCCAAACTAAAGTACCGCAATATTGGTATATTAATAACTGACCACAACGTACAGGAAACCCTGTCTATTACAGATAGGGCTTATTTGCTGTTTGAAGGCAAAATATTGGAGAGCGGTGTCCCCGAAGTATTAGCCGAAAACGAAATGGTACGTAAAGTATATCTTGGAGCCAACTTTGTGTTGAAGCGTAAGGTATTTACCGCTGATGGTCAGAAACAAACCAGTTAAAATATAAACCATTAATATGACCCTCTTTAACTCCGTATTTACATGGTTCATGAAAAAGCGCATCCACCAGATCGAGCTTTTTATGAAATATCCAAATGAGGTGCAGGAAGAATGGTTTGAGCAACTGGTTACCCGTGCAGAAAATACCGAGTGGGGTAAAAAGCATCACTATAAAAGCATTACCAACCTTACCGAGTTTAAGGAGCGCGTACCCATACAAACTTACGATACGCTGAAACCCTACATTGAGCGTATGCTGCAAGGCGAACAAAATGTGTTGTGGCCATCCGAGATCAGGTGGTTTGCCAAATCATCAGGCACTACTAACGACAGGAGCAAGTTTATCCCGGTAAGCGAAGACGCGCTGGAAGAGTGCCATTTTAAAGGTGGGAGGGATATGCTCACCATCTATTTTAACAATCGGCCAGATGCCCGGATGTTCACCGGTAAGATCCTGACCTTAGGTGGCAGTCATCAGATTAGTCAGCTTAGTCCGGATACCTCTTTTGGGGACCTTTCAGCAGTATTGATGAAGAATCTGCCCCTTTGGGCCGAGTTTCACCGCACCCCTGATCTGGATATTGCTTTGCTGGAAAATTTCGAAGAGAAGATAGAGCGCATGGCGTATGCCACCAAAGATGTTAATGTAACCAGCATAAGTGGTGTACCTACCTGGAATCTGTTGCTGTTTAAACGTATTTTGGAGATAACGGGTAAAAAAAATCTGTTGGAGGTATGGCCCAATCTGGAAATGTATTTCCATGGGGCGGTTAATTTTACTCCCTATCGTGAGCAGTTTAAAAAACTGATACCGAGCGAGGATATGTATTACCTCGAAACTTATAATGCATCGGAAGGCTTTTTCGGTATACAGGATACCAAAGAACCGGGCGAAATGCTATTGATGTTGGATTATGGCGTTTTCTATGAGTTTTTGCCAATAGAAAATTTAGGCGAAGAACATCCGCGTACGCTAACATTAGATGAAGTGCAGATAGGTAAAAACTACGCGCTTATTATCAGTACCAATGGTGGTTTATGGCGATACATGATAGGAGATACCATTAAATTTACATCACTTGATCCCTTCCGTATTCAAATAACCGGGCGTACTAAACACTTCATCAATGCCTTTGGTGAAGAGGTCATAATTGATAACGCTGAACGTGCTTTAGAGGAAGCTTGTATGCAGACCGATGCTATTATACGTGATTACACAGCAGCCCCTGTTTATTTCAATGGAGATGAGTGCGGAGCCCACGAATGGCTGATAGAATTCGAAAAACGTCCGTCGGAATTTGAGCGATTTGTGGATATAATGGACGAAACCCTGCGTCGTGTAAATTCAGATTATGATGCCAAACGCTTTAAAGACATGGCCCTGCGCCGCCCGATAGTACGCAATATGCCCGAAGGAACTTTCTTTAACTGGATGAAGGAGAAAGGCAAGTTAGGGGGGCAACATAAGGTGCCGCGCTTAGCCAATAACCGCGAGTATGTAGATGCCATATTGAGGGTGGTGGAAATGGTAGAGTAGTGTGTCAGATTTCAATCAGATTAATTATTTTATGAAAAATAAACCTATACTTATCAAAATACTTGCTGCATTACTAACCTTTATCTGCATCAATGTGTTATTGCGTTTAATTTGGCAGGATGTGTTTATTTCGGATTTATTTGTCTCGCTATCTCCAGGCTGGCACACCGCTATACGGCCTAACTACCTTTTTAATTCAACAATTTTGATGCTCAGTTCATTGCTGATTTATCTTCTATACAAAGGCATAGGAAAGGTATTGGCTAAAATTCTTATTAATTTTAATTGATATGAAAGCTATACTTTTTATTCTTACATTAATGTTAGTAGCAAATATTAACGCTCGTGCCCAACGTAAGGTTGACTGCGCCAATGCCACCACGCAAACAGAATTAAACCTTTGCGCGCAGGAAGAATTTACCGCTGCCGATAAACAATTAAATACGCTCTACAAGAAAGTTGTTGCCGCCTGTAACACCAAACAACGCGCAACGCTTGTCAAGGTACAGAATGCCTGGTTAGTATATCGCGACCAGCACGCTGCAATGATGAAGTCAATAAACGAAGGTGGTTCAATAGCCACAATGACGGCTTTAAATGCCAAAACCCTTACAACGCAATCTCGCATTAAGGAGCTGCAGGCGCTGCTTTATCAGTTAACTTTATAATTCGTAATTAAGCGGACGTAATCTTATAAAAGATGAGTTACCAGAATTTATTAACCGAGCAAAAGCAACGCATACTTTACATCACCATTAACAGGGAAAGTAAATTGAATGCCTTGAATGCAGCAACGCTAAGCGAATTACATGTTGCATTTGCAGCCGCATTCGCCGATGATAGCATTGGTGGCGTGATCATAACCGGGGGCGGACAGAAAGCCTTTGTTGCCGGTGCCGACATAAGCGAGCTAAATGCGCTTGACAAAGCAGGGGCAGAACAAATGGCACGTAATGCACATGATAAAGTTTTTAACTTCATAGAGAACGGCAATAAACCTGTAATAGCTGCTATAAATGGGTTTGCTTTAGGTGGCGGATTAGAATTGGCTATGGCCTGTCATATCCGTGTAGCTTCAGAAAATGCAAAAGTGGGGTTACCCGAACTTACGTTGGGCCTAATACCTGGCTACGGAGGTACGCAACGCCTTACAAAACTGATAGGGAAAGGCAAGGCTTTTGAAATGATATTAACTGCCGATATGATGACAGCCGAACAGGCGCTTTATTTTGGATTGGTTAACCACGTAGTAGAGCCTGGAGATTTATTACCTAAAGCAGAGGACCTGCTGCAAAAAATATTAACCCGCGCACCTCTGGGTGTAGCAGCGGCCATAAAAGCTATAAATGCCGCAGGTAACGCCGATGGTTTTGAAACAGAAATTAACGGTTTTACACAATGCTTCGCTACCGAGGATAGGGTAGAGGGAACAAAGGCCTTTTTGGAGAAAAGGAAGCCGCAGTTTAGAGGGAAATAAAAAATCCCCCTAGTGATCGGGGGATTTTAGTTTTATGAGGTAAAGTTATTACAACTTACGTTTAACTTCTACATTCTCGTATGCTTCTACTATATCGCCTACTTCAATATTGTTAAAGTTGGCAATGTTCAAACCGCACTCGTAACCTTGATTTACTTCTTTTACATCATCTTTGTAACGTTTCAACGAAGCAAGCTCGCCGGTGTAGATTACCACGCCTTCACGTACTATACGGATCTTGCTGTTACGGGTAATTTTACCATCTAACACCATACAACCTGCAATGGTACCAACTTTGCTGATCTTGAAGGTTTCGCGTATTTCAACGTTAGCAACAATTTTCTCTTCAAACTCAGGTGCCAACATACCTTCCATTGCCGCTTTAATTTCGTTAATAGCGTCGTAGATGATAGAGTACAGCCTGATATCGATCTGCTCTTGCTCAGCCAGTTTACGCGCACCACCTGAAGGGCGTACCTGGAAACCGATGATGATCGCGTCAGATGCAGATGCTAATAAAACATCTGATTCTGATATCTGACCCACTGCTTTAGATATAACGTTGATCTGTATTTGCTCTGTTGATAATTTCAATAATGAGTCGGATAGCGCCTCAATAGAACCATCCACGTCACCTTTAACAATCAGGTTAAGTTCTTTAAAGTTACCTACCGCTAAACGACGACCGATCTCATCAAGTGTGATGTGTTTTTGTGTACGTAAGCCCTGCTCACGCTGTAATTGCATACGTTTGTTGGCAATCTCGCGTGCTTCAACCTCGCTTTCAAGCGCGTTGAATTTATCACCAGCTGTTGGTGCACCCTGCATACCCAATACCTGTACCGGGGTTGATGGCCCTGCAGAATTAACACGCTGACCGCGCTCATTGGTCAGGGCCTTAACCCTACCACTGTAGCAACCTGCCAGTATTGGATCGCCCACTTTTAACATACCAGATTGTACCAATATAGTGGTTACAATACCGCGGCCCTTATCTAAAGCTGCCTCAATTACGGTACCTACGGCACGTTTGTTAGGGTTAGCTTTCAGCTCCAATAACTCCGCTTCAAGCAATACTTTCTCTAATAACAACTCAACGTTTAAACCCGTTTTAGCTGATATTTCCTGAGTTTGATATTTACCGCCCCATTCCTCTACCAAAATATTCATGGCGGATAGTTGCTCACGCACCTTGTCTGCATTAGCACCAGGCTTATCAATTTTGTTAAAAGCGAAGATGATTGGTGCGCCTGCAGCCTGCGCGTGGTTTATTGCCTCGCGGGTTTGCGGCATCACGCTATCGTCTGCAGCGATAACTATAATTACAATATCTGTTACCTGTGCACCCCTTGCACGCATGGCGGTAAACGCCTCGTGACCCGGTGTATCCAGGAAGGTAATTTTTCCTTTATTATCAGGCAAGGTAACCTCATAAGCACCAATGTGCTGGGTTATACCACCGGCCTCGCCACCAATTACATTGGTTTTACGTATAAAGTCAAGTAACGATGTTTTACCGTGGTCAACGTGACCCATTATGGTTACAATTGGCGCACGTGGTACCAGGTCTGCCGGATCATCCGGCTGATCGAGGTTAGCCTCCTCATCCTGAGGTTTAACAAATTCAACCTTGTAACCAAACTCCTCGGCAACAATGCTAAGCGTTTCCGCATCTAACCTTTGGTTGATAGATACGAACATGCCTAAGCTCATACAGGTTGAAATGATCTGCGTTACCTGAACGTCCATCATTATAGCCAACTCGTTTGCCGTAACAAACTCGGTAACTTTCAGCACGCGTGACTGTGCTTCTTGTTCCATTGCTGCCTCATCAGCAGATGCAGCAACATCATCACGTTTTTGACGGCGGAATTTAGCACGCTGAGCAAACTTACCCGATTTACCTGCGCCGCTTAAACGGGCAAGTGTGGCTTTAATTTGATCTTGTATATCTTTTTCTGTTGGCTCTTCTTTAGGCGTAGATGGTGGAGCATTACGGTTATTCCTGAAATCAGGACGGCCCTGATTATTGCCACCAGGTCTGTTATTTCTAAAATCAGGACGGCCTTGGTTGTTATTGCCCTGGCCACCACCTTGACCTTGTTGGCCCTGGTTGTTACCCTGACCACCTTGTCCGCCTTGTTGCGGACCGCCTTCTTTACGTTTACGCTTGCGTTTATGATCAGCGTTAGCGTTTGAAGACGATGCTACCGGATTGCGTTTTGGCTCGTTAACAGGCAAAGTAATTCTACCTACAATGTTAGGCCCGCTTAAACGCTCCGCTTTAGCACGAATTACTTCGTTCTCTTCGCCAACCACTGGTTGTTGCGGTGCTACAGGAGCTGCAGCCGGAAGCGGTGTTACCGGTGCCGGTGTGTCAACTTTTGGCGCGGCAACCGGAGGTTGTGGTGCAGGTGTTTCTGCAACAACAGGTTTAACCGCTTCCGGTTCGGCAGGTTTTGCCGGTTCTGGCTGCGGTGCCGGTTTCGGCGCTTCCGCAACAGGTGCCGGCGCTTGCGGCTCCGGCTTACTTTCAGTTACTTGAGGGCGTCCGTGTAAGTTGTTCAGATCTATTTTACCTACAACTTTCACTCCCGGAAGCGAATCAGTACCGGTATTCTCAGTACGTTCTGGCGCAGGCGGAGGTGTTGGCTTAGGCGTAGTAGTTGCAGCAGGGACAGCAAACTGACCTGCATTTTTGATCAGTATCTCTTCGTTCTCAAAATCTTTGGAACGGCGTGGCTCGGGCTGTTTCTCAACAGGTGCTGTAGCCTCCTCCTTCCTGATCTTGCCTATGCTGATCTGCTTGGCTTCTTCTTTAATACTTTTGTCAACAGCAAACTCCTTCAACAACGCGCTGTACATTTCTGTACTCAGTTTAGCCATAGGCTGTTTATCCACTTTAAAGCCTTTACCGGCCAAAAAGTCTACAATGGTGCCCATGCCAATGTTGAGTTCCTTTACTGCTTTTATTAATTTTATAGATTTGTCTTCGGACATTTATTCCTCTTTCTCTTGTTATTGTCTTCTATGCTTTAGCAAAAATACGATTTTTAATTCGCCTTATATTATTTTATTCAAACTCAGCTTTTAGTATTGCTAAAACATCTTTAATTGTTTCTTCCTCCAGGTCGGTACGCTTAACAAGCTCATTCACGGATAGCGCCAATACTGATTTTGCAGTATCTAAGCCTACACGTTTAAACTCGTCAAGTATCCAGCTGTCAATTTCATCTGCAAACTCTTCAATATCCACATCCTCATCATGCTCATCCGCTTCACGATAGACATCAATTTCATAGCCGGTTAATTTACCTGCCAGTTTAATGTTATGACCACCACGGCCAATAGCCAACGATACCTGATCTGGCTTTAAGTAAACAGCAGCTGTTTTTTTCTCATCATCTAATTTAATAGAAGTGATTTTTGCAGGAGATAAAGCACGCTGTATGTATAACTGAATATTGTTGGTAAAGTTTATTACGTCTATATTTTCGTTTTTCAATTCACGAACGATGCCGTGTATACGCGAGCCTTTCATACCCACGCAGGCACCTACCGGATCAATCCGGTCATCATATGATTCAACTGCAACCTTAGCGCGTTCACCTGGTTCACGAACTATCTTTTTGATAGTGATCAAGCCGTCAAAAATCTCCGGAACCTCCAGCTCAAATAAGCGCTGTAAAAACTCAGGAGCTGTACGGGAAATGATGATCTTCGGGTTAGCGTTCATCATATCAACCTTGTAAACTATCGCTTTTACGCTATCCCCCTTTTTAAAGTAGTCGGCAGGTATTTGCTCTGTTTTAGGTAACAATAATTCGTTGCCTTCATCATCAAGTACCAAAGTTTCTTTTTTCCAAACCTGGTAAACCTCGCCGGTAACTATCTCGCCAACACGGTCTTTGTATTTTTTGAATATCTCGTCTTTCTCCAGTTCCAGAATTTTTGAAACCAGTGTTTGGCGCGCGGCTAAAATAGCACGGCGACCAAAGCTTTCTAAAGTGATCAACTCAACATAATCGTCGCCAACCTCCAGGTCCTCATCATATTTACGCGCCTCAGCCAGTTCTATCTCCAGGTCATCATCCTCACTAAACCCATCTTCCATAACCGTACGTGTGCGCCATATTTCCAAGTCACCGTTATCAGTGTTCACAATAACGTCGCAGTTTTCGTCTGTACCATATTTTTTGCGGATCATGCTTCTGAAAACGTCTTCAAGCACGCTCATCATGGTAGGGCGGTCAATGTTCTTAAAATCTTTAAATTCCTGAAAGGAATCGATCAAATTAATATTGCTCATTCTTTTACTTAAATGATATTACAACTTTTGTTTCGGTTATTTGGTGCAAAGGGATAATGCTTTCAATTGCTTCCGCCTTTTTCCCTTTTTGTTTTATTTGTTCTTCAACTTGTAGCTCATCTTCGGTTAAGCCGTTCAGCTTGCCTTCACGCTTGGTGCCATCGGCCATTTTTATGGCCAGTGTACGACCGATATTTTTTGTATACTGCCTTGCCTGTGTGAGCGGCGTATCAATACCCGGGGATGAAACCTCCAGGTTATACGCAGTTTTAATAACATCCTCTTCTTCAAGCTTAAAGCCAACGTAACGGCTTATCTGTGCACACTCGCCAATGCCAATACCTTGGTCGCCATCAACCAGTATTATCAGCTTGCCGTTACTTTGCAGGCTAACGCTTACTAAAAACAGGTCTGGGCGTTCAATCTCGGCTATCTTTTCATTAACCAGTTCGGCTACCCTTTTTTCAATATTCATATCTACCTCAATTGGCGCGTTTAGCATGCGGCTGCAGCGCCAAAAAATTATTGTTAACTAAAAGAGGGGGCTAACGGCCCCCTCTTTTGTGATTTTTCGATGCAAATATAATAAATTTTATTTGATAATCAATACCCTATGGCGTAAATGTGTAATCTGCATGCGGCGGTTTCCCTTTATGGTTATTGGTTTTTATAAACTCCCAAACATTACCACTTAAGGCATAATCATAATAGCGTAAAAAATAGGTTTGCTGGTGTTTAAAAGGAGTGTCAGGTGTAAAAAACACTCCGCCGTTTTTGAGCAAATATTTTCCTGGTTGCTGGTCCTGAAAGTCTTTCATATCGGTATCAGCAGGCATGCTGTAAACAGGGAAAAGCGCTTGCAATCCCGTGCTGTCACCACGCGCAATATCATTGAGTATGGTTGAGTCCGGCCCCGTTATTTTTAGTGTAATGCCGTTGTTAACCAATTCCGTTTTAACTAAAACCGGCGTAGAACGACTGCAGCCGACAACTGCCAAAAAAAATAAAGCATAAAGTTTTCTCATTTGTTCGCTAACACAAAGTTACACATTGATTGGATGTTAATTGCCCGTTGTTTTACTTACTTTTGCGTTCAATGCAACTAAAAGCAACATCAATAACAGATCTGCCTGCAATTGCGCAACAGCTTTTAAGCCTGGCTGGTAACGAGCGCATATTTTTATTCTATGGCGATATGGGCGCGGGTAAAACCACACTCATTAAAGCGCTTTGTGCCGAGTTGGGCGTTAGCGGAGCTGTTAGCAGTCCAACTTTTGTAATTGTTAATGAGTACAACGCAAATGCGGGTCGGATTTTTCATTTTGACTTTTACCGACTTAAAACCCAAACAGAAGCTTTGGACATGGGTTGCGAGGAGTATTTTTACTCTGGCGATTATTGCTTTATTGAGTGGCCGGAGAAAATACCGGATATGCTTCCGCTCAATTATGTCAACGTAACCATTAGTGTAATAAATGATACTGCAAGGAACATCAGCTTTGAAAAAGTGTGATGTATTTTTCATATCTTCATCAGCCATAAAAAACACGTTATGAGTTCAGGGAAATACAGTGGGTTCTCAGATGTAGCCAAACAAGCCTTAATGCAACCTCAGGAAGCGCTGCTGGCTGTAAAAAGCAAAAAAAATAAACTTTATATAGGCATACCTAAAGAGACTTCTTTTCAGGAAAACCGCATTCCACTCACTCCCCTTTCGGTAGCCTTGCTGGTTAACAACGGGCACGATGTTATGCTGGAAAGCAATGCCGGCAAAGCAGCTAAATTTTTAGATAAAGATTACGCCGAACAGGGCGCAGAAATAGTTTTTGATACCAAAAAGGTTTACGAGGCCGACATTATCATTAAAATTGCCCCGCCAACCATGCAGGAAATTGAGCTGATGAAGCCTGGGCAGATACTGCTGTCTGCTTTGCAAATTTCTACCATGAAAGCGGAGTGCTTGCAGGCTATGATGGCCAAAAAAATAACTGCGCTCTGCTTTGAGGACCTGCGCGACGAAGGCGACTCATTGCCGGTAGTACGTGCTATGAGCGAAATAGTTGGTGCCACTTCTATTTTGATTGCTGCCGAATACCTGAGTAATATTTTTGGTGGAAAGGGTTTGATGCTGGGGGGTATAACCGGGGTTCCTCCAACTGAGATTGTAATATTAGGCGCTGGTACGGTTGGAGAATATGCGGCCCGTACTGCCATATCATTAGGTGCAGAGGTTAAGGTTTTTGACCCATCTATTTACAAGCTTCGCCGATTGCAAAATAATATTGGCGCACGGGTATTTACATCAGTAGTGCAGCCTATTGTTTTAGAAAAAGCCATAACCACCTGCGATGTGGCCATTGGCGCCATGCGTGCCGAAGATGGCCGCAGCCCATGTATTGTTTCGGAAGAAACGGTTAGCCGCATGAAACCCAACTCTGTTATTATTGATGTAAGTATTGATCAGGGTGGCTGCTTTGAAACCTCTGAAATTACCAACCATACGCATCCGGTTTTCCGTAAGTATGATGTTATACATTATTGTGTACCTAACATAGCCTCTCGTGTTGCGCGCACCGCTACGTACGCATTGACCAATATTTTTGCACCTATATTGCTTGATATTGGTGAGCAGGGGGGGATTAAAAATGTTATCTGGCAAAAGGCAGGCGTGCGCGATGCTGTATATATTTATCAGGGTAATTTAACAAATAAGCATATTGCCGAACGTTTTTCTTTGCCGTGTAAGGATCTTGACCTATTGATCGTGTCACACCATTAATGATTGTTCATTGGCGGAACAAATGATGGATAAAAATTCTCCAATATAAATTGTTGGGGTATCTCTGTTGAGTGTTGTGCTTTGCCGTAATGGTTAATGAAGAGTTCAGCTTTATCTGAGTTGGTGTTTAGTGTAAGCGCGAACAACAAGTCGTTATCATCATTTTGTACAGCCGAAAAAGGTGCTTTGACCCCAAGTGATTTTAACAACGGGATAATGTTAGCGGCCTTAGCTATAACAAGTACTTTATTTCCGTGAAAATTCTTTTTTATTTTATCAGCAAGTGCTGCTATGCTATCAGCATACACTTGTGGTGATACTTTAGCTTTTTGCGCTAATGGGTTGGCAGTTTGTTGGGCTGCTTTGCTATCAATGGTGTAAATAGCCTGTATTTTTTCACGCTTTAATATTTTAGCCAGTTCTTCTGCACGTGCCTGCCCCGCGCTGTTTAGGTAATCTTGTTTGCCTACAGTCTCGCCAGGCATTACTATCCATACAAATGTTTTTTGTGCAAAGGCATTAAAATTGCTTAGTAATACGCAAAATAAAAACACTTTAAACAAGCCAATGGTTGAAGCGTTGGTTTTCATAAGCAAAAAGTATATTTAAAAAGTTAGTGCGTTATACACAAATATATCCTAATTAACATGACAATTAATAAAGCATACGCTAAAAGATGCTGGAAGGTTTTAACAGCAACATTCGCGAGTTTTTCAAATGATAATGGTTTAAAGCTGAGTGCCTCACTGGCTTACTACACAGTATTTTCAATAGCTCCCTTGTTGTTTTTACTTATAGCGATTGTTGGATTGTTCCCTGTTGCCAAAGGTGATGTGTTGTATCAGGACCTTGGCACGTACATCGGTAGAGATGCAGCAACTCAAATACATTCAACTGTTACTGCACTTAAGCTAAGTGGCAAAAGTACTTTTGGCTTTGTGTTGGGTGTGGTAACGCTTATGTTGGGCGCCAGCAGCATTTTTATTGAGATACAGGATTCATTAAATATTATATGGCGCGTTAAAGCAAAACCCAAAAAGGGTTGGGTTAAAATGCTGCAAAACCGTTTTCTGTCTTTCTCTTTAATTATCAGCCTTGGTTTTTTGTTACTGGCATCTCTTTTAATTAACCTTTTAATGGACGCTTTGAGCGCGCGTATTGAACACTTTCTGCCTGTAATAACAGGTTTGATATTGAAGGGGGTTAATATGGCTATCGAAGCAATAGTGATATCGGTACTGTTTGCTATAATATTTAAATTTCTGCCGGATGTAAATATCAGGTGGAAGGATGTACGTATTGGTGCTTTTTTTACCGCGATACTTTTTATGTTAGGGCAATTTTTAATAGGTATCTATATACAAAACGTTGCACCGGGTTCTGCGTATGGCGCTGCGGGATCTATTATAGTTATTTTAGTTTGGATCTACTACACATCAGCTATATTGTATATAGGTGCCGAATTTACGCAGGTTTACGCCGAAGCCATAGGTAGTAAAATTGAGCCTGCGCCATATGCGGTTTATATAAGGCACACTGAGGTGGAAGCCAATGTAAAAGAACTTCCGCCCCAAAATCCTGAATTAGAAGGTAAGCTGAAAGATAAGGAAGAAAATAAGCAATAAAATGACGCCTTGAGCTGATGTACGTTTACAATAGAAAATATGTAAATTTATTTTCCAATTGTAAATGCCCAATAGATTATGCCCCGAGGTGCGCGTTATATTCTATTATTTGTGTTTGCTGTATCAGCACTTTGGAGTGCAAAGGTACAGGCGCAACACTTTGATATTACCGACGGCAAAAAGCGCGTTTATGTTCCGTTTAAGATGGTGCGGAGTATGGTTGTTATTCAGCTTAAAATTAACAACAGCGGCCCTTACAATTTTGTGTTAGATACAGGTGTAGGCATTATGCTTATAACAGACCATACACTTATTGACTCGATGCATATTGCCAATAAACGCACAATTAAAATTAACGGACTGGGTGAACGCGAGCAATATGAAGCTGTTGTAGCGCCGCTTATCAAGGTAAATATTGCGGGCAGCTTGGTTAGCCAAAATTTATCGGCAGCTATTTTACAGGATGACTTTTTTGGCTTATCTGATTACGCGGGCATTCCTATACACGGCCTTATAGGGCATGACTTTTTCAACCGCCTTGCAGTGAAAGTTAGTTTTACCGATAGTACCCTTGTGGTTACACCACCTGGGAAAATGCGGATATTCAGAAAGGCAGAAATATTGCCGTTAACTGTTGAAGAAAACAAACCATATATACATACCGAAGTAAATGTGGCTGATGGTAAGTTAAACGAAAAAAAATTATTAATTGATTTGGGAGCAGGGCATGCGTTGTCTTTAGAAGGCGCTGGTCAAATACCCGAAAATTGCATACCCGGCAATTTGGGAGTTGGCCTTAATGGATTGATAAATGGCTATTTAGGCAGAGTAGGTTATATTAATATAGGAAAGTTTCAAATTTGCAATTTGATAACATCTTTTCCGTCAGATGATCCCGCATTTAAAACAACTGTGCAACGTGATGGCAGTATAGGTATGGGGATTTTAAAACGCTTTGATATTATATTTGATTATCAAAATGGCATGATGTGTTTAAAGCCCAACCTTAATTTTAAAGAAGTTTCGGAGCATGATATGAGCGGGATGAGCTACCATGCCGCAGGCAAAAATTTTAACCGCCTTATTGTTGAAAAAGTTGATCCTGGTTCAGCTGCCGCTGATGTGGGCATACTGCCAAATGATGAAATACTTTCAATTAACTTCAAGCCGGTTAACAGAATGAGTTTACAACAAGTTGACGATCTTTTTAAATCAAAAGACGGCAGAAATGTTCTTGTAGAAATATCCCGGGGAAAGCTTACCGATCGTGTTGTTATAACCTTGAAACGCCGTATATAATACCGGTTATTTTAACTGACTTATATTTTCAAAAAAGGCGGTTTGCAGATCAAGCAGTGAGCGCACATTTATTTTTTCGCCGTACATATCAAAGCACAAATACTTTGATTTTTCCTGCTCACCCCATTTGCTTTTTTCTAATAGGTTAAATGTTTCAAAAAAGTAGTGGTTGGTTGTTATTTTACTCCGCTTATTAGTTTGCGATGTATTTAAACGGAAGCCAATGGTGCTTAGCCATGTGTGTACCTTGCTGTGCAGATTGCTTATGTTGTTCATGCCTAATAAGTTTTTATAAGTTTAACGAAAAATTAAAATATAGGTTTCGTTATATCGCGCTCATTTATAAACAGTTGTTAAATTTTCCAACCACACCCATCCTTGCATCACAATATTAAAACGGCAAATAATGTTTAAAACGTATGTGCCGGTTAATATTTATGCGTATTGCTTTATAAATCTGCTTAATTTTGTTCTATATGAGCAATTGGGGTGAAAAGTTCAGGTTAACAAGGATAGCGCCAACACCCAGCGGATATTTGCATTTAGGCAATGCCCTATCGTTTGTACTTACCGCCGCTATTGCAAAAAATACCAATGCGAGTCTGCTACTGCGTATTGACGACCTTGACCGCGACCGTGTAGAATCGCGGTATGTTGAGGATGTTTTTGAAACACTCAAATTTTTAAATATTCAATGGCAGATAGGCCCGGGCAGCGCGGCTGAATTTCAAAATCAATGGTCGCAATTACAACGATTGGAGCTTTATAACCCTGCACTCGATGAGTTAGCTAAAAGAAAACTGGTTTTTGCCTGCACTTGTTCGCGTAAACAGTTACAAACACCAGGCTACATCTGTAAATGTGCAGAAAGTTCTTATCCTCTTAATACACCTAACTCAGCCTGGCGATTAATAACGGACAATGAGCCGGTATCAATTAACACACTCGCAAACGGCAGGGTTGAGTTTAACCTACCTTCCGAAATGAAAAATTTTATAGTGAGGAAAAAGGACGGACATTCTGCCTATCAGCTTTCTTCGTTAATTGATGATGTGCATTTTGGCGTTGACCTGATAGTTCGAGGAGAGGATCTATGGCCTTCCACCATAGCGCAGCACTACCTGGCCAGGGTACTTGATCTGTATCAATTTAGTAACGCAACGTTTCATCATCATCAATTGCTAACTGTTAACGGCGTTGATAAACTATCCAAGTCTGCCGGTTCAACATCTTTACAATACCTGCGTGCACAAGGCGCAACCTCCGCAATTATCTACAATAAAATAGGAGAGACCTTGGGCCTTGCAGCGCCATGTGCTGATCTGGCAGACATTTCTAACAGCCTTTTGTTGTAATTGAGCACGCTATTTCGTAAAGTATTGCATCAAATGGCTGTAATATTTGCGCCGTATACCTAATGCTTTAAAAGGTTTTTATATACTTTTGTAATATGATAGAATTGCCGGTAATTCCTGCTAATCAACAAACACGCAAACCAGATTGGTTGAGAGTGAAGCTTCCTACGGGAAAAGAATATGCGCATGTACGTAGTTTGGTTGATAACCATAAACTGCATACTATTTGCGAAAGCGGCAATTGCCCAAACATGGGCGAGTGCTGGGGCGCGGGCACAGCTACCTTTATGATATTAGGTAATATTTGTACCCGTTCATGCTCGTTTTGCGCAGTTGCAACCGGCAGGCCGTTGGCTGTTGATACTGATGAGCCTAACCGTGTGGCCAATTCTGTTAAGTTAATGCAGGTTAAGCATTGTGTTATTACGTCGGTTGACCGCGATGATTTAAAAGATGGAGGCTCTATTATTTGGGCAGAAACCATCAATGCTATTCGCCGCGAAAGTCCTGATACTACTTTAGAAACATTGCTACCTGATTTTAGAGGCATATGGAATAATCTGGCCCGTGTATTGGAAACCCGCCCCGAGGTGGTATCTCACAATTTGGAGACCGTTAGGCGACTTACCCGCGAGGTACGCATACAAGCAAAATATGATCGCAGTTTAGAAGCTTTAAAGCAGATATCAGAAGCAGGTTTACGTACAAAATCGGGCATTATGCTGGGTTTAGGTGAAACAGAGGCTGACGTTTTAGAAGCCATGGACGACCTTTTGGCTGCGGGCGTACACATTTTAACTTTAGGCCAATATTTACAGCCTACACGTAATCATCACCCGGTGGTTGACTGGATACATCCTGATCAATTTGCATTTTATAAAGAAGTTGGATTAAGTAAAGGATTCAGGTATGTAGAGAGCGGCCCATTGGTGCGTTCATCTTACCATGCTGAAAAACATCTGTTTGAAATCTAACATATCCTTTTTATATTCATCCCGTTGAGTAAAAAAAGGAAAATATCTCTTACAGAAGAAGAACTCGTTCTGGCCCTGCAAAGGCGTGAAAAAATAGCCATTGATGCTTTGTATGATATGTACTCAGCTTCATTGTTTGGCGTTATTTCGCGCATTATTAATGATACCCCTACAGCCGAAGATGTTTTGCAGGAAACGTTTGTGAAAATATGGCACTCATTTGCTGCCTACAGCCCTGAAAAGGGCAGACTTTTTACCTGGATGGTAAACATTGCGCGTAATCTTTCTATTGATAAGCTGCGATCGCGCGATTTTAAAAACCAAACTAAAAACCAGGAGATAGAAAATAACGTAACTTTCATTGACGAGCAAAGAAATACGGTTTACAAACCCGAATTGCTGGGAATAAAAGACATGGTGAAAACCTTGAAGCCCGAGCAGCAGGCCATACTTGATCTGGTATACTTTAAAGGTTATACCCACGTAGAGGCCGCCGAAGAACTGGGCATACCGCTTGGAACAATAAAAACGCGGTTAAGAACAGCCATTATTGAGTTAAGGAAGTATTTTAATTAACGAAAGTTGAACGAAGTAAAAGCATATATTGAATCCGGCATACTTGAGCTGTATGTTTTAGGGGATGTTAGCCCCGAAGAACGCGTCCAGGTAGAGCAAATGGCGGCCACTCATCCTGCAATAAAAGCAGAGCTGCATGAGGTAGAGCAAGCTATGGAGTTCTATGCCGAAGAAAATGCAGTTCAACCATCTGAGCAGCACCGCGCCAGAACGCTTGGCAGTGTGTTAACCAATTTTGCTGATGATACAACCTTTGATAAGAAACGCACGCAGCCTGAAGCTAATGTTGTTCAGTTAAATCCTCCGGGCAAAGGCAGTTTTTATAAATACGCGTTCGCGGCAAGCCTGGTTATGCTCATAGGTAGCCTTGTTGCACTTTATAACGTTTACAATAAGCTGCAGCACAGCAATCAGCAGTTGTTAGTGCTGAATACGCAAAATGAAAGGTTTAGTAAGGTTATCAACCAAATGGGCGAAGAAATCAGCGTTTTCAGAGATCCATCTTTTAAACTTCTTACCTTAAAAGGCACTGACAAAATGCCTTCCGCTAAAATGACCGTTGCGTGGAGCCCTGTTAAAAAGAAAGTAATGATTGACATGGGAGGTACTGAACTCCCTAAAAATGATACTAACCACCAGTACCAGCTATGGGCGATTGTTAACGGCAAACCTGTTGACCTTGGAGTGTTTGACAAAGCTATAGCCGACTCGGTTGATATGGTGCCTATGAAACCTGTTGCACTGGCAAGCGCATTTGCTGTAACACTTGAGCCTCGAGGCGGCAGTGTTAACCCAACCATGAACGAAATGGTGGTAATTGGTCAGTTTTAATCTGACGGGATTTCTCAAAAAAATCTTCTTTTTTTTCTGTTTTAGTTAAAAATTGTTAAAAATGGATGTTGATATACCATTTTTGGCTTGAAAGCGTTTGGTTTAAAAGTAAAATGAAACGCATTGTGCTGCCGAACGCATTTTTGGTAACGTTTTTGAAAAAAAACATTCATTTTACTGTAACGAAACCTATATAATGGGTGTCTTATAGTTAAACAAAGCGAGAGTATTAGTTCTTTATAAGATCAGTTAATATGTTAGGAAAACGGAGGTGTGATACTCGCCTCCGTTTTTTTTATGCCAACAATTTTGCCATTGTAGCAGGCAACCTGTTGGCTATCTGGGTTGGCGTAACCACATAGGCCCGGTCGGGAAGCGCCAGTTCATCGCCAGCTTTACCGTGAATATATACACCAAGCAGGCAGGCTTCCTCAGGTTGGTATTTTTGTGCAATCAATGAGGTTATAATCCCGGTTAATACATCGCCCATACCTCCCGTTGCCATGGCAGGGTTACTTGTTGAATTAAAGTAAACCTTGCCGTGAGGCGTAATTATAAGGGTATAATCATTCTTCAAAACTATATTAATACCCAACTCCGCAGCTTTTACACGCGCCGTTTGCATGCGTTGCCACCAGTTATTGTGCTCACCAAACAAGCGGTCAAATTCTTTCATATGCGGCGTCAAAATACTCTCTGCAGGTAGTTTTTTTAACAGGATGGGGTTTTCGGCTAATAAATTAAGCGCATCAGCATCTGCAACTATAGGGTTGCAAAAACGCTCCAATACATCACTTAATAGTTGAAGTGCAATTGCTTTCTTACCCAATCCCGGGCCAATACCAACAGCTGTATATTTATCCCATTCAATATTTAGTTGTTCATCATCCTGCCGCAAAACGGCCATAATTTCCGGATGGGAACTGTTTAATGCGAATAAACCGGCTTGCGGTATGCATGCCGTAGTTAACCCTGCACCTGCATATAAACATGCAGACGAACTCAGCAGTGCTGCACCCATGGTTTCAGCTTCACCGGCAATAATGAATGCGTGCCCATAAGTGCCTTTGTTACTGAAATGATGCCGCGGCTTAATTAACGCTCTTGCATCCTTTTCCTCAAGAAATTGATAGGGAGAATCGAGAGAATTGGTAAAAGTCTCGCTTAGTCCAATGTTAACCGTTTGCCAGCAATCTACATACTTTGCCGAATCAGGCAGCAGGAAATTGATCTTGGGTTGTTGAAACGAGATCACAACATCGGCCTTAATAACAGGCGCATCGACGGGCATCTCTCCATCCGCAAAAAAACCTGTTGGAATATCAACAGCTACTTTTCCTGCTGATAAACCGTTAATGAATTTGGCAAGCTTTTCATAATCGCCGCTTAAAGCTTTATTTAAACCTGTGCCTAAAAGCGCGTCTATAATAATCGCAGCATTTTCCTGCAGAAGATCTTCGCCGGGTAAAAGTGCGGTGATTGGAATAGCCAGTTGAATTAAACGGGCTAAGTTGGTGTCAAAATCGGCTGTTGAACGATTGGAGTAGCTTGCTATTTTAACATCAAGTTGGGTATAGCCATGCTCAAACAACATGCGTGAAATGGCCAGCCCGTCGCCGCCATTGTTGCCTGAGCCGCAATAAACAGCTATGCTTTCTTTTCGATCAGGGTAATGATTTACAAACCAACCAACAAACGCTTTAGAGGCCCGCTCCATCAGATCAATTGAACTTACAGGCTCATTACTGATGGTATAGGCATCGGCTTCTCGAATTTGTTGGGCAGTTAGTAAGGGCAGCATAGTAAATGAATTGAATTACCGGGATTTTGTTTTAGGCGGATGTAGGGTGTAAATGCACTCGTCTAAAATTAATCCATTTTTTATAACGGATGCAGTTAATATGCCTTGTTTTTTAAAGCCGGCCTTCTCTAACACCCGCATTGAAGCTATGTTGTTACCTAAAGTATTAGCCTGTATGCAAATAACATCAAGATTTGAAAAAGCGTAATCCGCAATAAGCTTTACAGCTTCGGTCATTATACCTTTCCCGCTAAATGTGGGGCTTATCCAATACCCCAACAGCGGTGTTTTGCGATAGATGTCTGCCCTCATATCAACCCCGATCACACCGGCCACTTCACCTTCAATCTCTAAAGCAAAGTTGGTTACAGGTTCTTCAGGTATTTTCAGGTTGATAAATGCTTCAGCATCTTCCAGTGTATATGGGGCTGGAAACCGATCAAGAAGCATTGATGAAACACGTTCGTCGTTACCATTTTTTCGCAGCGACGGTGCATCGCCAACCTCCCAGCGCCTGAGGATGAAATTACTTCCGGTTAATACCATGCTTAAAAATAGGTATAACCGTTTAAATTTTAAGTTAATTATTCCTATTTCGGCCCGTAAGTAACTACCGGGATGATCATTTCTTCTAAAGAGATACCCCCATGCTGAAAGGTCTCGTTATAAAAATTAACAAAGTGGTTGTAGTTGTTAGGGTAAACAAAAAAGGTATCCTCTTTAGCAAAAACAAAACTTGAACTTACATGCAGTTTAGGCAGCATAGCGTCATGCGGGTTGCGTATATGGAAAACGTCTTTCGCGTTAAAATTAAGATTACGGCCCTGTTTGTAACGTAAGTTGGTATTGGTATTGCGGTCGCCAATTAACTTGCTTGGTTTTTTTACACGGATGGTGCCATGGTCTGTAGAGATAATAACACGCGCCTGTTTGGTACTTAGAAACTTAAGCAGGTCTAACAGTGGCGAGTGCTCAAACCAAGATAGTGTTAAAGAGCGGTAAGCTGCATCGTCGCTGGCCAGCTCGCGTATCATTTGCATATCAGTACGCGCGTGAGACAGCATGTCAACAAAGTTGTAAACCACTACATTCAGATCGTTTTTCAGTAAATTGCTAACCGTATCATTCAGATTGCGGCCTTCGTCCAGGTTCAATATTTTATGGTAAGAGTGCTTAACGTCTTTGCGCAATACTCTGCTGAGCTGATCAGCCAGGAAATCAGCTTCAAACAGGTTCTTTCCGCCTTCGTCTTCATCATTTTGCCATTTATCAGGGAAGCGTTTCTCCATATCCAGCGGCATCAGGCCGGCGAAAATGGAGTTTCGTGCATATTGGGTGGCGGTAGGCAGTATACTATAATAAGTATCTTCTTCCTCCAAACGGAAATATTCTGAGATGATAGGATTAATGATCTTGAACTGATCATAGCGCAAATTATCTATCAGTATAAAAAACAGCGGGCCTTTACCATCCAGTTTAGGAAATACTTTTTTCCGGAACAGCTGACTTGAATTTATCGGCGCGTCTTCCGGATTTTTGAGCCATCCAAGATAGTTCTTCTCAACAAACTTGCAGAACTGTGTATTGGCCTCGGCCTTTTGCATGGTTAATATTTCATGCATACCTGCGTCTTCCAGCTGCTGCAGCTCCAATTCCCAGTATATCAATTTCTTGTAAACATCAACCCACTCCTGGTAGCTCAGGTTGTCATTTAAAGTAATACCCAGGTTCCGGAAATCCTGCTGATAAGCCATGGTGGTACGTTCGGTTACCAGACGCTTATTCTCCGTTAGTTTTTTTATGGTGAGCAATATCTGTTTGGGGTGCACCGGTTTAATAAGGTAATCATCAATTTTTGAACCGATAGCGTCTTCCATCAAATACTCTTCCTCGCTTTTGGTGATCATTACAATCGGTACATCGTTATTAATATTTTTGATGCGCGCCAGTGTTTCAATACCGGTTAGGCCGGGCATATTCTCATCCAAAAAAACCAGATCGAAATAGGCATTGGTAAAAGCTTCAATGGCATCATTACCATTGGTTACGGTAGTCACCTTATATCCTTTTTCATTTAGAAAAAGCACGTGTGGTTTTAACAGATCTATTTCGTCGTCGGCCCAAAGTATGTTGGTATCTTGCATGGTATGTATTGTAAAGTCAAATAATAGCGGCTGCCATAAAAATAAGGCTTAGCTTTCAATTAACCCCAAAGCAAGTTAATTGTTACGGTTTTATAGCTTAATTAACAAAAATTAACATAAGGGTGTTAATCGCTTTATTTATTTTATTTTGTCATTTTTGCAATATAAAATCTGCATTTGAATAAGCGAAAGATAATTAACGACCCGGTTTACGGGTTTATCACCATACCAACCGATCTGGTTTTTGACCTGATCGAACACCCATATTTTCAGCGACTAAGGTATATTAAACAATTGGGCATGACCCACCTGGTTTACCCCGGCGCTTTGCATACCCGTTTTCATCATGCGCTGGGTGCTATGCATCTGATGAAGTTATCCCTTGAGGTATTGCGCTCAAAAGGACACGAGATAACCCCTGACGAGGAGGAAGGCGTAACCATTGCTATATTATTACATGATGTTGGTCATGGTCCCTTCTCTCACGCTTTAGAACATACGCTGGTTGAAGGAATCTCGCATGAGGATATCTCTGTTATGCTGATGGACCGGCTCAACAAGCAGTTTGATGGTCGGTTAACTACTGCCATCAGCATATTTAAAGGCACGTACGCAAAGGGCTTTTTGCACGAACTGGTTTCAAGTCAGCTGGATATGGATAGACTGGATTACTTGAACCGCGATAGTTTTTTTACCGGAGTATCCGAAGGTGTGATCAGTTCAGATCGCATCATCAAAATGCTGAATGTAAAAGATGGGCATATAGCCATTGAAGAAAAAGGCATTTACTCGGTTGAGAAATTTTTAATTGCCCGCCGCCTGATGTACTGGCAGGTATATCTGCATAAAACGGTTATTGCCGGCGAGCAATTACTGGTTAAAATATTACAACGCGCACGAAAATTGGTTATGCAAGGGCACAGGCTTTTTGCCACACCTGCGTTGGAGCACCTGTTAACCAATAAAATTACCGGCGATGCGTCACTGCTGGCTGATCATCACCTGGAAATATTCACAGCTTTAGATGATACCGATATCATGTCGGCAGTAAAAGTTTGGGCTACGCATGAAGATTTTGTACTGGCCAAGCTGTGTACAGATTTTGTACAGCGCAAGCTTTTTCATGTAGATATTACCGCCCAGCCTATAGCAGCAGGCTACATTGATGAATTGACCGAAAGGGCAGCATCGCGCTACAATATTTCAAAGGAGGATGCCGGGTATTTTGTATTTGGTGATTCTATAAGGAATGATGCCTATCAACCAGGCGATGGAAACATACGTATATTAATGAAGAATGGAAGTATAATAGATATTGCCGCCGCCAGCGATAACTCTAATTTAGAGGCCCTGGCTAAAACGGTTAAGAAATACATACTTTGTTATAGTAAAGATTTGGTAGCCAGAGATTAGGTGATTTGTGATTAGAGATTAGTTTTTAACCGTTAAAAATAGACTGATGACACCTAATCACCAATCACTAATCAACTAATCACTAATTTTAATAAATTTGCCGCAATGCAGTTTACAGCACAGGATATAGCATTTGTATTAAACGGAACGGTTGAGGGCGACCCGCTTGTTACCGTTAACCGCCTCGCTAAAATAGAGGAGGGAACTCCGGGTAGTTTAACTTTTCTGTCTAATCCAAAATATGAGCAGCACCTGTACACCACAGATGCCTCAATTGCTATTGTAAACAGCAATTTACAGTTAAGCGCTCCTGTAAAGGCTACATTAATAAGGGTAGAGAATGCTTACAGCGCCTTTACCATATTGCTTGAGAAGTATAACACCTATAAATTACATAAAGAAGGTATTGAACAACCCAGCTTTATACACGAAACAGCCACTTTAGGCGAAAACGTTTACGTAGGTGCGTTCGCGTATATTGGCCCGGGTGTAAAGATTGGTAACAATAGCAAGATCTATCCGCACACATATGTAGGCGATAATGTAACTATCGGCAACGATTGTACACTTTTTGCCAATGTAAAGGTGTATTTTGATTGTGTGTTAGGTAACAATGTTATCATACACTCCGGCGCGGTTATAGGCAGCGATGGTTTTGGCTTTGCGCCTAACCCTGATGGTACCTACACTAAAATACCGCAAATAGGTAATGTGGTGCTGGCAAATGACGTTGAGGTTGGTTCAAACACAACTGTTGATCGCGCTACTATGGGATCAACTGTATTGCATAACGGTGTGAAACTGGATAATTTGGTGCAAATAGCTCACAACGTTGAAATTGGCGCCAATACGGTAATAGCCGCACAAACCGGCATATCTGGCAGTACCAAACTTGGCGAGAACGTATTGTTAGGCGGCCAGGTTGGTGTGGTTGGGCATATCAGCCTGGCAAAAGGTACACAGGCCCAGGCACAATCAGGCATAGGCAAAACCATTAAGGAAGAAAATACCAAGGTGGCTGGTTCGCCGGCGTTTGCTTACGGCAGCCAGATGCGGTCAAACATTGTGATACAACGCCTGCCTGAACTGGAGAAGCGGGTAAACGAATTAGAAAAAATAATAGCGCAGCTGAAGGCTGGTGAATAGTGATTGGAGATTAGTTGATTAGTTAGATTGAAGCCTAATGACTAATATCCAATGACCAATGACTAAAAGATGAACATTAAACAAAGAACTATCAAGGCGCCGGTAACTGTATCTGGCGCGGGTTTACACACAGGCGAGAAAGTAACCATGACCTTCAACCCTGCACCCGAGAACCATGGCTATAAATTCAGGAGGGTAGATGTAGAGGGAATGCCGGTTATTGATGCCGATGTTGATAATGTTACCGATACTTCACGAGGTACTACCTTGTCGCAAAACGGTGCGAGCGTGAGTACAATTGAGCATGTTTTGGCAGCCTTGGTTGGCTTGGAGATAGACAATGTGCTGATTGATATGGATGGTCCGGAAACACCCATCATGGACGGAAGTTCTATTCAGTTTGTTGACGCCATATTAAATGCAGGTTTGGTTGAGCAGGATGCTGATCGTGAATATTATCATATTCCTTACAACATACATTACTCGGAACCAGACCGCAAGGTAGACATGGTAGCCATGCCTTTGGATGATTACCGCTTTACCTGTATGGTTGACTATAACTCGCAGGTATTGGGCAGCCAGCATGCTACTATATCAAGTATAACCGAATTTGTTAAAGAGATTGCGTCAAGCCGTACATTTTGCTTTTTGCATGAACTGGAAATGCTGTTAAAGCACGACCTGATAAAAGGCGGCGATCTTAATAATGCCATTGTAGTGGTTGATAAGAATGTTGACGAGTCGGAATTACAACACCTGGCTAAACTATTTAACCGTAAAGACATAAAAGTTGCTCCGCAGGGCATCTTAAACAATATTGAACTGCGCCATCAAAACGAGCCCGCACGCCACAAACTGCTGGATATGATCGGTGATCTGGCGCTGGTAGGTGTCCCACTGCGCGGGCATATTATGGCTGCAAGACCCGGACACGCTGCAAACGTTGCTTTCGCCAAAAAAATAAAAACGCTGATCAAAAAAGAGCGTAGCCGCAAGCACTTTAAGGTGTATGATCCTAACATGAAGCCGGTTTATGATACCGTGCAGATCATGAAGATATTACCTCACCGTCAGCCTATGTTGCTGATCGATAAAATTCTGGAGCTTTCAAAAAGCCACGTAGTAGGTTTGAAGAATGTTACCATGAACGAGGAAATATTTAAAGGACACTTCCCTGATGCACCGCTTTTCCCGGGTGTATTACAAATTGAGGCTATGGCACAAACCGGCGGAATTTTGGTTCTGAACACTGTTCCCGATCCTGAAAATTACATCACCTTATTCTTAAAAATAGAAAATGCGCGGTTTAAAGATAAGGTTGTGCCCGGCGATACGTTAATATTCCATTGTAACCTGTTAGCGCCTATCCGCCGC
Organism: Mucilaginibacter auburnensis; assembly: GCF_002797815.1. Classification (NCBI taxonomy): domain Bacteria; kingdom Pseudomonadati; phylum Bacteroidota; class Sphingobacteriia; order Sphingobacteriales; family Sphingobacteriaceae; genus Mucilaginibacter; species Mucilaginibacter auburnensis. The sequence continues at coordinate 786,459 of NZ_PGFJ01000001.1, forward strand.
GGTATTGCGCAGATGAAGGGCATTGGTACAGTAGGTGAGCGGGTGGTAGTAGAGGCCGAGTTAATGGCGCAGATAGTAAGAAAACAAAATTCGTAATAACAGAACATGATCCAACCCTTAGCATATATACATCCGCAGGCCAAAATAGCCGACAATGTTGTGATTGAACCTTTTGTTACTATCCACAAGGATGTGGAGGTTGGAGAAGGTACCTGGATAGGTTCAAACTCGGTGATAATGGATGGTGCACGTATTGGCAAAAATTGTCGCATTTTTCCGGGGGCTGTTGTTTCTGCACCACCGCAGGATCTGAAATACAAAGGCGAACCCAGCACCGTTACCGTTGGCGATAATACCGTTATCCGCGAATGCGTAACCCTTAACCGCGGTACCGCTCTTGATAAAAACACTACCACAATTGGCAGTAATTGCTTGTTGATGGCTTACGTGCACGTAGCCCATGATTGTGTTATTGGCGATAATGTGATCATAGCTAACTCTGTGCAGCTGGCAGGGCACATCAATGTTTATGATCACGCTTTCATTGGCGGAACATCAGCAGTGCATCAGTTTGTAGAGATCGGTGCGCATAGCATGATATCGGGCGGCTCGTTAGTACGTAAAGATGTACCTCCTTTTACAAAAGCTGGCCGTGAACCATTGTCATATATTGGTATTAACTCAGTTGGCTTGCGTAGGAGAGGTTTTTCAGCAGCAACCATTAACGAGATACAGGAGATCTACCGGATCATCTTCCTTAAAAAATACAATGTAACCAAAGCCCTTGATATTATTGAGGCCGAATTTAAGCCAACTGTTGAACGCGACGAGATAGTCAATTTCGTATCGAACTCGCAACGTGGTATTATGAAGGGGTTTGGAATTTAACATAAGTCCATGGACGATAGTCGATAGTCCATGGAGCAATTTACTATGGTCTATCGACTATGGACTATGGACAACCAACTAACCATCTCCCTCAATCAAATAGGCCGCCGCTTTAACCGCGACTGGATATTTAAGGGGATCGATTATACTTTTACTACCGGCGAAAGCTATGCAGTACTTGGGCCTAATGGTTCGGGTAAATCAACGCTGCTGCAAATTTTAAATGGTAGTTTAGGGCCTTCAACCGGTAAAATTGAGTTTGCCCTTGATGGACTGGCGCTGGAGGTGGAAAAAGTTTTCAATTACCTGAGTTTAGCTGCTCCCTACCTTGAGTTGATTGAGGAATTCTCATTGGAAGAGATGATAGACTTTCATTTCAAATTTAAAAACTACCAGGCCGGTATCACCAAAGAAAACTTAATAGAACTGCTTAGCTTACCGGGCAGCAAAGCCAAACTTATTAAATACTTTTCTTCGGGAATGAAACAGCGTTTAAAACTCGCGCTGGCCTTTTGTTCTGACACGCCTATGTTGATGCTGGACGAACCTACATCAAATCTGGATAACCAGGGCGTAGACTGGTACCTCAATCTGGTTGAGCGTTTCTCAGCCGGAAGGCTAACCATAGTTTGCTCTAACCAGGAACATGAGTACAGTTTTTGTAAACACCGCTTAAGTATATCAGACTATAAATAACAGCATGACCATAAACACCCTGCTTGAGATATATGGTATTGTTGCGGGTGCTACCTGGATAGGTGTTGTTGTTTACCTGATAATTGGATTTAAGAAAATAAAGATGCTGAAGGATCAGCCGCTCAGCAACGCTTTTCCACCCCTGGCAATTATTATCCCGGTGCGTAACGAGGAAGAGAATCTGGAAAACGCGTTGCAAAGCGTTTGTAATATCAATTATCCTAATTATCGCATCATCGCGGTAAACGATCGCTCGACTGATAGTACCGGTGAGATTTTAAGTAAGTTAAATGCAAAGTACCCACAGCTAACGGTAACAACTATTGCTGATCTGCCCCATGGTTGGTTAGGTAAAAATAATGCCTTATATCAGGGCTACCTTTCAAGTACCGAAGAATGGATGCTATTTACTGATGCTGATGTGGAATATCAACCGGACGCTATTAGCAAAGCCGTGGGCTACGCTATAAACAACAATTTGGATAACCTTGCAGTGCTACCCAACATAATATCCAGATCGGGCTTGCTTAATAGTGTGCTGTCATCATTCACCATTATGCTCATGATCTACTTGCGGCCCTGGGATGCCATTAAGCCAGGTACAAAGGCGCACATTGGGGTTGGCGCATTTTGCCTGGTAAAGCGTAGCGCCTATGAGAAGGCAGGCACACACGCCAATATTAAATTGCGGCCGGACGATGATGTGATGCTCGGTAAAAACATTAAAATGGCCGGCTTGCGGCAGGGTGTTTTAGGAGGAAGGGAAGCCATCGGTCTGGAATGGTACACCAGTTTGAAACAGTTTGTTGACGGTTTAATGAAGAACACCTTCGCAACGGCTGGTTATAATCCGGTTATGGCAATAGGTTTTATTATGGCTTGCATAGTTTGTTTTACTTTGCCTATACCCGTTATGCTTATTTTTGGCGGTGTTAATATTAAGCTATTGGCGGGCGCGGTACTATTCGCTCAAATAATTTACATGCTTACTATTAAGCCCAATAAATGGTGGTACGCGTTTGTAATACCATTTGCAGGTGGGCTAATGGGGTATATATTTTTAAAATCGATGCTGATAACACTTAAACAGGGTGGTATTTACTGGCGTGATAGCTTTTATTCGCTCAAAATGCTTAAAGAGGGTAGTAATTACTGACAGGATTTTGTCAGTAGCTCTTGGTGGCTCTTAGTGGTTCTTGGTGGCTCTTTGGGTTCTTGGTGGTTCTTAGGGCTCTTGGTGGTTCACCCGGACCAGAGCCACCACCCCCACATATAAATACTAATAACCCACCATTTGCAACTCTCGCCTTAACTCCCTAAGTTTGCGCCTCAATAATATTGTAATGGCAAAAGCATCTGACGTAAGAAACGGAAATATACTGCGCTTTAATGGCGAGTTGATACAGGTAGAAGAATTTATACACCGCACACCCGGCAACCTGCGTGCATTTTACCAGGCCCGTATGCGTAACGTAAAAACCGGTAAACTGGTTGAATACCGTTTCCGTACAGACGAAGAGGTTGATATTGCCCGCGTTGAAACCAATGATTACCAATACCTTTATGAGGATGGCGATCAGTTGGTGATAATGGACAATACTACTTACGATCAGCACAACGTGCCAAAATCATTATTTGGTCCGGCGGTAAAATTCCTTAAAGAAGGAATGAACCTTATTGTTGCTTTTGAAAGCGAAGAGCCTATTATGGGTCAGATCCCGGGGTCAGCCGAGTTAGAAATTACTTACACCGAACCTGCGGTTAAAGGCGATACCTCAAGCGGCGCCTTGAAAAAAGCAACCGTTGAAACCGGTGCAGAGATCAACGTGCCATTGTTCATTAACATTGGCGACAAAGTTAAAGTTGACACGACTAACGGTACTTACGTTGAGCGTGTAAAAGGATAATCGGCTTATCCCTTAAGAGTAGCATAAATATAGGAGCCTCCAATTTTGGAGGCTTTTTTGTTTTCTGCATCACTTCATCAAAAAATGTGTCTTAACCAAATTGATAATACCGCCCGAGGCAATTTGCAATCCTACACAAAATATCAGGAATGACATTAAGCGGTTGATGATCTTTTCATTACGCGAGCCAATGTAGCTGATCATCCGTTTAGTGTTGGCAAAAAACAGGTAGATGAGTATACAAATGCCTAAAACTGAAATAAGCAGCGCGCCTATATTGATGAGATAATTGCTGAAGGCCCTGTCGGCACCATTGGCGCTCAGGGTAAACAAAACCGCAATGGTGCCTGCGCCGGTGGTCATAGGGAAGGTGATAGGAAAAAACAGTTGCCCTTCTATGCGCGTAAAGTTGGCGGAAACAACCTCTGCATCAGATGTATTAACCGGAGTTGATGTGTCAGGCTCGCTTTCGTCTGATGATAGTGATTCCCAGCCTATCTTGCAGATCATTATTCCACCGGCCAGTTGGATAATGGGTATAGATATCCCAAAAAGCTCCAGTATCCAATGCCCGATGAGTAAAGTTACCATGCACACTAAAAACGCATATAGGGTTATTTTTTTTACCGCGTTCAAACGCTCCTTCTGCGTAAGCGATTCAAAATAAGGGTTGACAATAAACGCTGTTCCTACAGGGTTCACGACCGGAAACAATGCCACAAAACCAATAAATACCAAATGAATAAATGAGTTTAAGTACTCGGGCATAATGCAGATGTTAAATATTTAAACTTACAAAAATTAATGCTTTATCACACAAACTGCGGTGTTTCATTTTAACTATCAAATTCGGGAAGATTAGTTTTTACTAACCTTTTTAGGATTTAGAAAGCGCATGCGCTAACTTTACCATCATGAACAATCTGCCGCCATTAGCCGAGCGCATGCGCCCCGAAAACCTGGATAATTATGTGGGTCAGAAACATCTTGTTGGGCAAGGAGCGGTTTTGCGCAAAGCCATTGAAAGCGGCGTGCTGCCATCTATGCTGTTCTGGGGGCCGCCGGGTGTAGGAAAAACAACGCTGGCCTACATTATATCGCAAACGCAAGACAGGCCTTTCTTTTCCTTAAGCGCAATTAACTCCGGCGTGAAAGATATAAGGGAGGTTATAGAAACGGCCTCGCGCCTTCGCGACGAAGGCGATGCCCTACCTGTACTGTTTATTGATGAGATCCACCGTTTTTCCAAATCGCAGCAAGACTCGCTGCTTGGTGCGGTGGAACGAGGAATAGTTACGTTAATAGGCGCCACTACCGAGAACCCATCATTCGAGGTGATCTCGGCGTTGCTATCGCGCTGCCAGGTTTATATTTTACAACATCTGGAAGAAAATGACCTGATGGGCCTGCTCAATAAGGCCATGCGCGAAGACGTAGTGCTAAGCAAAAAGAAGATCACCATAAAGGAGAACGAGGCGCTGCTGCGCTTGTCTGGCGGCGATGCCCGTAAGCTTCTCAATATATTCGACCTGCTGGTGAACGCCATATCTGGCAAAACCATCGAGATCAACAACAAAACTGTGCTTGACCATGTGCAGCAAAACATGGCGCTGTATGATAAAGCTGGCGAGCAGCATTATGATATTATCTCGGCATTCATCAAATCTATGCGCGGCAGCGACCCTAACGGTGCGGTATATTGGCTGGCCCGCATGATAGCAGGCGGGGAAGACCCGCTTTTCATTGCCCGCCGTATGTTGATATTGGCATCAGAAGACATCGGCAATGCCAACCCAAACGCCTTACTGCTGGCACAGGCCTGCTTCAACTCAGTAAATGTTATCGGTATGCCCGAGTCGCAACTTATCTTATCGCAGACTGCTATTTACCTGGCTACATCGGCTAAGAGTAACTCGGCTACAACGGCTATTGGCGCGGCGTTAAGTCTGGTTAAGCAAACAGGTGATCTGCCTGTGCCATTGCACTTACGGAATGCCCCCACCAAGCTCATGAAGAATATCGGCTACGGTAAAGATTACAAATATGCCCACAGTTATGAAGGCAACTTTGTAAATATTGATTTCCTCCCTGATGCCATTAAGGGAACCAAAATTTATGAACCCGGTAACAACGCGCGGGAGAATGAGTCAAAAGAAAAGTTAAAAAAACTCTGGGGCGACAGGTATAAATATTAGTATCTTGAGCTCCAATAAACTGATCCCCACATGATATCAACTTTCCTAAGGCATGAACTAAAAGCTTTCTGGCGTTCAAAAAATACAGGTAAAAGCATAGGTGTGCGCATATTTATGGGGTTGCTCATCCTATATTTCCTTATTAGTTTTCTGGTGGTTGGTTTTCTTATGGATAAGATCATAGAAGACAGATTTCCCAACGAGGATTTGACAGTTGTTTTTTGTGGGTTTGTTTTAATTTACTTTTTATTTGATCTGCTATCTCGTTTGCAATTACAGGAGCTGCCAACATTGCGGGTGCAACCTTATTTGCATTTGCCGGTAAGGCGTAATTTGATAGTTGGTTATCTGGCTTTTACGGCTTTATTCTCTTTTTTCAATCTTTGGCCTTTTATTCTGGCGTTCCCTTTCATCTTTAAAGTGATAGTGCCTAACTGGGGCGGCGCAGCAGTTGGTTTCATTATTTCCGTTTTGGCCATCAGTGTCTTTAATAACTATCTCGCCATATACATAAAGCGGAAGGCTAACCTGAACGGCTGGGTGTTTATCATATTTACAGGTGTATTAGCCTTGCTGATTGCCGGCGATTTTTCATGGCATTTATATTCAATCCGCAACATATCTTATCTGTTTTTTGGGAACGTATTAAAGCACCCGGCGTTAGCTTTAATACCGGTAGCATTAGCTGCAGGAATGTTTGCGCTGAACTTTTTTTATCTAAAAAGAAACTTATACCTGGAGGAGCTTTCGCGTAAAAAAGCTTCTTATAAAACCAGTACCGAGTACCCCATACTTGACCGCTTCGGCGCCATTGGCGATCAGGTGGCTAATGAGATAAAACTGATATTGCGCAACAAGCGTCCGCGTTCGGCATTTATCATGTCGGCTGTGTTTTTATGTTATGGATTGGTATTTTATAAGAATCCGGCTTTTGCTCACTCTGACTGGCCCAAGGTATTTGTGGGAATGTTCATGACCGGCTTTTTCATAATCAGTTACGGTCAGTTTTTGTACAGTTGGCAGGCCGCCCATTTTGACGGTCTGATGGTGAGTAAAGTTAGCTTTACAGATTTTCTGAAAGCTAAAATATTGTTGTTTACTACGGTCTCAACTGTGGCCTTAGTGCTTACTACGCCATATGCGTATTTTGGCTGGCGAACGGTTTTGATACATGCCGTTATGTATATATGGAACCTGGGTATAAACATTTACATTGTTTTGTTCTTTGCTAACCGCAACGCCAGGCGTATTGACCTTAGCAAGGGCGCATCTTTTAATTGGGAGGGAGTAGGCGCTACGCAAATGCTGTTATCTTTCCCGTTAATGGCCGCGCCTTATTTAATTTACACGCCTTTTGCGCTGTTACATTTACAAAATGCGGGTTTAGCAGTTATGGCAATAATTGGAGTTGCAGGAATTGCCAGCCGGAACTTCTGGATAGGCAAACTGGTGCAGGATTTTTATAACAGAAAATACACCATAACTGAAGGTTTTAGAAACAAATAACATGATACAGGTAAAAGACATAAAAAAAGTTTATAACGGTGTAATTGTGGTGAATGTGCCTCAACTGGAAATAAACAAAGGCGAAAGCATCGGACTGGTTGGTAACAATGGTGCAGGTAAAACAACGTTATTCCGCATGATGCTTGACCTGATCAGACCGGATGCGGGCGAAGTTTTGTCAGAAGGGAAACCTGTAGCAGGTGGTGAACATTGGAAAGAATATACCGGCGCATACCTTGATGAAGGCTTTTTGATAGACTACCTCACACCCGAAGAGTACTTTTATTTTATTGGCGGACTGCACAATCAAACCCGTGCGCAGGTGGATGAGGTGCTCATGCATTACGGAGAGTTTTTCAATGGAGAGATCCTAAAAAAAGGTAAATACATCCGCGACTTGTCAAAGGGTAATCAAGCTAAGGTGGGCATTGTGTCCTGTCTGCTGCAAACACCTCAGTTATTAATGCTTGATGAACCTTTTGCTAATATTGACCCCACCACGCAGTATCGTCTTAAAAATATTATTAAAGATATAAACAAAAGCAAGGGAGTAACCACACTGGTATCAAGCCATGACCTGAACCACGTTACCGATGTGTGTGATCGCATCATCCTGATGGAAAAAGGACGTATTATAAAAGATATGGCTACAAGCTCATCAACTCTGTCTGAGCTGGAAGAATACTTCGCTATCGGTCAGTCGGTCCATCATTCATCAACTGTTATTGATCCGGAAGAAAACCACTAATTTATGCTGATCAGGCAGGCAAATGTAAATGATGTTGAAATCATCCGCCAATTGGCAGAAGATATTTGGTGGCCGAACTACTCACCCATAATATCAGCTGAGCAAATTAGCTTTATGTTAAGTGATAGGTATTCAAGCGAGGTGCTTAGAGAGCAAATAGAACAGAAAGAGCAAACTTATCTTTTGACCTTGGACGGAGTGCGCCCGGTAGGCTTTGCTGCTTATGGTCCAACTGATGATGACGCGATTTATCGATTGCACAAGCTTTACTGTTTGCCATCTACCCATGGAAAGGGTTTTGGTAAGGCTTTGCTTAACCGCGTTATTGCACAAGTAAAGCAACTTGGCGCTACAACATTAGAGCTGAATGTGCACAGATTAAATCCGGCAAAAACGTTTTATGATAAAATGGGATTTGAGATAGCATATGAGATAGACATCCCAATGGGAGACTACTTTTTAAATGATTACGTTATGCGCAAGCAGTTAACTTAATATTTGTAAAAATTCCTTTTTATAGTCTGTTGGCTTTTTCTTCATTTCGTCCTTAAAATGCTTATTAAAATTGGAGAGTGTTTTAAAACCGGTGCGTTCTGCAATAGCAGCTACGCTCAATTCGGTTTCTGTAAGCAGTTTGCAAGCGTGTTTAACTCTTAACTCTGTAATAAATTTTGAAAAACCCTTGTTGTTAGCCGAGGCAAAGTAGCGGCTAAATGAGGTAGGGGTCATACAAACCAAGTCAGCTACTTCATTCAGGTTGATCTTTTTCCGGTAGTTTTTCAGTATGTATTCATAAACGCTGTTCATGCGGTCGGCTTCATCCTTTTTAAAGGGCTCTATATATTCATTATGCGATATAAAATTATAGCTTTTGGTTTCGGCAAGCAGGTTCAATATTTTAAGCAGATGTATAAGTGCCGGCAACCCGGATAGGGTAAGCAATTCTTTCATCATATCAATAACCGTTGTTTTCACTTTGCCATGAAACTCCAATCCGCGCGATGATTTTTTGAAGAAGTTCCGCAGTTGAAGCATTTCATCTTTTACCATTAAATGTTCTCCCAAAAAACTTTCCTGCAAGTAAATAACTATACCCTTAACCTTTAAAGGCGCGTGCTTTTCAAAATAAGCTTCATCGCTTCGCCAGAGGTGCGGCAGGTTTGACCCAATGAGTATCAGCTCATTTGGTGTAAAATTTTTGATACTATCGCCAATAAAGCGGGTGCCGGTGCCCTCAAGGGGGACAAATAACTGATATTCTGAATGCGAATGCCATACAGGGTCAAAGTAGTGTTCTTCCAGGTATTTAACTGTAAATATCTGTGATTCAGGTATTGATGACTTGTGTATGGCGGTCTTCATAACTTATTATTGCACTAATCAACACTAAAATAGTTATTGGATGGTAAAAAACAGTCGGTTTTTGATAAAAAAGGAATGAATAACTTTATCATATTTGTTTTAAGCTTAACTCGATGAGCTAAAAACCAATTTTACCCAAGTTCATGAAAAAATACATTGCACTTGCTGTGATCTGCCTGGTGGCAGTAATCAGCTTTAAAGGCACCTTTCTTAAAAGTGAACCGCCACGCAGGCTGGAACTTTTATTTCTGGGGCATGTGGCCAAAAACCACGACTCAGAAAAGCTGGCTGAAATACTGTCAAAAGAGTATTTCAAAAGCGGTATTAACATTACTTATACAACAGATGTTAACGACCTAAATAACACTACCCTGCCTAAATATGATGGCTTGATAGTGTATGCCAATTATGATAAAATAACCGATTCGCAGGCAGAAGCATTGTTGAGCTTTGTTAAGAGTGGTAAAGGTTTTATCCCGCTGCACTCGGCATCTTTCTGCTTCCGTAATAATGATGAGGTGGTTAAGTTAATAGGCGGCCAGTTCAAATCGCATAAAACTGATTCGTTCCCATCTGTAATTGTTGACAAAAAGCATCAGATCACTAAAGATCTGCAGCCGTTTACAACCTGGGATGAAACCTATGTACACACCAAGATCAATCCGGCTATACATGTATTGACCGAAAGAGTAGAAGGCGATCATCACGAACCTTACACCTGGACTAACACCTATGGCAAGGGCCGTGTGTTTTATACCGCTTATGGTCACAACGAAAAAACATTTAACAATCCTGGCTTTAAAAAGCTGGTTTACAACGGTATCTTGTGGGCTGTTGGTAAGGATGCAGAGAAAAATCTGGCTAAGTTAAAGAAGCCACAACCTGCTTATACCGATGCTGAAATCCCTAACTACGAGAAACGCGATCCGGCTCCAAAACTGCAGGCTGTAACCACTCCCGAAGAATCTCAACTGCTAACCCAATTGCCTGTTGGTTTTAAAATGCAATTATTTGCGCAAGAGCCGCAAATTGAAAAGCCTATTGCTATGGCCTTTGATGAAAAAGGACGTTTATGGGTGGTTGAAACGGTTGATTACCCTAACACAGTATTAGAGAACAAAGATCAGGGTGCAGACCGTATCAAGATATGCGAAGACACCAATGGCGATGGCAAAGCTGATAAGTTCACCATTTTTGCTGATAAATTAAACCTGCCTACCAGTATAGTATTTGCTAACGGCGGCGTAATTGTTGCGCAAGCGCCTGTTACTTTATTTTTAAAAGATACTAACGGCGATGATAAAGCTGATATAAGAGAGCCTATTATAACAGGTTGGGGCTTTAATGATACGCACGCCGTAGCATCAAGCTTACACTATGGCTTTGATAATGCTATTTGGGGTACTGTAGGTTACTCAGGCTTTAACGGGACTGTTGGCGGTAAGCAAATGAGAATAAGCAACGCTGCGTTCCGTTTTTCTCCTGATGGTAAATGGATGGAGCATGTGGGTAACCTGAGCAATAATACCTGGGGGGTTGGCTTTTCAGAAAACAACGATGTGTTTTACTCAACAGCCAACAACTCACATAGCGACTACCTGGGTATAAACCAACGCCAGTTGGCAACCATTGGTCTGCCTGCGGCTACTTCAATATTAAAAATAGACGGTCACTACGGCGTACACGCGGTTACCAAAAATCTGCGTCAGGTTGACGTATTTGATGGCTTTACTGCTGCTGCCGGTCACAACCTTTATACCGCACGTAATTTCCCTAAAGAGTACTGGAATCGTATTGCCTTTGTTAACGAGCCTACCGCGCGTGTTATTCACCGTTCCATATTGGAAAGAGACGGATCGGGCTTTAAAGAGCAGGATGGCTGGAGCTTCTTGGCCAGTGCAGACGAATGGATGGCTCCTGTACACTCAGAAGTTGGTCCGGATGGGGCGCTTTGGGTAGCAGACTGGTATAACTACATCATTCAGCATAACCCGGTGCCTAAGGGTTTCCAAAACGGTAAAGGTAACGCTTACGTAAACCCGCTGCGTGACCGTACGCACGGCCGTATCTATCGTGTAATTTGGGAGGGGGCTAAACCTTCAGAGATTAAAAAACTGGATAAAAATAATCCTGACGATCTGATCAAAGGGTTAAAAAGCGATAACATGTTTTGGCGCATGACCGCTCAGCGTTTAATTGTTGAGTCGGGTAACAAGGCGATCGCACCTAAATTATATGAGTTGATCCATGATACCAAGCTTGATGAAATAGGCTTAAATCCAACAGCTATCCATGCGTTATGGACACTGCACGGCTTAGGCTTATTAAATGGTTCAAACGCAGAAGCGTTAACCGTTGCTGAAGGTGCGCTTAAACATCCGGCTGCCGGTGTGCGTAAAGCAGCAGCTCAGGTTTTGCCTGCAACAGAAAGAACCTCAAAAGCATTGTTAGGCGCAAATGTATTGAAGGATGCTGACCTTAATGCCCGCAAGGACATGATATTGGTGTTGGCAGATATGCCACAGTCTGACGAGGTAGGTACATTATTATTAGCTGCTCAAAAAGACCCTGCTAATGCTAAAGATAAATGGATAGCCATGGCCTTAGAGGTAGGCGTGGCTAAACATGTAAAAGGCGCTGCTGAGACTATCCTTGCTAAAAATAAAGAGAGCGTAGAGGCTGAAGCACTTGCACGTGTACCTGCAAACAGGGTTCAAGCTGTGAAAATTGGTGTTATACAGAACGAAATGAAGTTTGACACCAAGGTAATTACTGCAAGAGCGGGTGGTGTTGTAGAAATAGAATTTACCAATCCTGATTTTATGCAGCATAACTTGCTGATACTTCAAAAAGGCAGCCTTGAAAAAGTTGGCGCAGCCGCCGATAAGCTTGCTCAGGATCCAAAAGGTATTGAAATGAATTACATACCTAAAATGCCTGAAGTGCTATTCTCTACAAAGCTGATCAATCCGGGTGAAACCGTTAAGATCAGATTCAGAGTTCCTACAGAGGCCGGTGATTATCCATTCATCTGTTCTTTCCCGGGTCACTGGAGAATAATGAACGGCGTGTTGACAGTAACACCTGGTCAGGGACCTCCGCAACAAAGATAATTTGCATAAACCTAAATACAGGCCTGTCAAACCGGGTAAACCGGTTGACAGGTTTTTAACTTAAATAACATGGCAGCTCAAACAGCTACATCTGCAAATACCCATCAGGCCGCTAAACCTGATATGAAAGTTTTTTATGCGTGTTTTATTGCGTTGGTAACAACCGCATTTGGTTTTGTACTACGCGCAATAGTACTACCGAGTTGGGGGCATCAGTTCAATTTAACACAAACTCAATTAGGAGAAATATCTGGGGTGGGCCTGTGGCCATTTGCTATCAGTATAGTATTGTTCAGTTTAATAATTGATAAAATCGGCTATAAAACCGCCATGATATTTGGTGTGATTTGCCACTTCACATCAACCATACTAACCATTTTTGCTACCGGCTATTGGACGTTGTACATAGGTACATTTATTGCCGCCCTCAGTGCAGGTACTGTGGAGGCAGTGGCCAACCCCGTAGTTGCTACCATGTTTCCTAACGACAAGGTGAAATGGTTAAGTCGCTTACACGCTGGCTGGGCAGGTGGCCTGGTTTTAGGAGGTATAATGGGATTGCTACTGGGCGAAAGTACCGGCTGGGAATACAAAATTGCGCTGATATTTATACCTACGGTAGTTTATGCGTTAATAACGTTTTTCTGCAAATTTCCGCTTAATGAACGTGTGCAGGCAGGCGTATCTTACAAGGAAATGCTACAGGAAGTTGGTGCATTGGGAGCACTCATTATTACTGCATTAATTGTATTTCAGCTGGGTGCGGTAATTGGATGGTCTGCTCCGGTAAGCATAGTAGCTACACTTGTAATAGCAGCAGGCTTTGGCTTATATACACGCAGTTTAGGTCAACCCTTGTTTGTGATATTCCTTTTGATAATGATACCGCTTGCAATTACCGAATTAGGTACCGATAGTTGGATAAGCGGTTTAATGGAGCCCGAAACCGAAAAAATTGGTATACAGGCGGGTTGGGTATTAGTTTACACGTCGTTAATTATGCTCGTTTTGAGGTTTTTTGCCGGGCCAATATCACACATGGCATCATCGCCGGGTTTATTGGCTTTGTGTTCGGCAATAGCCATAATAGGCTTGTACTTATTATCAGTATCATCAGGCGTAATGGTATTAGTTGCGGCAACTATTTATGGTATAGCTAAAACTTTCTTTTGGCCAACCATGCTGGGTATGGTTTCAGAGCGTTTCCCTAAGGGCGGCGCATTAACATTGAATATTACGGGTGGTTTAGGCATGATAGCCGCCGGCGTTATTGGCGCGGGTATTTTAGGCTTTATGCAGGATAGGTCAATAGATAAGAATATAGCCAAGTACGATGCTGCAAACAATACCGCTATACACTCAACTTATGTAACTGAAAAAAAGACAAGTGTTTTTGGCGATTATGAAGGAATTGATCAAACTAAATTGGCTGCAGCAAGTACAGAGGAGCAGGGGATTGTTAAAACTGTTCAGGATGGTGCTAAAAAAGAAGCCTTGCAGAATGTGCTTGTATTCCCGATAGTGATGTTTGTGAGCTTTGTATTGCTGATATTATACTTCCGTACGAAAGGTGGCTATAAGGCAATTACATTAAAACGACAGGAAGAAGACATAATTAAGATTTAACAGAATGCCTTTAGATATAAAATTTGGTGTAAGCACGTGGTTGTGGACGTCACCTTTCCAAACATCGTCAATTGATGAGCTGTTTTCAAAAATAGCCGGCATGGGATATGATGCCGTTGAGATTGCTTTGGAAGACCCGGAATTGGTGGATGGTGAGAAAGTTAAGGCAGCTTTAGCGCATTATGGACTTAAGGCGTTGGTTTGTGGTGCATTTGGCCCAACCCGGGATTTAACCAATGAGGACCCTGCTGTACACGAAAACTGCTTTAAATACATTGCCGCCTGCATGGATCTTTGTGTTTTATGGGATGTGAAATTTTTTGCCGGCCCAATGTACTCGGCTGTAGGTAAGGCGCGCATGTTGCCGCCAGAACAACGCCGGGCAGAATGGGATATGGCTGTTAATAACCTGCGTATAGTTTGTCAAATGGCCGCAGAGCGTGGATTGGATATTGCGCTTGAACCATTGAACCGCTTTGAGTCTGACCTCGTAAACACTTGCGAAGATGTTGTGCGTTTAGTGAATGATATTGATCATCCGGCAGCAAAAATACTACTGGATGGTTTTCACATGAACATTGAAGAACCAAGTTTGGAGGCTGCTATTAAGTTAGCCGGAGATAAACTTTTACATGTGCAAGTTGCTGACAACTATAGAGGTACACCGGGTACGGGCCAAACCAACTGGGCGGCTTACCGCAAAGCTTTAGAAGAAATTGGCTATACAGGCACCATCTCTATAGAGAGCTTTACACCCAATAATAAAGAGTTGGCACAAGCAGTATGCATATGGCATCCATTAGCCGAAAGCCAGGACAAGTTTGCTATCGAAGGTTTAAGTTTTTTAAAGAAATGGGCAGCAGAGCCTGTTAAAATTCAACAATATAGTTTATAAAATTTATGCAGAACAAAACAATTAATGTTGCTATAGTGGGCCTTGGTTTCGGGGCTGAGTTTATTCCTATTTACCAGCGTCATAAAAATGCAAACATGTACGCTATTTGCCAACGCGATGAAAAGAAGTTAAATGAGGTGGGCGACGCTTTCGGCATTGAAAAACGCTATACCAATTATGATGAATTGTTGCTTGACCCTAACGTAGATGCGGTACACATAAACACCCCTATTCAAAATCACGCCGAGCAGTCTATCAAAGCTTTACGCGCCGGTAAGCACGTAGCCTGTACAGTACCTATGGCTACTACGGTTGAAGAGTGCCGCCAGATAGTTGAGGCTGTTCAGGAAACGGGTCTTACTTACATGATGATGGAAACCGTGGTATATAGCCGCGAGTTTTTGTTTGTAAAAGAGCTTTATGAGAATGGCGAGTTGGGTAAACTGCAATTCTTGCGTGCATCGCACCAGCAGGAAATGGCAGGCTGGCCGGGCTATTGGGAAGGCTTGCCTCCAATGCACTATGCAACGCATTGCGTTGGTCCGGTAGTTGCTTTAGCGGGTGCAGATGCAGAATACGTATCGTGCTTTGGTTCAGGAACAATTGATGCGCATTTAATACCTAAGTATGGTTCACCTTTCGCTATTGAAAGCTGTCATATCAAATTTAAAGATTCTGATCTGGCTGCAGAGGTAACACGTTCCTTGTTTAACACTGCCCGCCAGTATCGCGAAAGCTTTGACGTATACGGCTCAAAAAAATCATTTGAGTGGACACTGATCGAGCACCAGCCATCAGTAATTCATACAGGCGAAGTGCCTGAGACGGTAACTATACCAGATTACGCTCACTTACTGCCAGAAGAGATACAGGCGTTTACAACAGGTGGTGTTTATGACGGCGATAGCAATCAGCATTTATCATTTTTACAGGGATCGGGCCACGGTGGTTCACATCCGCACCTGGTAAATGAATTTGTGTCCGCTCTTGTTAACAAGCGCGAACCGTTCCCAAATGCAAGGCAATCAGCCAACATAACCTGCGTAGGTATTTTGGCGCACGAGTCTGCAATGGATGGTGGAAAAAAAATAAACCTGCCGGAATTTACGCTGGCAAAATAAGGCTAAGGTTGGCCCGGCTTTACCAGTAGGTTCGGGCCCATTTTAGTATAATCGGGAGAAAAGGAGGCGTAAGCCTCCTTTTCTGTTATGTGTTATAACGCTATTTTTTTTGTTAGTTGCGTTAAGGGCTTTGTAAAAGTATCAGTAAAATCCCCATTTACAGGCTATTAAAAGGGTATTGTGTTAATTTAAAACACTATTAAAAAAAAATTAAAAAAAACTTTGTGTTTTGTTTGAATTAATTATCTAATTTCGAAATAATAACCAATTATAAATTATTTGTTACAATTCAGGGTGTATTAGCGCGCAGGTGCTTTCGCGTACTATTGTATTTGCAATATGATAACTGAGGATTTACAGGAAGCTATTCGTAAAGTGATCTTTAAAGACGATCAAACTGCTTTTGAAAAAATTTACAAAAGCTATTACAATCGTCTGTTCAGGCTTGCTCTGTCTATAGTAAAATCTGATGAGATCGCAAATGAGGTGTATGATGATGTGATGCTTAATGTGTGGCAAAAGCGCAGGGAGCTTAGCCACGTTAATAACTTCACCGTTTATTTGTACGTTTCTGTAAAGAATGCTTCGTTAAGGCAATTAAGTAAAGCAGGTAAGATCAGCTATATTCATATTGATGAACATTTTGATATACGGGACACTACACCTACTATTCAGGAGGAACTGATGTCGCTTGAGTTGCTTGCCATTATCAATAAATCTATTGCAGAGTTGTCCCCGCAATGCAAACTGGTATTTAAGTTAGTTAAAGAGGATGGCTTAAAGTATAAAGAAGTGGCGGAAATACTGAACGTTACTGTTAAGAACGTTGAGTACCATATGGGGAATGCTTTAAAAAAAATAAGCCAGAATATTGCGGCAAATAAAAAGCCATTGATCCACAGCGCTTTGAAATCAATCATTTTTAATTAAACGTAACTACATCGTTTAAGTAACAAGAAAATTATAAAAATTTAAATTTTTACTGGGGTAACCAGCTTTAAAATGTATCCTTACCGCAATGGTCGCTAATCGTATTTGGATACTACTTGGTAAAAAGGTTTCGGGCGAAGCTACTCCGCAAGAACTTGAGGAGTTGCAGTCGCTGATAGCAGGGAGCGAAGAAGGCTTTGATGCTATTGGTGGCCTGGAGCAGATGCTGCATACAGTAAATGTTGACACGGTTGGCAAATCTGAAGAAGAAATTGACGCGCGTTGGCAACGATTTAAGAAAAATCTAATCACAGAAGTTAAGGTAGTTGATCTGCCCTCTGCTAAAAGGCGGGGTATGTTGTGGTTTGCGGCAGCGTCTGTTTTTGTGATCTGTTTTGTTTGTATGGCGCTTTTTATGCGTAGAAGCATTGACAGTGCAAACGCACTGTTGGCGCAGGTAGAAACACCTGCGAAAGCAACCCGGCAGCTTACTTTGCCTGATGGTACAAAGGTTTGGCTAAATGCTAAGAGTAATCTTATTTATGATAAGAAAAAGTTTGGGGTGAAATTGAGGGAGGTGAGTTTAGTTGGAGAAGCTTTTTTTGACGTGAAGAAAGATAAAAAACATCCGTTTGTGGTAAATACAGCATCGTTGAGTTTGCGTGTTTTAGGTACTGCATTCAATGTACGCGCTTTTTCTAATGAAAAAAAATCAGAAGCAGCGCTTGTTCATGGCTCGATAGAGGTAACGCTGATAAATCATCCGGATAAAAAAATAATATTAAAGCCGAGCGAGAAAATAATTGTACGTAATAATACCGAGGAAAAATCTCTTGACAAGGTAAGTGCAAGAGAGCGAATGATGTCTATTCCATTAATTACGTTAAGTAATATTCATTATAAGGATGAAGATCCGCTTCCGGTTGAGGCTCAATGGATAGAGAAGAAACTTGCATTCGAATCTGAAACATTTGATGACATTGCAGCCAGGATGGAGCGCTATTACAATGTTAATATAAGCTTTGAAGACGAATCATTGAGGAGTTTAGTGTTCTCAGGAACATTCACTAATGAAACTGTTAGTGATGCATTCAAATATTTTCAGTTAACCTCAACTACACAGTTCAAGTTTAGGACGGAGGATAATAAACGCATAACCATTTTCAAATAAAGATAAACCAACTATAACCTAATTTATAAGGAGAAAAATATGATATAAAAAAGCTTACCTACCCCTCGTAAGATAGTGCAAAAAAATAGCGGAAGGTGTTGGCGCACCCCCCGCTTAGTAGCCGCTGTCTTAACTATTTACAGTAAAGAGAACATAGTTAAAAACCAACCAATACAAAATTATGAAAAAAAATATTTCCGCCGCCCTAAGGGTGCGAAATAAACGCATACTAAAGTTTCTTATTATGTCAAAATGTATATTGCTGCTTGTCATAATTTCTACACTTCAGAGCTTTTCAAAAGGATATAGCCAGGATAAGATCAGCATCAATTTACATAATGTATCTTTAAAAACGGCTCTTAAAGAAATCGCTAAAAAATCAGATTATCGTTTTTTATACAGTGACGCTGTAGTTGATGCCGTAAGCAACAAAGTTAGTTTACAGGCTAACGATGCCACTATCAATCAGATAGTTGCTCAAGCGCTTGCAGAAAGCGACCTTACTTTCAAAGTAAACGCAAATTTGGTTTTGATTACCAAGCCTGTGGCAATTGCCATTACAGTTAGAGGTAAAGTTACTGACAATAAAAACCAGCCTATGCCGGGCGTTACAGTTTTTGAGAAAAGTAACCCAACAAATTCAACTGTTACCGATGGCGACGGTAATTACTCAATCAGCGTTGCTGACAGAAACTCTGTTATAGTTGTTAGATTTATTGGCTTTGTACCTAAGGAGATTCCGGTTGGTACACAAACTTCTGTCAATGTAACACTTGAGGAAGAAAATGCAACCTTAAATGAAGTAGTAGTTGTAGGTTATGGCACCCAAAAACGTGCATCAGTAACAGGTGCTGTTAGCAGTGTAAAAGGTGCTGAATTAGTTCAGGCGCCTGTGCCAAACATCTCAAACTCTGTTTTAGGTAGGGTAGCAGGTGTAACCGGCCGCCAATCAAACGGTGGTCAGCCAGGTAGTGCAGGTAACAGCAACCTTTTGGTGCGTGGTTTAAGTACTACAGGTAACTCTGCGCCACTTATCATTGTTGATAACGTTAGACGTGATAACATTAACCAGGTAGATCCAAACGCAATTGAGACTGTAACTGTGTTGAAAGATGCTGCTGCAACTGCTCCTTACGGTTTAGGTGGTGCAAATGGTGTAATTTTGATCACTACCAAACAAGGTAAAACAGGTGCGCCAGTTATTTCATTGAACTCATATTACGGTATTCAAAACGGTACTTACATGCCTAAGGTGTTAGTTGCCGAAGATTACATGCGATTGGTTAACGAAGCTTCAAAAAACGGCGGCGGTGGCCAAATCAATTCAGATGATAAGATCAATAACTGGGATGCAAACAGCAAAAAAGATCCGGATCGTTACCCTCGTAACAACACTACCGACTTTATCAAAAAGAATGCTCCAATGCAAAGCCACAATGTACAGTTGAGTGGTGGTACAGACAGAATAAAATATTATTCTAACCTGGGCTTCTTTTACCAAGACGGTATGTTCCCGCAGATCAATTATACCCGTTATACATATAACATGAACCTGGAAGCTAAGGTTACTAATACAACTACTTTCCAGGTTTCAATTAACGGATCAAGCGAGATAGATCGTGGTCTTGACCCTGGTCATAACCCAACTAACCTTTTACGTTCAACTTACAAATACATCCCTACCGACGTTTACAAATACAGTAATGGTTTATGGGGTGCGTCAAACGGTTTAAGCCCTTATGCTACGCTAATGTCTGGTGGTTATTCAAGAGGTAATTATGATCAACAATTAATGAGCGCAAGCATTGATCAAAAATTGCCAATAAAAGGTTTAAGCATTAAAGGTGTGGTTAGCTACGACCCTAACAACTGGTATCGTAAACAATACCACAAGCCTTTCTACTACTACGTGGCCAATTACAACACCACCCCTTACACTTATAGCAGAGCTGCCTCAACATCTGAAGGATTGGTTGCATACACCTACTTGCAAGAGTACTATGACAGAGGTAAAAACTTCACGTATCAGGGTTATTTAACTTACCATGACACTTTTGGTAAACACGATATTAACGGTTTGATAGTTGCTGAAGCGAGGAACAGTAAAGCTAACAACTTTAATGCCCGCATTAACAATTATGCTATTGATTTGGATGAGTTGAACTTTGGTAGCTCTAATAAAAATGATTATAGCATTTCAGGAACTTCAAGTACAACAAGCCAACTTGGCTATGTTTATCGTTTGAGCGATACCTACGATGGAAAATACACGGTAGAAGCTACAGGTCGTTATGATGGTCACTTCGCCTTTGCTCCGGGCAAACGTTATGCCTTTTTCCCTGCATTTTCTGCCGGTTGGGTATTAAGCAACGAGGACTTTATGAGAAACGTTGGTTGGATCAATTACTTTAAAATCAGAGGTTCTTGGGGTAAAACCGGTAACCTGGTTTCAGGTGGTAATTTCCAATGGCAGGATTCTTACCAGTTGAATAATAATAACTACGCTTTTGGCGCCGGTACTTTGCTACAAGGCACCTCGCCAAACACGCAGGCTAACCCACTACTAACCTGGGAGGTTGCACAAAAAACAGATATTGGTTTTGAATCAGTTTTGTTTAAAGGTAAGCTGAATTTAGAAGTGGGCTTATTCAAACAAAGGCGTTCAAACATGCTTGTAAACCCTCAAACAGTAGTGTCAAAAGAGTATGGTATTGGCTTGTCTCAGGTTAACGGAGGTATAATGGAAGCTAATGGTATTGAGATCACCGCCGGAACTCAGCACAAGTTTGCTAACGGGTTACAGTTAAGTTTAAGCGGTAACTTTACTTATGCTAATAATAAATTGTTGCAAACTTACGAGAGTGCTGCTACCTTTAATAATCCAAATCGCCGCAGAACCGGACGTCAGTTAGGTGCTCAATTTGGTTATAAATCATTAGGCTTGTTCCATCTTTCTGATGACAAGAACGGAGACGGTGTGATTAATGCTGCAGATGGTTACACAGTAAACCAATTTGATGCGGTTTTACGTCCGGGTAACGTTAAATATGCTGACCTTTCTGGTCCTAACGGCGTACCTGACGGTAAAATAGATGCAAACGATGAGACTTATCTTGGTTACAACCCAACCCCTTTAATTACTTATGGTTTCACCTTAGGTGCTAACTGGAAAGGTTTTGACGCAAGCTTCTTCTTCCAGGGCGCTGCAAAAACTTTAATCGGGGTGCAAAACTTCCTTACAGTTCCTTTCAGCAACAATAGCAGTAACACCGGTTATGAGTATTATGACAACCGTTGGACCCCATCTAATGATATGAGTGCAAAATACCCAAGAGCATCATCTGCACCTTATAATAATGACATGCAGGGTTCTGATTTTTGGTTGAAAGACGGCAGTTATTTACGCTTAAGAACTGCAACGTTAGGTTATACTATTCCGCAATCTGTTATCAAGGCTCTTAAAATTAAATCAATTAGATTATATGTAACAGGCCAAAATTTGTTCACTATCAGTAAACTTAAATTTATTGATCCTGAGCTGGCTGGCGGATATGCAAACAGCAACGCTACAGGTGCAGGTTCAACATCCGGATCTGATACTGCATGGCCTATACAAAGAACCTGGACTTTTGGTTTAAACGCAACTTTTTAATCTAAATAGAAATGAGAAGTACAAAATTTTTAATAAAGATGGCTCTGGTAGCCACGTTGACCACAACATTCTCTTGCAAGAAATATCTTAATGAGAATGTAAACAAGTCAGCAATAGATGAAACTACACAGTGGGCGTCAGAGACTAACGCAGATATATTTCTAAATGGTATTTATGGTCAGCTCACGGCTATGCATAATACGCCCGATTATCTGGATAGCTTTACAGATGATAACAATGGTGGTATTTACTGGCGCTCATGGGCCTGGAGGCAAGGTAACGTTGATGCCAGCAATAATGGCGGTTTGCCAATGGGCGAAACACAGGGTGGTAGTAACGGCTCTTGGGCAGATTGGGACAGAACGTATCAACGCATAAGAAGATGTAACCTTTTTATACAAAAAGTTACTGAAAACAAAGGTAATGTGTTTACGCCTACATGGGCAGCAAAACGTATTGATGAAGCGCGCTTTTTAAGAGCTTACTGGTACGGTATGTTATGGCAACATGTTGGTGGCGTGCCTATTATAACAAAAGTGTTAACTAATTTGGATGGAAGTGAAATATTCTTCGGTCGTAACACCTTTGAAGAGACACTTAACTTTGTGGTAAGCGAGATGGATGCCATTATAGCAAATAACAAATTGGCGGTTAAGTATAACAATGGTAACCCTGATGCTGGTAGAGCTACTTTAGGCGCAGCGTTAATGGTTAAAGGTTGGTTGCAATTATATGCAGCAAGTCCATTGTTTAACTCAGCATCTTATGTATTGTCAGATCCGGGCAAATTTGTAAGCTACGGAAACTATGATGTCAACCGTTGGGCAACAGCTGCTGCTACCTTCAAAAAGTTTATGGATACTTATACTCAATACAGCCTGTATCCAAAAATGAGCGAGTTCTGGTACGTTGCTAATGAGTACAACTCAGAGGTGATTTGGGACAGACAACAAGTTGCAGGTGGCCAGGAGCTTGGTCAGTTAAGAAACAACGTTGATCAATATGGCGGTCCTGTTTACATCTTGGGTGTTTACCACACTTGGGGTAACTATAACCCAACTCAGGAGTTAGTTGATACCTACAGAATGGCTAACGGATTACCTCCGTTTATTTACCCGGGGGGCGTAAAAACGGTTAATCCAGCTTCTGGATACGATCCACAAAAACCTTACGTTGGTCGTGAAAAACGTTTCTACGACTTCATCGTGTTCGATGGTGCTACCTACAAACAAGATTGGATGGCAACTTCAGATGTTATATATACCCGTATAGATAAGGTTAAGCCATCAAAAAATGAAATTGACTTTGGAACAACCGATAATACAAATACAGGCTATTTCTTCAAAAAGAAATTGAATAACCTTGCTCCGGAAGGTGGTAATCAAAGCGGACAAAACTATGTTTACTATCGTTATGCTGAGGTATTGTTAGGTTATGCCGAAGCTCAAAATGAGGCTGTAGGCGTACCAGATGCATCGGTTTATGCAGCTGTTAATGCTATCAGAACTCGTCCCGGAACTGACTTACCTGCAATTCCTGTTGGTAGCATGACCCAATCCCAGATGCGTGACGAGATAAGAGATCAGCGTCGCATAGAGTTCGCATTTGAAGCTAAACGTTTTTATGACATTATCCGTTGGAAAACAGCTGAAACAGTTTTAAATGTTGATCTGCACGCTATGAAGATCACTAACACTGTTCCTGCTGATAACAGCGGCGTTTGGCAATACGACGTAGTGCCAATTGTGCCTCAGTTCCATAAATTCACACCAAAAATGTACATGAATCCTGTTCCTCAGGCAGTAATGGATGTGAATCCTAAACTAAAAGGACAACAAAACCCCGGTTACTAATAATTTAACTGATCTACTGGGCGGGGGCTGCTTTTTTAAGCAGCCCCTTTTTTTAAAAAAAATATAA
This sequence comes from Mucilaginibacter auburnensis, assembly GCF_002797815.1. Lineage (NCBI taxonomy): Bacteria > Pseudomonadati > Bacteroidota > Sphingobacteriia > Sphingobacteriales > Sphingobacteriaceae > Mucilaginibacter > Mucilaginibacter auburnensis. The sequence goes on from NZ_PGFJ01000001.1 coordinate 810,189, forward strand.
GATCTTATTTTTTCAGTATGTAGAAATGCATAGCCGACCGTTCCGAAAAGCCAAGCGAGTTGTACAGTTGAATCGCGCGTTTATTGTCCGATCTGCAATGTAGAAACGGCGTTTCTCCTGTTAATATGATACGGTTGATCTGGCTGATAAGTAATTGCCTTGCATAGCCTTTACTGGTAAAATCAGGATGTGTACATACCGCGCTTATTTCTGCATAACCTGGTACATGCATACGTTGCCCGGCCATCGCTACCAAATTTCCATCGTCAAAAATTCCCTCATAATGGCCAAATTGTATGGTATTGTTGCCGAAGGGGCCTGGGTTGGTTAATTGGGTTAAGGCCAACATATCAGCACAATTGCTTTCTGATAAGGGCTTTAACGGGTGAAAGTCAAGCGCTGGTATCTTAATGTTGTTATGCACCATTTGCACTCCGGGAACAAATGCTATTGTAGTCCACTTAGCGGGGATATCCAGCAATACAGTAGATGCTAAAAGGCATATTCTGCCTTCGTTAAGTACTGGATATAGTTGGTCGAAGTGATCTATGTCATTGTCACGTAACCCTATAAATGGAGAAACATCCGTGTTAAAATACTTTGCGTTATCAAAACCGTAAGCCAGCTTGGCATTGTGCGTGTTTAGCGCATACCAAACCGGATTGTTTAACACATCTTCCATAACTACTTACTGTTGCCAAACCGGGTGTACAACGTTACCTGCACTACGTGGTTAATAGTGTAGCTTGTGGGCTGTTTAATGTATTGATTAAGGTATCCGGCTTCGAGGTCAACCATTTTGCTAAAGCGATGACCAATACCAACAAATGCCCGATTCTGATCAAGGAAATGCTTGTTTACTTTATCTTTATTTTGCACGTTAACAAACAACTCATTTTGCAATGCAAGATATGTGCCTTGCGTAAAAGGCGCTTGTTTTGTATTGAGTGGGATTACACCCCGCGCAAAATATCTCAAACGCTGTGAAAAAACGCTTTGTTGCGTTGTCGTCTCGCCTAAAAAGCGTTGTTCAAGTCTTAAGCGGTGTGTTATCTGCGCGTTTGACCCGGCTGGTTGAACTATTGTGAACTGCTCAAAAAGGCGGTTTTCCGGTCTGAATGTTTTGATTTCTCCGTTGCGGCTGTTAGCTCCAATGTAGGCATAACCTAAAGCAATGTTTTTATTGCCAAAGTAATAGTTAATGGATGGGCGTAACAACACCGTTTTAAGATACCCGACATGGTGCGATGAGCGCAGGTGCCCGTCAAATGCCATGCCCCAGTGCTTATTGAACCTTTGGGTATGAAACCACGCCGCCCAACCAGAAAGCTCGTTAGTTTGCGCGCTGGCAGCTCCAATGGCAGTTAAGTTGACAAAAAATATAATGAGCAAAATTTTAAACTTCATAACAGGGTTTTCCACAAGAAATTGGTAATTGCAATTATACTAAACCCCGAAGCAATTAATACTATTTTTTACCTGTAAAAAGGCCGCGTAGCTTATCAAAAATTCCTTTTGAATCATCTTCATTATCATTGCATCCTAACAGAAAGCCATAAGGTTTGAGCGATTCAAAGTGATCAAAAAATATTTTCATCATACCAAATATAGGTACGGCAAGCACCATGCCTGGTATACCCCAAACCGCCTCGCCAATAACAATACCCACTATGGTAAAAAGCGGATTCAGGTTAACGCCCCTGCCAACTACTAACGGCTCTAATACGTACGATTGTATAAACTGTACCAGCCCGTAAGTTATTAAAATGCCGGCTATCAGTTTAAAATCTCCCCCTTGTACAACACCCATCAACACCGTTACTGCGGTGCCTGTTAAATTGCCAACAAAAGGGATGATCTCAAGCGTTCCGCACAAAACGGCGAAAAAGATAGCAGACTTCACACCAACTATAGAAAATCCAATGGAATACATTATCCATAGTGTAACTATCATTTGCGCCAAACCTGTAAGATATTTTTGCGATACGTCGCTTGCGCAATGTACCATGTCTGCAACGTTACCGCGTTGCGTAGCGGGCACCGCTTTTCTTATAAACTGCATCAAATGGTCTCTGAAGTACATTAACAAAAAGATGTAAACTATAGTAAGTATCCCGTCAACCATAACCCCTGTTAAAGCAGATGTAATTTCAGTAATCATGCTGCCGGAGCCATCTTTGTTTACCTCCTTGATCATTTCCTGTTGTTGGTTACGATCAATACCGGTATAATCTCTGATGTATTGCTGAAGTTTGCGCACCATTTGTGTTATACGCTGCTCAATATTGCCCATGTCATCTATAAGCGATGACAATTGCCACGACAGCAAGCCAATAATAATAGCGACACTTAATAGCAGAAGCAGTATACATAGCACGGTTGCCAAACCGCGATTAATACCCCATTTTTCCATTCGGCGGCAAAGTGGTATTAATAACATTGCAAAAACTAAAGCGAAAGCCAGCGGCACCAACACCGGTTTTGCAACAAATAGTATAGCTGTAGCGGCTATTATGATAAATAACACATGGCTTATGCGGGGTAAATAGCTGGGTGGAGTTTGTGGCATTTGCTTTGGATAACGCTACTTATTAAAATGGTAATTGCTTTTGGTAAACATTATTATAGCAAACATGTTTCAATGTTACTTATTTGCTTAAACTAATAAAGATATGAGAATTAGAAATTTCATTATACCGGTAGCCTTAGCAGTTGCTGCATCGGCATGTACATCATCAGAGAAAAAAGATAAGGATGGAGACACAGTGATCAATGGCGATACGCTGGCAACCCCTGTTGCCGGTGAGGCTGCTTCCATGTGTTTCGTTCGTACCGAGGGAGCTAAGGATCAGGATACTACCAGCGTAGAACTTGTGGTAAAAGATGATAAAGTTACCGGCCAGATGTATTGGCATCCTTTTGAGAAGGACAGCCGTAAGGGCGATCTAAGCGGAACGTTAAAAGGGGATACCGTTAATGCTGTTTGGACATTTATGCAGGAAGGGATGAAGGATACTCTTGCCTTGCAATTTTTAATGAAAGGCAATACCTTGCTACAGAAACCGCTCAAGTTAAATACAAAAACCGGGCGCGAACAAACTGATAATAATGCAGGTTACACAGTAAGCTACAAGCCAACTGTTGATCTTAAAAAGAAATAAGGCACAGGCAATATTAAGGATAGATTATGGAGTTTCGCTGTCATGTTCATTATGCTTGCGGGGCTTCATTTCTGAATCTATTAACTCCTTTTCAAATTTTTTTTCGTCGGTAGCATTTCTGCGTATCATCCAGCCTACCAATATCAGCAACAATATTAAAACCGGTAGCAGCCACCAATAGTTAATTGCAGTTTCCATAATAATATGCGCTGAAAATAGGCAGTTACATTTACTTGAAAATTACTAAAATGTTAATTTTTAATGTGTTGATCCTGATAATTAACTTACTGACCTAAGTACGTTTTTATTTGCGTTTCGGCCAATGTTACCAGCTCATCAACAGGCTGCCCGTTAGGTTCAATTGGTTTAAGCACTTCAATGGTAACATTAGTGAACGTGTTGAGTGGGTAAACACCATATCTAACTATTTGCCATGAATTATTAATCACTATTGGTACCAACAACGCATTAGGACACTTTTTTAAAATAGTTGCTATTCCGGCTGATTGAAACTTACGCATTGTGCCGTCGGCAGAGCGGGTGCCTTCCGGAAAAATTACTGTTGACCAGGTATTGTCTTTCATCCGTTGCCCTAACTTCATTAGTTCGGTGATGGACTGGCGCTGGTCTTTACGGTCAATGTTAGCGCCACCGCCAACCTTTAAGTTGTAAGATATGGAGGGGATATTTTTTGTGAGCTCAATTTTTGATATAAACTTTGCGTGGTATTTACGCAGGTGCCATATAAGCGGTGGTATATCTAACAGGCTTTGATGATTGGCTAAAAAAATGATAGAACGACCTTCGGGTAAGTTTTGCTTGTTGATAAACGTAACGGAGTCAAACAAAAAATAAATGGTAGATGTAAGGCAAAAATTTAATATATCAACCGAACGTTTGTGGGCGTGGTATCCGCCAAGTTTATAGCACAGCCATTGTATAGGTTGAAAAATGCACAATACCAAAAAGAAAAGTACAATGGTTATTGGCGATAAAAAGTATCCTAAAAGTTTTTTCATGCCGTATTATGAAGCGGCTAAATTATAAATATTTAATTATTGTAGCGGTAGCGTACCTTCAAGTAACATTAGTTTGGTGCGTAAAACAGCGGCTACAGTCATTGAATCTGTTATTTTAGCATTGCACACCATATTATATACTTCATCAAAAGCAATTTTACGTGTAATCAGTTGCTCCGTATCCTCAGGTTCGGGTTCAAACTGCTCTAAGCCTGTAGCTAAATAAATGATGGCAAATTCATCGCTTACAGAATTACTGAGGTGCATGCGCTGCAATTCCGTCCAGTTTCGGGCTTTTAATCCGGTTTCTTCCAGCAATTCGCGTTTAGCAGCATCTATTGGTTCTTCGTTAAGCGGGCCACCTCCTTCGGGCATCTCCCAACTGTATTGGTTCAACACAAAGCGGTACTGGCCCACCAGATACGTGTTCATATCTGCATCTAACGGAAGCACGCCTATGGCCCTGTTTTTAAAATGCACTTTACCGTAAATACCTGGGTTGCCGGATGGATTGATAACCTGATATTCGGTTACATTGATCCATTTGTTATCGTAAACGTTTTGCTCCGAAAGGATCTGCCAGGGGTTTTCTTCAGCATTAAACATAAAAAAGGGCGGTATTTAACCGCCCTAAATTAAAAATAATATCAATTGTTATAAACCAAAGGCTGCTTTTACCTGATCTACATAATCCAGTTTTTCCCATGTAAATAGCTCTACCTCACGAGTAATTACAGAACCATCATGATGAGTGAAGTTTTTGCTTACAGTTGTGCTTGGTTTACCAAAGTGACCATATGCTGCAGTTTCGCTGTATATGGGGTTACGTAATTTAAAGCGTGTTTCAATGGCATAAGGTGTCATATTAAAAATGCCTTCCACTTTTTTAGCTATTTCACCATCATTCAAAGCAACTTTTGCGGTGCCATAAGTGTTTACGTAAATACCCATCGGCTGCGCAACACCAATAGCGTATGATACCTGTACCAATACCTCACTGCAAACCCCTGCAGCAACCAGGTTTTTAGCTATGTGGCGGGTAGCATAAGCAGCAGAACGGTCAACTTTTGAAGGATCTTTTCCTGAGAAAGCACCTCCACCATGTGCGCCTTTGCCGCCATAAGTATCCACAATAATTTTACGGCCGGTTAAGCCGGTATCGCCATGCGGACCGCCGATAACAAATTTACCAGTTGGGTTAATGTGGTATTTAATATCGTTATTGAAAAAATGCGCGTATTTAGGATACTTAGCCTTTACCCTCGGGATAAGAATATTGATCATATCCTGTTTTATTTTAGCCAACATGGTTTGCTCCTCGTCAAAATCATCGTGCTGGGTTGATATAACGATAGCATCTATACGAACAGGCTGATTGTTGTCATCATATTCCAGTGTAACTTGCGATTTCGCATCCGGACGCAAGTATTTAATCTCGCCATTTTCGCGACGTACAGCAGCCAGCTCTATCAATAAAGCATGAGCAATGTCAAGCGCTAAAGGCATGTAGTTGTCAGTCTCGCTGGTAGCGTAACCAAACATCATACCCTGGTCGCCGGCACCCTGCTCTTCTTTAGCCTGACGGTCAACACCCTGATTAATATCCGGAGATTGCTCATGTATAGCCGAAAGCACACCGCATGAGCTGCCATCAAACATATATTCGCCTTTAGTGTAACCAATTTTGTTGATCACTTCGCGGGCAATTTTTTGTACATCTAAATAAGCTTTTGATTTCACTTCACCGGCTAATACCACCTGTCCGGTAGTAACAAGGGTTTCGCAGGCTACTTTTGATTCAGGGTCGAAAGCCAGAAAGTTGTCAATTAAAGCATCTGATATCTGGTCAGCAACTTTATCCGGATGTCCTTCCGATACCGACTCTGATGTAAATAAATAAGGCATGTTATTTTTATAAAATAAAAGTACTAAAAATGATTGCTGGCTGAGTGGTTTAACAAGTTTGACCTGGGTAAAGAAGATGGTTTTAGCACTTTTTTACGTGGTTGCAATCCGGCCCTTAATAAAATAAGCGTAAGGGCAGCTAAATCAGTCCACTATCAGCGGGCCAAAAATAAAACAATTTTCACAAAGCAGAAAATACAATTACTTTTGGCAGCTTAATTAACAGGTAGTTGAAAAAGAAAGTATTATTTATTATTAATCCAATTTCTGGCGGGAAGAAAAAAGACGATGTGCCGGGGCAGATAGCCAGGTTTTTGGATAAAACGCTATTTGAAGCTACCATTATATTTACAACCGGTGTTGCCCATGCACGGCACGCTGCGGCAGAGGCTGTTGGCACATATGATGTGGTAGTAGCAGTAGGTGGAGACGGAACTGTTAATGAAACAGCCGCCGGACTGGTTGGCAGCCAGGTTGTATTGGGTATAATCCCTTGCGGATCAGGTAATGGTTTATCAAGGTTTTTGCAGATACCTATGAACATAAAGGAAGCCATACTCAACCTTAATGAAATGCGCGTTGAAGCCATTGACTCGGCGGAAGCTAACGGAATGCCTTTTTTTAATGTAGCAGGCTTAGGTTTTGACGCCCACATAGGCCATGTTTTTGCAGATGGTAAAAAGCGTGGTTTTTTAAGGTATGCAAAGTCAGCTTTAACGGAGATCTTAAATTATCAATCACATACATACTATTTAACAATTGACGGCGTTAATTATGCTCAGAAGGCATTTATTTTGAGTATTGCCAATTCATCGCAATACGGTAATAATGCACATATTTCGCCAAAGGCTTCGGTGCAGGATGGGTCGCTTGATGTTTGTATAGTAAAGCCGTTCCCACTATATCGTTTTCCTGAGTTGGTTGTGCGCATGTTTACCAAAACTGCTGATGGATCAAGCTTTGTACAGATCATAAAAGGGCAAAACATTACCGTTAAACGCGATTTTGCAGGCCCGATGCATCTGGACGGCGAACCGGTAACAATGGGAGCGTTGGTTGATATAAAAGTAAAGCCGGGCACCTTAAATGTTATAGTAGGTGATAGTTTTAACAAACCAGGTAACTGATGGCAAAAAAAATGAATGATTTTTCGGGGCTGGTTTATTCAACTGATCCGGAACTGAATATAAATAATAACGATACTGCGGAGCAGGAAACTTTAGCGGCGCGCCAACAAAACCTCAAGATCTTTTTAGATAGAAAAGGCGGAGGTAAGATGGTCACAGCAATTACCGGTTTTACAGGCACAGCTGCTGATATGGCCGAACTTGGTAAGAAGCTTAAAACCAAATGTGGGGTTGGCGGCTCGGTTAAAGATGGAGAAATATTGATACAGGGCGATTTTAGAGATAAAATATTAGCCATGTTACTTGCCGATGGATACAAGGCAAAAAAGGCGGGTGGGTAAGAAATTAGCCAATTTTTAAAAACCTGAAAAAATAATTGTATCAGAAATAATAAAATAACTATTTCTTTAGTTATATTTGTAATAGCTATTATTGCAGCGCCAATTAAACCGTTTGTATATTTTATTTGCAGGCGTACTTATAAAAAAGCTATTTAGTTTGCCAAACGATGTGCAACTAATGTGTTTATTGTTACAACATGTAACTAACAAATAAAAAAGTATACTATAACAGCATAATTACAGAAAATATGCATTGTAATGCTTGCTATTTAAAAAAATAATGGGTTTCATTGTAAAAATGTTTAATAAAAGCAATATTTTGCACCGTGGAAAAGATAACGAGCGGTGGATTTTGTACATTAAATAATTGTTAAAGAATAGCAAAACGGTTTTTTTATTTCATTAAAATTTTAATTTTGTTATCCTCAAAAAAAAAGCACATTAAATAAATTCAAAACATAAACAAAAACTAAAATCAAAACTAAAATTTAAAGTAATGGCAAACGCACCAACAAAACCAACTACTACTGTTAAACAAGAGAGCTCAAGCAAAAGCGGTATTTTTGCAAGCCTGGCTATTCCAATTTGTATTGCTGTAGCTATTTTAATCTTCATTTTTATATTAGGTGATCCAAGCCACTACAAAGGTGGTGACGTAGACGGTGAGCCAACAGACATCTTCGGAACAGTACACTCAGGTGGTTACCTTGTACCACTGGGTATGTCATACATTTTGATGGTTATCGTTTTCTCAATTGAAAGATTTATCGTAATTGGTAAAGCTTCTGGTACCGGTAACGTTGACGCTTTTGTTAGAAGAATTCAAGGTTTCCTTAATGCAGGTAACATTGATGCTGCTTCTGCAGAGTGCGATAAACAAAAAGGTTCTGTAGCTAACGTTATTAAATCTGGTTTGAAAAAATACAAAGAAATGGAGCAAGACGCTCATTTAGACTTAGACCAGAAAACTTTATCGATCCAAAAAGACATTGAAGAAGCAACAGCTTTGGAGATGCCAATGTTAGAGCAAAACTTAACTATCATTGCTACTTTGGTTTCTATCGGTACTTTAACAGGTCTATTAGGTACGGTAATCGGTATGATCAAGGCCTTCGCCGAGTTATCTGGTTCTGCAACTAATACTGCAAAATTATCACAAGCTATTTCTGAGGCACTTGTAAATACCGCTATGGGTATTACTACCTCAACTGTATCAATTGTTATGTACAACCTGTTCACTTCAAAAATCGACGGCTTAACTTACGCTATCGACGAAACCGGTTTCAGCATTGTACAAACATTTGCTGCATCTCACAAAGCAAAATAAATTTTAGTGTTTGCCTGCCTGCCCCTGTAATACAGGGGCAGCATATAAATTAATTAAGTATAAACACTAATAGTAAAGGAAATTAAATATGCCTAGAGCAAAAGTAAAAAGAAAGAGTACGGCAATTGACATGACCGCAATGTGCGACGTGGCGTTCCTGCTGCTTACCTTCTTTATATTATCGGCCAAGCCTAAAACACAGGATCCTATTCAAACAACGGTTCCTGCTGCTACAGCTGAAATTGCATTGCCAGAAAGCGATTTTGCAATGATACTTGTTGGACAAGGCAAAGCTTTTTACAGTATTGCAGGCCCCGAGCTTAAAATGGAAACATTGAAGCTGATGGGAGAAAAATACGGTCAGACTTTTACACAGGAAGAACTGGCTGCATTTGCAAACACTGAAAGTTTTGGTGTTCCGATGAATCAGTTAAAACAATTGCTTGCTTTACCGGCTGCTGAGCGTTCAAACGTTAAACAACCTGGTATACCTGTTGATACTACAGACAATAATGAACTGTTCAACTGGGTACGTCAAACACGTATAGCTGATAAAGCAGTTGCAAACGCCGAATTGAAGGTGGCTATAAAAGGTGACAGTAAAGAAGAATACCCAACTATTGCCAAAATCATTAAAACGTTGCAAAAGCAACAGGTAAACAAATTCAGTTTAATTACATCGCTTAAATCAGCGCAAAAATAAAGAGAAATGGCAGAATTAGACACCTCCGGCGGGGGTAAAGGCGACAAGAAAGTTCGAAGTAAGAAGCAGTCAACCCGTGTGGACTTAACAGCCATGGTGGATTTGGCTTTCTTATTGATCACTTTCTTCATCCTTACCACTACCCTCCAAAAACCAAAGGCAATGGACCTGGTAATGCCGGATAAAGATGAAAAAAATAATAACCAGTTGCCGGTTCCTGAGTCTCGTACTATGACAATTTTGTTAGGTTCTAATAACAAATTAGAGTGGTATATGGGCCAGCCATCAAACCCGCTTACAGCTCCGGTTGTTGAGGGTTATGGTAAAAATGGTATCCGCAAAGCTTTGATTGATAAAGCTGCAGAAGTAAAGGCAGCGTCAGGCGGCAAAGAAATGATCGTGTTGGTAAAACCAAGCGACAAGTCAACTTATGAAAACATGGTAAGCATCATGGATGAGTTGAACGTGGTAGGTAACCAATCTCGTGCTATTGTAGATATAACTCAAGCTGAAATAGGATTACTTCAGCGCGACGGTATTTATTAATAGTAATAATATAAATAACTAAAACGTTAAAAATTAAAAATCGCCAAAATGCTGGGATCTAAATTAGACATACTAAAGCAGGAATGGATCGATGTTGTTTTTACCGGACGTAACAAAGCATACGGAGCTTACGAGCTAAGAAAGTCAAACCCGCGTAACACAAATCGCGCGCTTATTTTGGGTATTGTCTTCTTCGTATTTGTTGTGTCTTTAAAAACAATCATCAACATGATTGATGGATTCATTCCCAAGGCGGACGTGAAAGTTAAAATGACCGACGTTGTTTTAACCCCACCGCCACCAGAAGAACAAAAGAAAATTCCGCCTCCGCCACCACCGGAGCCGCCAAAACCAAAAGTTGATCAGGTTAAATTCCCACCTCCGGTTGTAAAACCTGATAATGAGGTTAAAGAAGAGCCGCCTACCGTTCAGGAGCTTAAAGTTGCTGATCCGGGTCAGAATAATCAAAAAGGTGATCCGAACGCGGAGATCCGTATTGATGAGCCTGTTGGTAATGCAGACATTAAGCAGGTTACCGAGGAAGAGCCAAACAAAATATTTGTTTCGGTTGAAACTCCTCCGGGATTCCCTGGTGGTCTTGGCGCCTTTGGTAAATACCTGGAGAAAAATATTAAATATCCGGGTGTTGACAGAGAGAACAACGTACAGGGTAAAGTATTTGTGTCTTTCGTAGTAGAAAGAGATGGTAGCTTAACTGATATCAGTGCAGTACGTGGTCCGAGCCAAACCCTGAAAGATGAAGCTATACGCGTTTTGCAAAAATCGCCTAAGTGGACTCCGGGTATTCAGAACGGCCGTCCGGTACGTGTGCAATACACTGTACCAATTAACTTTACATTAGGCTCCGAGGAGTAAAATGTAATGCCAACAAGATTTGATAATAAGCAAAAATCGCTCAAAAGGCGGTTTTTGCTTATTTTAGGAGCTATAACATCTGTTGCTGTACTTGGATTTGGCTTAATGGTGATATTTTGGAAAGATATGTTGCCACAGCTGGAAGGATACAGAAGAACAGGATTTGGTGTACTTATTATTATATACGCCGCGTTAAGATTTGCAAGGTTATTAAAGAAAGATCCTGATGAGGTTTAAAAATTTTTGTTTGTTAATGCTTGGCGCTTCTGTAGCCATCAGCTGCAACAGAAAGGGCGGCGACAAACAACGCGAAACAACACAGATTGGAAAGATAACCATTGCTGCTGACGAATCTTTTGCACCCATTGTTGACGAAGAAGCCTACATTTTTGAACATTCAAATGATAGTGCCAAGGTCAATATTGTTTACGGAACAGAGAACCGTGTGCTAAGAATGTTGTTAAATGACAGCGTACGTCTTGCAATCACTTCGCGTGAGTTAACGGCAGATGAGACCAAGATCTTGGTTGATAGAACTCTGCCACCTCAAACAGACAGGTTTGCCATTGACGCAGTAACACTTATAGTAAATAATGCTTCAACAGATACGTTAATTACCTTAGGTGAGATTAAAAAAACGCTGAGCGGGCAATCTCAAACGGATGTGAACGTTGTTTTTGATAACGCTAATTCAAGTCTTGCAAGGTATTTAAAGGACTTTGCAGGCATTAAGGAATTAAAAGGGCGTAACATCTACGCGCTTAAAGACAATAAAGAGGTAATAAGATATGTTGCCTCGCACACCAACTCAATAGGCATAACCGGTTTTAGTTGGTTGAATGATCCGGATGAAGATTTTGCTGATGCTGTAAGTAAAGTGAAAATAGTTGCAGTAAAGGATGACACTAAAAAGACAGGTTACTTTAAACCATCGCAAACAACTCTCGCTCTAAATCAATATCCGCTCACCCGCAATTTATACGTAATTAATAGTACAGGTAAAATGGGTTTAGGCACAGGGTTTGCTTACTTTATTTTAAGCGACCGCGGTCAGCGGATTATTTTAAGATCGGGTATACTGCCTGATTCGATCCCCACACGGGAGATCAGTTTGAAGAAGAATTTTTAACCAGACGTAGATAATAAATTAAAAAGTAAGAAGATGAAAATGATCAATAAAATAGCTACGGCTGCAGCAGGCTTGGCGCTTGTGGGGTCATCAGTTTTTGCACAAAGTCTTTCTGATGCCAAAAAAGCAATTGATGCCGAGCAATATCAGAAAGCTAAAGCAATGCTTAAAAACCTTACGGTTACGCAGCCTACTAACGCAGAAGCGTTTTTTCAGTTAGGTTGGGTTTACCTGTCGCAAGACTATGTTGATTCAGCTAAAGCTGTATTTAATAAAGGTATCGCTGCCGATCCGAAGTCGGCACTTAATTATGTTGGTTTAGGCACAGCAGCTCATTTAGCCAATGATGCCGCAGGTACTACTTCTAACTTTAACCAGGCCTTCGGCTTAGTTAAAAAGAAAGATTCAACTCCTTTCCTTTACATAGGTAAAGGTTATTTATTAGGTGCCCAGGATGGTAAGGTATCGGCCCAGGACGCAACTGCAGCTATTGACGCTTTAAACAAAGGCAAAGCAGCAAATGAGAAAGATGCTGATATATACATTGAGTTAGGTAATGCTTACCGTTCTCAATTAAAAAGCAATGATGCTTACACTAATTACCAGCAAGCTTTAACGCTTGAGCCAAAATCTGCCATAGCTAACACTGCTATTGGTGTATTATGGAAATATGCCGACAGCTTTGAACAAGCCGACAAGCAATTTCAGGCTGCAGTTACTATAGATCCTAACTTTGGTCCGGCTTACCGTGAGTGGGCAGAAAGCGAAAACCGCGAAGCAGCTACCAACCGTAAAGTTGCAGTAGAGAAAATTAACTCGGCTGTTGCTCATTACAAAACTTATCTGAACCTTACAGACCAGTCTGACGAAACTTTATTACGTTACGCCGACTTCCTGGTACGTGCAGGTAAATGGGATGAAGTGCAAAAAATTGCTGCTAAATTAGCAAGTTCAGCAAGTACTAATGCACGTGTTTATCGCTACTTAGGCTATGCTGCTCAGGAGAACAAAGACCCTAAAGCTGCCGTTACTGCATTACAAAACTGGTTCTCTAAAGCAGATCCTAAACGTATTATTCCAAGAGATTACTTATACTTGGGTCGTGCGCAAATTGCAAGCGGACAAGATACTACAAAAGGTATAGCTACTTTGAAAAAAGCTGTAGAGGTTGATAGCACTGCTGCTGAGATGGCGTATAACGAGATCATCAACGTGCTTAAAACACGCCCTCAAAGCAAAAAATACTATAAAGACTTAGCTGATACTTACGCTGAATTTACCGGCAAAGTTAATAAGCCGTTGCTTAACGAGAATTTTTACAAAGGTTTTTACTATTACTTTGCATACGATGCAAAAGCACCTGACACAACCTTGTTAGTTAAAGCTGATTCAGCTTTATCATACGTAGCTCAAAAAGCGCCAACTGTTGCTGATGCACAATTGTACCGGGCTCGTATAGCTGAGATCAAAGATGCTGACCGTAATAACATTAAAGGTTTAGCAAAACCTTTCTATGAAAAATACATAGAAATACAGGCTCCAAAGGTTACAGCAGCTTCTGAAGCAAGGTTAAAAAATGCTTTGGTAGAAGCTTATGATTATATGGGCAACTATTATGGCTATAAAGAAAAGGATGATGTAAAAGCAACCGAGTATTTTAATAAAGCAAAAGAATTAAAGCCTGACGATGCTGTTGCTGATGCTTACTTTAAGCAAAAAGCAGGTGCAAAAAGCAAATAATTAAATAATTCTAATAAATAACAAAGGCTTCTTTCATAAAAGAAGCCTTTGTTATTTATCCGGCCTTTGTATATTTGCACCATGGAAGCTCAAAGTTTACCGGTAAATTACTTACCTATTATTTTCCAAATGCTGGTGGCGCTTGGTTTTGTTGTGTTAACTATGTTTGGCACGCACAAGTTAGGCCCTAAGCGCGTAACAGATGATAAGCTAACACCATTTGAATCTGGCATTGAGGTTGTTGGTAACGCACGTACACCTATCTCCATTAAATATTTCCTGGTAGCTATACTATTTGTACTATTTGATGTGGAGGTAATATTTATGTACCCATGGGCAGTAAATTTTAAAGACCTCGGTAAGCCGGGAATGATAGAAATGTTCATATTTATGGGCACGCTGTTAGCCGGTTTTATATACGTTATTAAAAAGAAAGCCCTTAATTGGGACTAAAAATATAAAGGGGTACTTGGCTACCCCTTTTGTTTTAATATGCATGCAGTACTGCTTTATTAAGCTGCGCCCGATCCCTCAAGTGTTACAAAATCAACGCCTATTTAGGTGTTTCGCAATATCTTGATAAATAGTATGTTAATAACCATTTGGGTGTGAGTTTCCATACTTAAAAGTTGTTGCAAGTTGTTTCATGATGATTCTTTAGAGTATTGGTATTCAGGCTGCTTTGCTTAAAAGGTGTTACAGACCTTTCATCTGCTACGTGTTTCTATGAAATGCTTCGTTTAACTGATACATCATATTTAAATGGATTTAACCAAGCAACTACAGTTTGTTTAGAATAATTCTAAATATATTGAGATGGGCCTTTAGTGTACCATTAACAAGGTATTTTATCATAAATTTGCGCATCCAAACTGTAGGGTTTGGGTAAGGTATTTGATAATTATAAGTCATGAGTGATATTCAAATAGTTGGGGCTCCTGCGGGAGTAGAGGGGGCAGGATTTTTTGCAACATCATTAGATAAGGCAGTAGGATTGGCTCGTGCAAATTCGCTTTGGCCTTTACCGTTTGCTACTTCATGCTGCGGCATTGAGTTTATGGCCACCATGGCTTCCCATTATGACCTTTCCCGTTTTGGTGCCGAGCGTTTGAGCTTTTCACCACGCCAGGCCGATCTGTTAATGGTAATGGGAACCATCGCCAAAAAAATGGCTCCGGTGCTGCGCCAGGTTTACCTGCAAATGGCAGAGCCACGCTGGGTTATTGCAGTAGGCGCATGCGCTTCAAGCGGTGGTATTTTTGATACATATTCGGTTTTACAAGGTATAGATGAGATCATTCCGGTTGACGTTTACGTTCCGGGTTGCCCTCCGCGTCCAGAAGCTATTATTGATGGCTTTATGCACATACAGGAGTTGGTTAAAACAGAATCAACCCGCCGACGCGAAACTCCCGAATACCAGAAATTATTAGCTTCATACGGAATTCAATAATGGGTAAGATAACTAACGAAGAACTTTTAAATAACATTAATACCCAATTTGGCGACAAGATCACGGTAATTGGTGAGCCATACGGTTTGCTTACACTACAGACCTCTAAGGAGACCATAATTGACCTGTTATCGTTCTTGAAAAGCTCGCCGGTTCTGCAATTTATTTATTTAACTGATATAACCGCGGTACATTATCCGGAGCAGGAGCTTACCATTGGTGTTGTTTACCATGTGCATAGCCTTGTAAACAATATACGTGTTCGAATAAAAGTATTTATTGACGGCAATAACTGCCATATACCAACCGCAACAACCTTGTGGAATGGCGCCAACTGGATGGAGCGCGAAACCTACGATTTATTCGGGGTTATATTTGACGGCCACCCCGACCTGCGCAGAATATTGAATGTTGATGATATGACCGCCTTCCCTATGCGGAAAGAGTTCCCGCTGGAAGATCCGAACAGAGTTGACAAAAAGGATTATTTTTTTGGAAGATAGAGCATGGAGAACCATCCGGTATATATAGATAACGATCCGCAAAGCGAACTTTCAACGCTTAACTTAGGCCCAACGCACCCGGCTACGCATGGCGTTTTCCAAAACGTGTTGCAGATAGATGGCGAGCGCATAGTAAGTGGGGTTTCAACCATTGGCTATATTCACCGCGCATTTGAAAAAATAGCTGAGCATCGTCCGTTCTACCAGATAACACCGTTAACAGACCGTTTGAACTATTGTTCATCGCCAATTAACAACATGGGTTGGCACATGACGGTTGAAAAACTGTTAGGTATACAAACACCAAAGCGTGTTGACTACCTGCGCATTATTGTAATGGAGCTTGCCCGTATTGCCGATCATATTGTGTGTAACGGTGTATTAGGTGTAGATACAGGCGCTTTCACGGGCTTCTTGTACATGATGGAGTTCCGTGAGTCTATTTATGAAATTTACGAAGAAGTTTGCGGTTCCCGCTTAACTACCAACATCGGTCGTATAGGTGGTTTTGAGCGTAACTTCAACACCAAAGCTTTTGCTAAGCTGCGTAAGTTTTTGGTGGAATTTCCTAAAACATTAAAAGAATTTGAATCGCTGTTTACCCGCAACCGCATATTTGTTGATCGTACCAAAGGCGTTGCCGCAGTTACTGCCGAAGATGCCTTAAGCTATAGCTGGAGTGGTCCGTTATTGCGTGCTGCCGGCGTAGATTATGACGTGCGGGCCATGAACCCATATTCAAGCTACGAGGATTTCGACTTTGAGGTTCCGGTTGGCGAGAATGGCGACGTTTACTCACGTTTCCTGGTACGTAACGAAGAAATGTGGCAGAGCCTTCGCTTAATTGAGCAAGCTTTGGTTAAATTAGAAAAAGAGCCCGGCGATATTTTCCACGCTGATGTTCCCGAATTTTACCTGCCTCCAAAAGAGGAAGTATACAATAACATGGAAGCCCTTATCTATCACTTTAAAATAGTGATGGGTGAGATTGATACCCCGGTTACCGAGGTTTATCATTCCGTTGAAGGCGCCAATGGCGAGTTAGGCTTCTATCTGATCAATGATGGTGGACGTTCTCCTTACAGGTTGCACTTCCGCAGACCGAGTTTCATTAATTACCAGATGTATGCTCCAATGAGTGCCGGTATGTTGCTTTCAGATGCGATTATTAACATGAGTAGTTTAAATATTATAGCCGGAGAGTTAGATGCTTAGAGTTGAAGATACCGAAATGGTTCCGGTTGAGTTTTCAGCCGAACTGACCGCTAAGTTTGCCGAAATTGTTACCCGTTATCCTGAAGGAAAACAAAAATCGGCGTTGTTGCCTATACTCCATTTGGTACAAGCCGAATTTGGTTGGGTAAGCGCTCCGGCAATGGATAAAGTTGCCGAATATTTAAGCATTCAGCCTGTTGAGGTATATGAGGTAGCCACCTTTTATACCATGTACTTTATGCGACCGCAAGGCAAATATGCTTTAGAGGTTTGTCGTACCGGCCCTTGTTGCCTGGTAGGCGCCGAAAAAATAATGGATCATATTGAGCAAAAGCTGGGTGTTAAAGAGGGCGAGGTAACACCTGATGGTTTATTCAGCTGGAGAGGTGTTGAGTGTTTGGCTGCATGTGGCTTTGGCCCGGTTTTACAAATTGGCCCTGAGTACACTTTTTATGAAAAACTGACCAATGAGTCGGTTGATCAATTGATTGAAGATTTAAAAGCTAAGGCGAATAACTAATGGGACGCAAATTACTATTAGAACATATAAACGTACCCGGCATCAACACTTTTGATGTATACCGCCAAAAAGGTGGTTACAGATCTGTTGAGAAGGCTTTGAAACAGATGACCCCTGATGAAGTGGTTGAAGAAGTTAAAAAATCGGGTTTGCGTGGTCGTGGTGGTGCCGGTTTCCCTACCGGTATGAAATGGAGCTTTTTAGCTAAGCCAGAGGGCGTTCCACGTTACCTCGTTTGCAATGGCGATGAGTCTGAGCCCGGTACTTTCAAAGACCGTTATCTGATGACGCATATTCCTCATGCATTGATTGAGGGTATGATCACGTCAAGTTATGCTTTAGGAGCAAACACATCTTACATCTACGTTCGCGGTGAAATGATGCCGCAGATACGCATTCTTGAAAAAGCCATAGTCGAAGCAAAGGCAGCGGGTTTTTTAGGTAAAAATATTTTAGGCAGTGGTTATGACCTGGAGTTGTATGTTCAGCCGGGAGGCGGTGCTTATATCTGCGGTGAAGAAACTGCTTTGTTAGAATCATTGGAAGGAAAACGTGGTAATCCGCGTATTAAACCACCATTTCCGGCTATTGCTGGTTTGTACGGTTGCCCTACTGTAGTAAACAACGTTGAGTCAATTGCGGCTGTAGTTCCCATCATTAATGATGGTGGCGAAGAGTACGCTAAAATAGGCATCGGTAGAAGCACAGGTACCAAGCTGATATCTGCAGGGGGTAATTTGGCTAAGCCAGGTGTTTATGAAATTGACTTAGGCCTGCCGGTAGAAGAGTTTTTATACAGCGATGAGTACTGCGGTGGTATTGCCAATGGCAAACGCCTTAAAGCGGTAGTTGCGGGTGGTTCATCGGTGCCAATTTTGCCTGCTAACCTGTTCATGAAAACTGCAGCTGGCGAGGGTCGCTTAATGAGCTATGAGTCATTGGCTGATGGTGGTTTCGCTACCGGTACCATGATGGGTTCGGGTGGTTTCATCGCATTTGATGAAGACGCTTGTATTGTT
Source organism: Mucilaginibacter auburnensis (assembly GCF_002797815.1). NCBI lineage: Bacteria > Pseudomonadati > Bacteroidota > Sphingobacteriia > Sphingobacteriales > Sphingobacteriaceae > Mucilaginibacter > Mucilaginibacter auburnensis. Next base: position 828,773 of record NZ_PGFJ01000001.1, read on the forward strand.
CGTAATACCTGGAACTTTGCCCGTTTCTATCATCATGAAAGCTGCGGACAATGTTCGCCTTGCCGTGAAGGTACCGGCTGGATGGAAAAAGTATTGCATCGCCTGGAGATGGGGCATGGCAGCATGGCTGACATGGACCTGTTGGTTGATGTATCAAAGAAAATAGAAGGAAATACAATTTGTCCGCTGGGTGATGCGGCAGCATGGCCGGTTGCCAGCGCTATACGTCACTTCAGGGATGAGTTTGAGTGGCACGTATCGCACGCTGCAGAAGCCGTAACCAGAAACTACGGTTTAGCGCATTATGCTGATCCGTTACCAAAACCTGAGCCTGCGGCTTAAGTTAAAATAATATTGTCATCCTGAGCGATAGCGAAGGATCTTATACAAGCGGCTTAGCAAAGCGTAAAAAGATGTTTCGCTATCGCTCAACATGACAACTGAGAATTATAAAATTTTTGACCTTAATTAATAATGTCAGATAAACATAAAGTAACCATAGACGGTATTCCCGTTGAAGTAGATCCCGGAACAACCATTCTTAATGCTGCAAGGCAAATAGGTGGCGATATTGTTCCGCCTGCTATGTGCTATTACTCAAAATTAAAAGGTAGTGGCGGTAAGTGCCGTACTTGTTTAGTGCAGGTAAGCAAAGGTTCTGAAAAAGATCCTCGCCCTATGCCTAAACTGGTAGCATCATGCCGTACTACGGTGATGGACGGCATGGAGGTGAAGAACATTACTTCACCGGAGGTTGTTGAGGCGCGTAAGGGAGTAGTTGAGTTTTTATTGATCAATCACCCATTAGACTGCCCGGTGTGCGATCAGGCCGGTGAGTGCCACTTACAAGACTTAGGCTTTGAGCACGGTGCTGCTAAAACCCGTTATGAGTTTGACCGCCGTACTTTTGAGAAAATTGACATTGGCGATAAGATACAATTGCACATGACGCGTTGTATACTTTGCTACCGTTGCGTTTTCACTGCTGATCAGATAACAGATCATCGTATACATGGTATCCTAAACCGTGGCGATCACTCAGAAATATCTACTTACATACAAGCAGCCGTTGATAATGATTTCTCAGGAAACGTTATTGACGTGTGCCCGGTAGGCGCTTTAACTGATAAAACTTTCCGCTTTAAAAACCGTGTTTGGTTTACCAAACCTGTTGAAGCACATCGCGATTGCAACCATGAGAACTGCAATGGTAAAGTAACACTTTGGTATAAAGGAGAGGACGTTATCCGAGTAACTGCACGTAAAGACCAGTGGGGTGAAGTAGAAGAATTTATTTGCAACGAGTGCCGTTTTGATAAAAAGAAGACTTCTGATTGGGTAATTGAAGGCCCACGTAAAGTATCTCATCAATCGGTTATCAGTGCAAATCACTATGAGTTTCAACCATTGCCGGTTGTTAAAACCAACCCTGTTTTACAGGAAGCTAACAAAACACAGTTTGAAAGGGAGACACGTTTATAATGGAAGTTACTGATATCCTTATAAAATTTACTTTGATAGTGATCATTTTCGCTATCAGTCTGGTAGTGGCCATGTACTCTACATACGCAGAGCGTAAACTGGCTGCTTTTTTTCAAGATAGGGTAGGCCCTAACCGTGCTGGCCCATGGGGTATTTTACAACCTCTTGCAGACGGTGGTAAAATGTTCCTAAAAGAAGAGATCATCCCTAAAAATGCCACACCGTTCCTGTTCATTGTAGGTCCGTCGTTAGCCATCTTCACGGCTTGTATAGGCTCTGCAGTTATTCCATGGGGACAGCAATTAACTATCGGTTCAACAGTGATTGATCTGCAGGTTACTGATATTAACGTAGGTATCCTTTACATATTTGGTGTGGTATCATTAGGCGTTTACGGCATCATGATAGGCGGTTGGGCATCCAACAATAAATACTCGTTGTTAGGAGCTATTCGTGCTGCATCGCAAAACATCAGCTACGAGATTTCAATGGGCCTTTCCATCATCGCTTTGATCATGGTTACCGGTACAATGAGTTTGGGAGATATAGCTTCTCAGCAGCATGGGTTTTGGGCTGACGGCTGGTTTAGCTGGAACTTCTTTAAACAGCCCTTAGGTTTCCTATTATTCATTGTTTGTGCGTTTGCCGAGACCAACCGCTCACCGTTTGACTTACCTGAGTGCGAAACCGAGCTGGTAGGTGGTTATCACACTGAGTATTCATCAATGAAACTGGGCTTTTATCTGTTTGCTGAATATATTAACATGTTCATCTCATCAGCAGTAATGGCTACGCTTTACTTTGGTGGCTACAATTATCCGTTTATGGATCTTGTATCATCAGCAGCAGGCACTAACGTTGCCGCCATTTTAGGGGTTGTATTATTGTTCGGGAAAATATTTGGTTTCATCTTCTTCTTTATGTGGATAAGATGGACTATCCCGCGCTTTCGTTATGACCAATTGATGGACTTAGGTTGGAAAACCTTAATTCCGTTGGCTATAGCAAATATTATAATTACAGGTTTGTGGATGACTTTTATTAGAGGATAATATGGAACCATTAAGTAATAAAAGAAAGGTATTGGAATCAAAGCCGCTTAATTTATTAGAGCGTGCTTATCTTCCTGCTATTGCAAAAGGCCTTTCTATCACTATAAAACACTTTTTTAAAAAGCCGGTAACCATCAGCTATCCCGAAGAAAAGCGCGAGTTCTCTGAAAATTTCAGAGGTATGCACTCGCTTAAGCGCGATGAGAATGGTAAAGAGCGTTGTACCGCTTGTGGCTTGTGCGCGTTATCATGCCCGGCTGAGGCTATTACCATGACAGCTGCCGAGCGCCAAAAAGGTGAAGAGCATTTATACCGTGAAGAAAAGTATGCTGCGGTTTATGAAATAAACATGCTGCGTTGCATTTTTTGCGGTTTATGCGAGGAGGCTTGCCCTAAAGAGGCTATTTATCTGGATGGTGATATTGTGCCTTCAGACTACTTACGCAAAGATTTTATATACGGTAAGGACAAATTAGTGGAGGCCCCCTTAAATCAATAAAGAAGTTTTATACCTTTGCCCAACTTTTTCAAGGGCATAGGGTACGTTAAAAGATAACCATGAATCCATTTTACGTTGTAGCGTTTTTGTCTATATTTTTTGCCGTTATGGTAATTAGCGCAAAAAACCCGGTGCACAGCATTTTATACCTGATCATTACCTTTTTTACGTTCACTATACACTACATTTTGCTAAACGCACAGTTTTTAGCTGTAGTAAATTTTATAGTTTACATGGGTGCTATATTGGTATTGTTCCTTTATACGCTCATGTTGATCAACCTTAACAAGGATGCTGAACCGGCTAAATCCAACATCGTAAAAATTGCTGCCGTTATTGGTGGCGGATGTTTTTTTTTAACGCTTGTAGCTTCTATAAAAGCCCTTGGAGCATCAAACCCGGTATTGATGAAAAACCCTGATCTGGGTTTAGTTAAAAACCTGGGCAAAGTACTATTCAACGAATATTTATTGCCTTTTGAAATTGCCTCTATTCTATTGCTATCAGCGATGGTGGGCGCTGTTTTATTGGCAACTAAAGATAAAGAACCAAACGCTGCGTGATGGAAAGTTTAACTAATACTATGCTGGGTGTTCCGCTTAATCATTACATCCTTTTAAGCGCCATCATATTTTCAATTGGTGTTATTGGTGTACTGCTACGCCGCAATGCTATCGTAATTTTCATGTCGGTTGAGCTGATGCTGAATGCGGTAAACCTGCTGTTGACAGCATTTTCAGTATACCGTGGCGATGCAGCCGGACAAGTGTTCGTATTCTTTATTATGGCACTGGCCGCTGCTGAAGTTGCAGTAGGTTTAGCCATCATCGTAATGATCTATCGCAATACCAATTCGGTAGATATTAACGTGCTGAACAGGTTGAAATGGTAAATCCCCATCCCCCTGAAGGGGGCATCAAAGGGTATAAAATATAAAAAGAAAAGTAACCACCATCATTCCCCCTTTAGGGGGTTAGGGGGCAAACATTATGGATAAATATATCTGGCTTATTCCTTTATTACCACTGCTTGGTTTTGTTATCAATGGCATCGGTCGTAATTCGTTATCTAAAGGATTGATCGGCGCTATTGGCAGTCTGGTTATTCTTATCTCTTTTGGCTTGAGCATAGCCACTTTCTTTCAGATCAAATCAACCGGAGCTCCAATCCATGCAGATCTGTTCACCTGGTTCAGCGTTGGCTCGCTTCATGTTGATTTCTCTTTCCTGGTTGATCAGTTGAGCTCAATTATGCTGCTCATCATTACAGGTGTAGGTTTTCTTATTCATTTATATTCTACCGGTTACATGCATGATGACAAAGGCTTCGGTAAGTTCTTTGCTTATCTAAACCTGTTTGTTTTCTTCATGTTGCTGTTGGTTATGGGCGCTAACTACCTCATCATGTTTATTGGTTGGGAGGGTGTAGGTCTGTGCTCATATTTGCTTATCGGTTTCTGGTTCACCAATCCAAGTTATGCCGATGCTGCTAAAAAAGCATTCATCATGAACCGTGTGGGCGACTTAGGTTTCCTTATCGCTATCTTTTTAATATTCCAACACTTCGGAAGCATCAGCTACGCTGAAGTATTTGCAAAAGCTGAAACATTAGGTGCCGGCGGTGCGCCGTTGGTGCTGATTACTATATTATTGTTTGTAGGTGCTACAGGCAAATCAGCACAGTTGCCGTTGTTTACCTGGCTGCCGGATGCGATGGCCGGTCCAACGCCTGTATCAGCATTGATCCATGCTGCAACCATGGTTACAGCAGGTATTTACATGATTGCACGCTCCAACATCCTGTTCACAATGGCCCCTGAAACACTTGAGGTGATTGCTATTGTTGGTTTGGCTACCGCAGCGTTTGCTGCTTTGATTGCACTTACGCAAACAGATATTAAAAAGGTACTGGCTTACTCAACAGTGTCGCAATTAGGTTATATGTTTTTAGGTTTGGGTGTTGGCGCTTACACAGGTGCATTCTTCCACGTGCTAACACATGCCTTCTTTAAAGCTTTATTGTTCCTTGGGGCGGGTTCTGTTATCCACGCCATGAGCGGTGAACAGGATATGCGCAGAATGGGCGGTTTGAAAGGTAAGATCAAAGTTACTTTCTTTACCATGCTGATCGGTACTATTGCCATTGCAGGTATCCCACCATTCGCTGGTTTCTTTTCAAAAGATGAAATTTTAGCGGCTGCTTACGCGCACAATCCTATTTACTATGTAGTGGGTGTTATTACCGCTATGCTTACTTCATTCTACATGTTCCGGATGATGTACTTAACCTTCTGGGGTAAGTTCCGCGGGACACATGAGCAGGAGCATCATCTGCATGAGTCGCCTTCAAGCATGACTATTCCATTAATTGTGTTGGCCGTATTGTCAATAATTGGTGGTTTTATAGGCGTACCGCATGTTTTGTGGGGCCATCATGAGTTGAATGCTTTTTTAACTCCGGTATTTGAAGCCTCTAACAAGTTAATGGGCGAACATGAGTTAGATCAAAGCACAGAATGGTTGCTGATGGGAATATCAGTACTCGTTGCTTTCATAGCTATGGGTTATGCCTACTCTCGTTACGTAAAAGGCGCGCATGTGCCGGTTGAAGATGGCGAAGAACGCCCGGCATTGGCGAGTTTATCATATAACAAGTTTTATGTTGACGAGTTATATGATGCCATTATCCGCAAGCCTTTAGATTGGTTATCTGGCTTCTTCTATAAAGTAATTGACAAGTTGGGTATCGACGGGTTTGTGAACAGCCTTGGAAAAGGGTCTGTTGAGGCCAGCAAGAGCTTACGCTTATTGCAGGCCGGTAACGTTGGTTTCTACATTTTTATGATGGTGGCAGGCATAGTTGCCATACTGTTATATAGCTTAACAAGTGTAATTTAAAATGACGGTTAGTATACTTATATTTTTGCCGGTAATTGCAGCGCTTGCTGTTGCTTTCCTTAAAAACGATGCAGCTAAGCATGCCGCGCTATTTTTCTCGGTGGTTGAACTGGCAGTAGCCTTGTATTTTCTAAGCAATTTTGTACCCGATGCCAGCACACAGTTTTTAATTGATGTACCATGGATAAGCAGAATAGGCGTTTACTTCACTGCAGGTATTGATGGCATCAGTATGATAATGGTGTTACTCACAACGGTTTTAGTGCCGTTGATCATTTTAACTACTTACAAACACACCTACAGTAATGCCGGTGCTTTTTATGCACTCATATTGTTTATGCAGGCGGCAATGCTGGTTGTATTTACCGCGCTTGACGGATTTTTATTCTATGTTGGATGGGAAGCTGCGCTGATACCAATTTACTTTATCTGCGCTATGTGGGGCGGTCAGGACCGTATCCGCATTACCTTGAAGTTTTTCATTTACACTTTTGCCGGTTCATTATTTATGTTATTGGCAATAATTTACCTGTACTTCCATACACCGGGTAAGCTATATAGTCTGGAAGGTTTTATGCATGCAGGCTTATCGCCTCAGGAGCAGGTTTGGGTGTTCTGGGCATTCTTTCTGGCATTTGCTATCAAAATGCCGGTGTTCCCTTTCCATACCTGGCAGCCCGATACCTATACCGAATCACCTTCAGCAGGTACCATGATGTTATCAGGTATCATGTTAAAAATGGGTATCTATGGTGTTATCAGATGGATGGTGCCCAATGCGCCTATCAGCGCTTTTGAATGGCAAAACCTAACTATTATACTTTCAATAGTAGGTATAGTTTACGCTTCTATCATTGCCTTTACGCAAAAAGATGGCAAACGTTTAGTGGCCTACTCATCAATAGCGCACGTTGGCTTGATAGCAGCAGGTATTTTTGCCTGGAACGTGCAAGGCTTGCAGGGTGCAATGGTGCAAATGCTTAGCCACGGCATAAACGTGGTGGGTATGTTCTTTATTTGGGATATCATCAGTCGCCGTTTAAATACACGTGAGATATCTCAACTGGGCGGTATTGCTAAAAACGCACCATTTTTCTCCATCGCGTTTTTAATAATTGTATTGGGTACTGTTGCATTGCCGTTAACCAATGGTTTCATAGGTGAGTTTTTATTGCTGAACAGCGTTTACCAATACAACATCTGGTTAGCTGCTGTAGCTGGCTTGACCATCATATTTGGCGCGGTATACATGCTGCGCATGTATAAAGGTGTTATGCAAGGCGAAACCAATGACCTTACAGCTGTTTTTACAGATGTTAAAGGAACGGAAGCGTTAGCGCTGGCCATTATCTGCGCGTTAATTATTGTTATAGGTGTTTATCCGCAGCCTATCCTGCACATCTCAGAAGCGGCGGTGAATAATTTGATAAATACTGTAAATCTCAGGTAGTTTGTTATGAATACTTTAATAGTTATATCTGTTTTACCTATTGTACTGCTTTACCTGGGGCTGTATAAAATGCAAAAGGCATTGCTGCCGGTTACCGTTGTTGGTTTACTGGTTGCACTTGGAATGGCAATAGGCCACTGGAATGACGGTGCTACTCCAATTTTTAATGGGATGATGCTGTTTAATAACTTTTCGGTTATTTTCTCGTCTGTAGCTATCATATCAACCCTTCTCATTCTATTACTATCTAAAGATTATTTTGAGCGTATCAGTTCGCATGTGGCTGAGTATTACGCGGTGATATTGTTTTCATTGGCCGGTATCATTGTAATGGTATCTTACTATAATCTGTCAATGTTATTCATTGGTATTGAGATCATGTCTGTTAGTTTATATATCCTGGCAGGTATCAAAAAGAAAGACTTTGCTTCAAACGAGGCTGCTTTGAAATACTTCCTGATGGGTGCTTTTTCAACAGGCTTTTTATTGTTCGGTATCACATTGATCTACGGCGCTACAGGTTCTTTTAACCTGGAGGAGATCCGCAACTGGATGACACACGATGTTAAAATTGACTGGTTGTCATTCACCGGCATGATGCTGATCTTGATTGGTCTTTGCTTTAAGGTTGGTGCTGCTCCTTTCCACTTCTGGACACCAGACGTATATGAGGGATCTCCAACACTTATCACAGCGTTTATGTCAACTGTAGTAAAGGTTGCAGGCTTCGCGGCATTTTACCGTTTGTTCTCTGTATCATTCGGCGCGGCAAGTGGTTTCTGGATGCAGCCTTTATCAGTTATTATCATCTTAACGCTGTTTATTGGCAACATAACCGCATTATATCAGAAAAGCTTTAAGCGCATGTTGGCTTATTCAAGTATCTCGCATGCGGGTTACATGTTATTTGCCTTAGTTGCTTTAGGCGGAACATCGGTAGCCTCTATATTCATTTATGGCAGCGCATATTCTGTAGCGTCTATTATTGCTTTTGGTGCGCTTATTTTAGTGCAGCAACAAACCGGCAGCGATAGTTTTGAGAGCTTTAATGGTTTGGGTAAAAGCAATCCGTTTTTAGCGTTGGTAGTTACCGTAGCAATGCTTTCGTTGGCAGGTATACCATTAACAGCAGGCTTTATAGGTAAGTTTTACATGTTTAGCGGTACAATAAGCAAGTGGCAAATATGGATAACTGTTTTAGCAGTTATTAATGCCATTATCAGCATATTCTATTATTTCAGGGTAATTGTAGCAATGTATTTCCGTCAGGAAGATCGTACGTCGCTAACCGTGCCTGTAAATTATGTTGTAGTGTTTGCAATTGCAGCTGCGGCAACGTTAGTGATAGGCATCTATCCCGATCTGATTGCAAAGCTTATTTAATTCATTAAAACTAAAGTTCCCTTCTAATTGATTTAATATTTGTAGTTTTACAAATATCGTTAATGGAAAATTTTTGGGAATACCTGCAAACCCTGACCGATGCTAAGACCATTTTAAGCAAAGGAGGGTTTTATTTTTTGCTGGTTGTGGTCTTTGCCGAAACGGGGTTGTTCTTCGGATTTTTCCTTCCCGGCGACTATCTCTTATTCATGGCGGGGTTGCTTTGCGCTTCTGGAATGATAGATGTGCAATTAGGTACTTTACTGTTTTCGGTTATTGCGGCAGGTGTACTGGGTAACTACACGGGCTACTGGTTTGGCTATCGCGCAGGGCCTATGCTCTTCAAAAAAAACGATTCGTGGTTCTTTAAAAAGCGTTATATAACGGTTGCGGAAGAATTTTATAAAAAACATGGCGGAATGGCATTAGTTTTAGGAAGATTTTTCCCTATAATAAGAACTTTTGCACCTATCTTTGCAGGCGTTGTTAAGGTAGATTTTAAGCGATTTACCTTGTATAACCTGGCGGGTGGTATTGCGTGGACTTGCACCTTTATTTTATCGGGTTATTTCTTAGGGCGGCGGTATCCGCAGCTGAACGATTACCTTGAATATATTGTAATAGGACTAATAGTTATCACATCAATACCATTGTTAATTGCCTTTATAAGAAGAAAGACAACTAATACTGAAAAAACATAAAAAATAAATATGGCTACACAACACCCCTGGCACGGCGTTTCTATCGGCGAGAACGTTCCTGAAATTGTTAACGCGATAATTGAGATACCGAAAGGCTCAAAAGCAAAGTATGAAATCGACAAAGAGTCAGGTCTGCTTAAATTAGACAGGGTTTTATTTTCATCTGTAATGTACCCGGCCAATTACGGTTTTATTCCGCAAACTTATTGCGACGATAAAGACCCATTGGATATTTTAGTACTTTGCTCAATTGACGTTTTCCCTATGTCAATGATCGAAGCTAAAGTAATAGGTGTTATGCACATGGTTGACAATGGTGAGCAAGACGACAAGATTATTGCAGTTGCTAAAAACGACATGTCTGTAAATTATATCGATGATCTTAACGAATTACCTCCGCATACTATGACAGAGATTGTTCGTTTCTTCAAAGATTACAAAAAGCTTGAAGGTAAAAACGTTACCATTGAGCACATGCTTGGTAAACGCTATGCACATAAGGTAATTGCCGAAAGCATTGAGCTTTACAAAGCTACCTTTCCTTCACCAATAAATGTTTAATGGACCCCGGCGATTATCATATTAGCGGCTTCAGCGTATTTGCAACCTTATTTTTGGTGCTGTTAAATGGCTTTTTCGTTGCTGCGGAATTTGCCATGGTTAAAGTTCGCGCATCACAAATAGAGCTGCGTGCAAAAACGGGTAACAGCATTGCCCGTGTTGCACGCGGCATAATGCATAATTTAGATGGTTATCTGGCTGCAACACAATTAGGTATTACCATCGCCTCACTTGGTTTGGGTGTAGTTGGTGAAGAGGTGGTAACAGCTCTTATGATCAACCTTTTTCAGGTGTTCAACGTAGAGTTAGCTCCTGGTGTTATTACAGCAAGCCATGTTATAGCCTTTGCTACAATTACTATTTTTCATATTGTTTTTGGGGAGTTAGCTCCTAAATCGTTAGCTATACAGCAATCGGTTAAAACAGTAATGGCGGTATCATTACCGCTGAGAGTATTCTATGTAGTATTTAAACCTGCTATTTGGGTACTTAATGGCTTCGCTAATTTTATGCTGAAGATATTTGGTATAAACCCGGTTGCCGGGCACGAAGCGCATCACAGTTCAGAAGAACTGCAATACTTGTTAGAGCAGGGGCGTGAAACCGGCGCGCTCGACTCGTCAGAGCATGAGTTGATCCAGAACGTATTTGATTTTAACGAGCGCGTGGTTAAAAACATCATGGTGCCCCGCACCAAAATTTCGGGTATTGAGATCAGTACGGAAAAAGATGAGTTATTAGAAAAACTCATTACCGAAGGTTATTCGCGTATGCCCGTTTATGATGATGTTATAGATAAGATTGTTGGTATTGTTCATACCAAGGATATTTTGCCGCTTTTGGCCCGAAACGAGGAGATTGTATTAAAGGACATCATCCGTAAGCCTTACTTTATCCCCGAGACAAAGAAGATCAATGATCTGATGGCCGAGCTGCAGCAAAAACGAATTCAGATAGCTATCGTATCTGATGAGTTTGGTGGTACTGCCGGTATGGTTACCCTCGAAGACATTGTTGAAGAGCTGGTTGGCGAGATACAGGACGAGTACGATGAAGAAAAGCCAATTGTAGAAGTGATCAATGAGCGCGAGTTTATTGTGAACGCTTTGGCGCCTATTTATGATGTGAACGAGCATTTGCCTCATGATCTTCCTGAAGATGGCGACTTTGATACGGTATCGGGTTGGTTAGGTGATATATTTGGTAAAATACCCGATGTGGGGGAACAAAAAGAATCTAACGGCTACAATATTACCGTTTTGAAGAAATCTGATCAGAACATTGAGTCTGTTAAACTCGAGTTATTATTAAACGAGGAAGATACAGTAGATTTGCATTGATCTGCTGTTTACTGTATGCACCTTTTTTACACACCCGATATTGATGCCTCACATCCAATGTACTTCCTTAATGAGGAGGAGAGTAAGCATTGTATAAGGGTTTTAAGACTTCAGGTTGGTGATCGGGTTCAATTGATTGATGGACGGGGAGGACTATACAACGCTGAGATCAGCGAGGCTCATCCTAAGCGTACTATTCTTAAAATCAATAGTGTGCAAACAGGATTCGGCAAGCGTAATCATTACCTGCACATAGCCATTGCCCCAACTAAAAATATTGAGCGTTTTGAATGGTTTTTGGAAAAAGCCACCGAGATAGGAATTGACGAAATAACCCCCATTATTTGTCAGCGCTCCGAACGCAAAGAGGTTAAAATTGAGCGATCAGCTAAAATTATAACTTCTGCCATAAAGCAATCATTAAAAGCTTACCACCCTATTTTAAATGCGCCCATTGCTTTTAACCAATTTGTAAAACAACAGTTTGAAGGGCAAAAGTTCATTGCTCATTGTATGGATGAAAGCAAGACCGGATTAGCCGCGGAGGTAGAGAAACAAAGCGCTTATGTAATATTAATAGGACCGGAGGGCGATTTTAGCCCGGCGGAGGTAGAGGGTGCTTTGCAAAACGGATTTAAAGCCATAACTTTAGGTGAAAGCAGGCTGCGGACCGAGACTGCCGCGCTGGAAGCCTGCTTTGAGATCAATTTCTTAAACCGGAAATAACGATGAAAAAGTTGTGGTACATGGGTGTTGCTGTGGGGTTACTTACCTTAAGCAGTTTCAACGCGCCCACTTATAAAATGGCTAAACTCAAGTATAGCGGTGGTGGCGACTGGTATGGCGATCGCACTGCCTTGCCAAACCTCATAAAGTTTTGCAACGAAAACCTGAAAACGAATTTTGACCGCGAAGACGAGGTTGTGGAGCCGGGTAGCGCGCAACTATTTGATTATCCTTTTGTTTTTATGACCGGCCACGGCAACGTTATCTTTTCAGACCAGGAAGCAAAGAACCTACGCAAGTACTTGACAGGTGGCGGCTTTTTGCATATTGATGATAATTACGGCCTGGATAAATTTATTCGTCCGCAAATGAAGAAGGTTTTCCCTGAACTGGACTTTGTGGAATTGCCGGTAAATTATCCTATTTACCATCAAAAATTCAGTTTCCCTACAGGCCTGCCTAAAGTACATGAGCATGACGGCAAACGTCCGCAGGGTTTTGGATTGATATACAAAGGCAGGCTGGTGTGTTTTTATTCGTTTGAGTGCGATCTGGGCAATGGTTGGGAAGATCTGGGTACTTATGCCGGCGATACGCAGGAATCGCGTTTAAAAGCGCTACGTATGGGCGCCAACTTGATACAATACGTTCTTACGCAGTAATTCGCAACTTAAGCGTACTGTGGAGATAAATTATACTTAGATTAACTTAAAAAAGCAGCCATCATAAACAGAAATGGCCTCTTGTATTCAAGAGGCCATTTCTGTTTATCTGATTATTAAGCTATGTTACCGTTATTTTCCTGCCTTTTTTACGCTGAAGTGAGGTTTGCCACCAGGGCTGATCTCGGGTGCGCCAACAAGATCCATTGCACAACGGAAACCAACTTCAGCACTTGATTCGCCCTGATCCATAAACCTGCGTGTTGCCGGGTTTAACCAGTAAGCCAAATCATTCCACGAGCCACCCTTGTACACCTTTGAGCGGTCGTTTACCAATGTTGTAATTCCATATAAATTAGTATTTACGCTATCCCTAAAACCACGAGCATCAGCATTGTATGGCTTTCCAGCCAACGGATCTTTAGTAACAAATGGTACAGGAGCCTGGCCATTACCGTTGCCTGCACCATTAGTAGTGCTTGGCGCAGCATTGGCTAAACTATCTGCACGTTGAGATGCAATTAATTCAGCATAGGTCATTTTTCTTGCGGCTTTTGCCGGATCTTTTATTGGGCGACCATATTTGTCTTTAGCGTATTGACCGGTGCTTGCGTTGGCCAAACGTTTATCAGCAAACTGGTTACCACGGAAAGGATTAAAGGCATCAACGTCTTCAAATGACATTTGACGGTAGGTGTCTTCTACCCACTCGTTAACATTACCTGCCATGTTATACAAACCAAAATCGTTTGGCTGGTAAGAGCGTACAGGAGCGGTTATAAACGCCTTATCATTCAGGTAACCACCTACACCGGCATTATCACCATTACCACGCTTAAAGTTGGCCAATATTAAACCACGGGTTGCTTTTTGCGGCGAACGAACGCCTAAGCCATTCCATGGATAAACTTTGCCATCATTAATATTTTCAAATTGCGTATTACCGTTAAGTGACAGGGCAGCGTATTCCCATTCGGCTTCTGTAGGCAACCTGTAAGCCGGTTTTAAAATGCCGTCTTCAACGCGCACAGTTCTTACCTGCTTTTTGCTGCCACCTGCCGTAGGTGCAGCTGAAGGATTTATATCAACAGGCATACGTTTACCATCAATTCCTGCACCCCTAATTTGATTGTTAAGGTACATGTCTGTATTAAACGGCGCGATCTGCTGGGCGTTTGCGGCATTAGCCTGATTGCTTTTTTGCGCGCGGGGATTTAAAATAATGCCTTGTTGCTGTAAGATAAATTCGTTGGTACGGTCAGTACGCCATTGGCAATACTCCTTAGCCTGATCCCAGGTAACGCCAACAACCGGATAATCCTGAAACGCAGGGTGGCGAAGGTAATTGTTTACGTAAGGCTCATTGTATGATAGCGGTCTGCGCCAAACCAGTGTATCTGGCAAAGCGTTGTAATAGAATTCGTGATCATTGGGGAAGGTCATTCTGATCCATGATAGATAATCCAACCAATCCTGATTAGAAACTTCCGCCTCATCCATGTAAAATGCCGGGATAGTTACTCTTCTGCGAACGTTGTTATATTCGTACGTAACATCCTGATCTGCGCTACCGCCTAAAACAAATGTTCCGCCTTCAATAGCTACAAGACCCGGACCCGGAGCCGGATGCGTTTGACGGAATTTTTGGTAACCAAATTTGCGGTCGTTATAAGGAATGCCCGTTTTTTGGGATTTTTGTTTATTACTACAGCTGCTCAATAATGTTGCTACGCCCAACATTACAAAAGCAGTACGAGTAAAAAGTAATTTCATATTTTTACAGTTATATATAGTAGCAGGGGAAAAAATTAATAAATATATATAGGGGTAAATTTAATTATTTTAAAGTAAAAAGCTAATCAAAAAGTTACTGCGCCATATTAAAAGCTTTTGATGCAATTGTTTTACGCATACTGCTTTAAAGATGTTGCAAAAGTAATACACACGAATAGAAAAGTTGTTGGCTCGAAGTGATAAATTCAAGTATATTTAACCCTTGTTAATTTAAACACTAACATAATGAAGTTTTTTATTGGTGGCTTAGCTATATTGTTCGTTTTAGCTGTTGCGCCGTCGGGTGTAAAAGCGCAAACAAATACAGATGGCAGCGGCTACGGCGCAATTCCTACAGCCGTTCCGTTTCTTAATATTTCTCCCGATTCGCGCTCAGGCGCAATGGGCGATGCCGGTGTAGCCATTTCCAGCGATGTTAACGCCAATTTTTGGAACCCATCAAAATTAGCTTTTATTGATAATGATTTTGGTGTTTCCGCATCTTACAGCCCCTGGTTAAGAGGCCTGGTGCCCGATGTTAGTTTATCCTATTTAAGTTTCGGGCATAAGCTTGACGATAGGAACGTTATAGGCGCTTCTGTGAGATATTTCAATCTCGGCGATATACAACTGGTTGATCAAAATCAACTTAATCAAGGTGTTTACCGGCCTAATGAATATTCAATTGATGCTTCGCTGGCGCGTAAGTTCGGCAATAACCTTTCGCTGGGCCTAACCATGCGGTTTATACATTCAGATCTGTCAAACGCTTCATTTGCAACAGGCACTACACAAGGTATTAAACCTGCAAACGCTTTTGCTGCTGATATTTCCATGTTCTATAAAAAACCAATGGAGCAATTCGGTACTGATGGCATATTTGCATTTGGCGCCAACATATCAAATATTGGTACCAAGGTTAAATATTCTGAAGGCGGGCCTTCGTACTTTCTGCCTACTAACTTAAAGTTAGGAGCTGCTGATACCTGGAATATTGATGATTATAACCAGATTACCTTAACAGTTGATTTTAATAAACTACTTGTGCCAACGCCACCCCTGCGCGATGCCAATGGCAATATCATATCAGGGCGTAACCCGGATGTGTCGGTTCCATCGGGTATCTTTGGCTCATTTACAGACGCTCCCGGAGGCTTTAAGGAGGAGATAAGGGAAGTGAGCATTGCCTCGGGACTGGAGTACTGGTACAACCAGCAGTTTGCTTTAAGAGGCGGATATTTTTACGAGAATCCTTCAAAAGGTGGCAGGCAGTATGCCACATTAGGCTTGGGTCTTAAATACGATATTTACCGCTTTGATTTTTCTTACCTGGCTGCCAGCCAAAAAAACAGTCCGTTAGCCAATACGTTGCGTGTTAGCATTGGTGTTAGTTTTGGCAACAAAAAATAATTTATACAATGGGTAAAATTCGTGTAGGGTTTGGGTTTGATGTACACCAGTTAAAAGATCAGCATCCGTTTATTTTAGGCGGTGTTAAATTAGAACATCATTCAGGGGCTTACGGCCACTCCGATGCCGATGTATTGCTGCATGCCATTTGCGATGCTTTATTGGGTGCGGCCAACCTGCGCGACATAGGCTTCCATTTTTCTAATACAGACAACAGGTGGAAAGGCATAAGCAGCCTGGTGTTGTTACAGCATGTTTTAGAACTATTAAAAGAAAAAGGCTGGGCAATAGGCAATATCGACTCCATGATCTGCCTTGAAGCACCCAAGATCAACCCGCATATACCGGAAATGAAAAAGAACATTGCTGCCGCGGCGGGTATTGATGAAGATGACATCTCCATTAAAGCTACAACCAATGAAACCATGGGCTTTATAGGCCGCCAGGAAGGTGTTGTTGCTTACGCTACCTGCTTAATAGAAAGAGTTTAGTTAATTACACTAAGTTGTCCCGTGCATAGATGCGACAAGATGATTTTTGTATTTTATAAATACCTGTAAATCAATTCATAAAATAATCTAATTCTCTGTTGGTACAACTTAAAAGTCAGTAAGCTTAGCTATAAGATAAGCTCAAGTTATTGATAATTAATAAACTGTAAATTTTTAATCTTTTCTGCCTTTTTGGTCCACCAACTGGGACAGCTTTCAGTACACTAAGTAAATCCATTAACCTTTTACCGCCACATTAGCTTAATCGCCTCCTGTAACTATATCTTCCTTTACATTGCCTGTGCGTTTCAAATCGCCCCAGGTGCTTAGTTCGCCTTTTACCGCTTTGCGTATGGCTTTAAAAAGGATGTAGTACATTAATTGCCGCCAGATAAACCGTTGCGGAATAATGTATACCAGCTTCTTATAACTCTCCTTCTCCATCCAGAATGCTATGATAGACACTATAAAGTCTATCAAAACAAAAGCAACGTAATAGGAGAGTATCTTCCATGGCTTATCGCCAAACAGGCCGAAGATCATCATCAAATCAGCCAGTGGAGAGAACAGCGGCAGTATGATCTGGAAAATAAGGATATTAGGCATACCCACCATGCCGAAGGATTTGAATTTTTTGTTGAACAGCGCGTTACGGTTTTTCCAGAAACTTTGTATTACGCCAAAGCTCCACCTGAAACGCTGTTTAAGCAGTCCGCCTAATGTTTCCGGTGCTTCTGTATAAGCCACAGCTTCGGCGGCGTTTCTAATAATGTAACCGCATTTCAAAATGCGCATGGTCAGGTCGCAATCTTCTGCCAAAGTATCAGATGTAAAGCCACCTGCCTCATCAACTGCTGATTTACGAAAAGCGCCAATGGCACCCGGCACAACCGTTATACTGTTGATCAGGTCAAAGGCCCTGCGGTCCATATTCTGAGCGGTTATGTATTCAATAGATTGCCACTTGGTTATAATATTGGTTTCATTACCCACTTTAACCGTGCCGGCAACCGCGCCTACTTCATCATCGGTAAAGTAGGTCATGAGGTGATAAACGGCATCGTTTTTCAACTGGGTATCGGCATCAATACAAACAGCAAAATCATATTTGGCATGGGCTATACCAAAGTTAAGGGCCGATGCCTTGCCGCCGTTAGGCTTGGTTAAAATAGTGATCCGTTTTTCATCAGCAAACTCTTCGGTAACTACTTTAAGCGTATTATCCTTAGAACCATCGTCAATAAAAATAAGCTCGAACTCGGGGTAGTCTATATTCAATAGGCTTCTGAGCGATTTGACTACTGTTACCTCCTCGTTATAAGCTGGAACAATAATACTTACCGGAACGGGTTTGAACTGCTTGTATGCCTTAGACTTCTCATTCTCGCTGCGCTGCCTTATGGCTAAAACACCTATCAGTACAATGCGGCCAATAGCTAAAAATATAGCCGAAAGGAAAACGTAAAACAGGAACCAGTTGCCAAAGAAGAAACCTACCACTACCGCATCATAAAAAGTACCTATAACGCCGCTGTTGGCGTCATCTTTTATAGGCGGCATCAACTCCTCCTTCTTTTTATCAAGGATATCGGCAATGGTAGTAAACTCGTAGCCCTTTGATTTGTAAAACCTGATGATCTCGGGCAATGCCTGCACAGTGGCTTCCCGGGTGTCGCCACCTGCATCGTGCAGTAATATCATGGACCCTTTATCAAAATCGCGTTTGGTACGGTCAATTATCTGTTGCGCGGTAACACCGGGCTGCCAATCCCATGGGTCTATTGATTCGCCAATGGTGATGTAATTTTGTTTACGGCTTTCAGCAACCGGAATTACCTCATCAAGCGTTTGTGGCTCGGCATCGGCATTAAACGGCGGACGGAAAAGTATCGTGCTGTGCCCTGTAATAGATTCTATCAATTTACGGGTAGCATTCAGCTCCAGTATCACCCTGTCTAAACTCACTTTTGATATATCGGGATGTAAAAAGGTGTGGTTCCCTATTTCGTACCCTTCATCATGAATGCGTTTTAAAAGCGGGATGTTCTTTTCAACCATGGCACCCACCACAAAGAAGGAGGCAGGTACCTTTTCTCTCTTTAATATCTCCAGGATACGTGGTGTAAAGTCAGGGTCGGGGCCATCATCAAAGGTTAAAACTACTTTGCCCGGCTTGTAGCCAAATTTTTTAATAACGTATTTGGTGGGGAGCTTTAGGTATTCCTGATTGGTTATGACGTAGCTGTTGGTGTCAATTTTTAGATTGATGTTGCCTTTAGATGGCGTAGTAATGATCTCCAGTACCTCGCCATTGCCTGTGTAGTCTATCTTATTGTTTAAGGCAACGTTATTAAGCTCCTGAACATCCAGGCCTGTTTTTTTTAGTGATGCTAAAGCCAGGTTTTTTTGGAAAAACTTCCATAACCGCGGATCTTCCGAACCTAAGCGCCACAAGGCGATGCCGCCGGTATCCCAATCGTCGGCCATGCGCATGATGTTAAAATTGGCAGCTGCATCAACAAAGTAAACAGTATGCTCAATACTATCAGGACCTATATATTTGTAATGCAAGTTGGCAGATACGGGATCAAAAATTACCTTTTTTTGATATTGCTCTGCTGTACTTACAGCCGCCTGGTAACCAATAGATGTGCCTACACTATTTTTGGGCCAGTCAACTCCGCCTCCTGCAATGGTTAAAATAACCTTTTCGCTTGGAACGATCTCGCACACCCTATCCAGTTGCTCCTCTACCCAGTGCTGGTGAGAGATGTCTCCGGCATTGCTATCTTCGGTGTGCTGGTCAATGGCCATTACAAACAGGTAGTCGTTAAAACGTTGCAGGTGTTTCAGGTCGTACGTGTCATCATCTGGTATAACGTTTTGTGTTACCAGAAAACCCAGCGGATGAAGCATATTGTACAGGTCTTCCTGAAAAGCACGGTACTGGGCGCCGTTGCGGTTAGGTATATTATTTATATCAAGATTAATACCGCGTAAATTGTATTTTTTTAACTGCTTAATAATGCTGTTGATGAATACTTTCCGCAGTGCTTTGTTGCCGGTGATGCGTACAACATCGTCTACATCAAAATCGCCGTTTACATTGTCATAATTAACGTAGTTGGATATAGAAACAACTACGGGCTTATTGTACCTTTTGTTGATATTTAAAAGCCCGGTATCCATGCGTGCGCCAATTGTATCAGCTTTCGGGTTTATAAAAAAACCTTCGGTTACCACCATGTCCAGCTTGCCTATGTTTTCTTTCAGCGAGTTGTAAGCCTGTGTTTCCCATTCGCGGTAAAAAGCGGCATTGATACGCTCTTTGTTGTTGGCATGCTTTAGCTGGTTGTGCCTTTTGGCTTCAAGGGTTTGAAGCTGTTTTTTGTCTATCTTATAATCTTTGTAGCGTGTAGACTTTTTGTATTGTTCTAATTCTTCGTCGCTAATGCGCTTAGGGGCAGGATTAAGATTGGGGAGCTCAGGATAAGTTTGAGATGTTACTGTTATGGCAGCTGCCACAACACCGCATATTAATACAAATATGAGTATACGACTTATCCACTTTATTTTATTCCATCTCTTGGGTGTGTCAGCCTGAAAAATTTGTTTATGCCGCATTAAATTCTGTAAAGTTTAAGGGTTTTGCATAAAAGGCCATCGCTGTAATTATACAGCATGCGTTAGCTATTTTTTGTCGGGACCGATGCTCGAAAAATCAACTCCGCATTTACAGTTACTGCCGCAACCCTTCTTTACAAACAAAGCTTTATAAGCCATGCGTGCTACATAAAACAAGGCACCGGCAAATAAAAGTACAACTATAAGCAACTGAATGTTCATGGCGCAAAATTACTAAATACGTGCTATTAGCACTAATCAATATACGTTTAAAGGGCATTTATGTTGTTGAGATGATGAATTTTACTTAGCGCGGATGTTAAATCATCTGCATTGTAAATACAAAGTCTTTCATTTAAAGTAAATTAACTGTACCTTTGCGCCAAATTTTATAGGCATACATGCAAAAAATAAGGAACATAGCGATCATCGCACACGTTGACCACGGTAAAACTACACTGGTTGACAAAATTTTACACAGCTGCGCCATATTCAGAGATAATGAGCAAACGGGTGAGTTGATACTGGATAACAATGATCTGGAGCGCGAGCGCGGTATCACTATTGTTTCCAAAAACGTATCGGTTAAATACAAAGACGTAAAGATCAATATTATTGATACACCGGGTCACGCCGACTTTGGCGGCGAGGTGGAACGCGTTTTGAAAATGGCCGACGGCGTACTATTGCTTTGCGACGCTTTTGAAGGCGCCATGCCGCAAACACGCTTTGTAACCCAAAAGGCTTTGGCTTTAGGCTTAAAACCAATTGTGGTTGTTAACAAAGTGGATAAAGAGAACTGCCGCCCTGAAGAAGTTTACGAGCAAATATTTGAATTGTTCTTTAACCTTGAAGCTACAGAGGAGCAACTGGATTTCCCGGTAATTTACGGTTCATCAAAACAAGGTTGGATGAGCACAGATTACAAAAAACCAACTACTGATATCTTCCCGTTGATGGATGCTATTTTGGAAAACATTCCTCCGGCGCCTATTAATGAAGGTACTTTGCAAATGCAGATCACATCGTTAGATTACTCATCATTTGTGGGTCGTATAGCTATCGGTCGTGTTGCACGCGGTACCATTAAAGAGAACATGCCGGTATCATTGGTGAAACGTGATGGTACTATTCAAAAAACCAGAATAAAAGAACTATATACTTTTGAAGGCTTGGGTAAGGTTAAAGCTACCGAAGTTAGCGCGGGCGATATTTGTGCAGTTGTAGGTATTGATGGTTTTGATATTGGCGATACCATTGCTGATTTTGAAAACCCTGAGCAATTAGAGGTTATTAAAATTGACGAGCCTACCATGAACATGTTGTTCACCATCAACACTTCACCTTTCTTTGGTAAAGAAGGTAAATTTGTAACTTCTCGTCACTTACGTGACCGTTTGTACAAAGAGATGGAGAAAAACCTGGCGCTTAAAGTTGTTGAAACCGAGTCGCCTGATTCATACCTGGTGTATGGTCGTGGTATTCTTCACTTATCAGTATTGATCGAGACCATGCGTCGTGAAGGATATGAGTTACAGGTAGGTCAGCCTCAGGTTATTGTTAAAGAAATAAACGGCGTTAAATGTGAGCCGGTTGAAACTTTAATAGTTGACGTTCCTGCTGATGTTGCCGGTAAGGTGATTGAATTGGTAACACAACGCAAAGGCGATTTGTTAGTAATGGAACCTAAAGGTGACCTGCAACACCTTGAGTTTGAAATACCGGCACGCGGTATCATCGGTTTACGTAACAACGTATTAACAGCAACAGGCGGCGAGGCTATTATGGCGCACCGTTTTAAAGCATATGAGCCTTGGAAAGGTCAGATCCCTGGTCGTTTAAATGGTGTATTGGTATCAATGGATACCGGTAAAACTACTGCTTTTGCTATTGACAAGTTGCAAGACAGAGGCAGGTTCTTTATTGATCCGGGTGTTGATATTTATGAAGGCCAGGTGTTAGGTGAGCACATACGCGATAATGATTTGGTTATTAACTTAACCAAAGGCAAGCAGTTAACCAACATGCGTGCATCAGGTAGTGATACTAACGTGCGTATTGCACCTGCTATCAAGTTCTCATTAGAAGAATCAATGGAGTATATCCAGGCTGATGAGTACATTGAAGTAACACCTCAAAGCATCCGCTTGCGTAAAATATATTTGAATGAGAACGAGCGTAGAATCAACGCTAAAAAGTTCCAGTCGTAATATTTTAATAAAATGATAAAAAAGAGCTCCTTAATGGAGCTCTTTTTGTTTGATTTTAATTTTAAATAGCTTTATATTAGCATATTGATTAAACCAAAATGCTAAGAAAATACCCCTTCTTTATGTTATGGGCGCTGTATTTGTGCGTGTGCGCCTGTAAAAAACCTATACAAACGGTTGTAGAGTCTGACGTTTGTTTGCGCAATTCAACCTTATATTATCAAAAAAAATGGGCAGCAGTTTACTCGCGTGTTAATTACACGGATGCATCCGGCGCTAAAAAGACCTTTATTATACCTGCTTACGGTTACTTTGACATCAACTTTAATTCAACATATAAACTGTTGGGTGACCCTGAACCATCAAGCGGCAAATGGTCTGTTGATAAAGACTGCAATTTTATTCTGACCCCTGCTGTTGGAGCAGCCCATAAATACACGGTTAAAAAATTAACCACCGACTCATTGGTGATTAGTGAGGTGGCGGGTAATGTTACCACAACATTGCATTATTCGTCGTTTAAATGTCCTGACATGAATAAGCTGGCGTTTCAGTGGGATAATATAGAAACCCGAAGCGTTAATTATAGTGCCAGCGGAGTAACCAACAGGCAGATCTCTAATCCAAAAGGATACATCAGGTTTAATCCCGACGCGGGCTATGTTGCTCAAAATAACGGGGCTATAACTGTAGGAACATGGGGCATAGCGCCACCCGACTGCGATCTGATATTGGACAAAGGCAAGAAAACGGAAAAATCATACATGGTAGAAAAGCTGACGACAGATTCGCTAAAGCTTTGGTATAAAGATACCGTTACCAAAACCAACTACATTATGATCTATAAAAAGCGGATGTAACAGGAATATTCGCTTTGGTTGGCTTTCGTGTAGCGGTTATTTGTTATTTTTGAGTGTTGATCTAACGCTTATCATGAAAAGATTTATTGTATCTCTCCCATTTTTAATTTTCGCCGTTGCTTTTATTGCCGGTTGTAAGAAAAGTGAAACTGATGTTTTACCTATTGACAGGTTAAAATCCATTTTAATTGGGAAAGATACGCTTAGTATTTACGTTGGAGAAAAACGGAACGTACCCTTAACCATATCGCCATCCAATTATTCTTTAGATTCAATACGCTGGAATTCGTCAGATACGAATGTGCTGTCGATATCAAAAGTTGGTTTGTTAACGGGTAAAAAGCCGGGTGTAACAACGGTTTCGGTAAGCAATTTAACCAATACAATTTCAATAAATTGCAAGGTTACGGTAAAAGACAGTATTGAAATGGGGATGATAGCTTATTACCCGTTTCATAACAGCGGCAAAGATTCATCGGGCAGAGTGAATGATATTGCCTATTATGCAGACATTGCTGCTACTGCCGACAGGTTTGGCAACCGTAACTCGGCGTTTTATTTGAATGGCTCAACAAGCTACATGATGGTAAGAGATAAGCCGGAATTGCGGTTAAATAACACCGATTTTACGCTTAATGCATGGGTGAAGTTAGATACTTATAATAGTTCTTACGGCAATAATCTTTTAACAAAGCACATTACCGGTAATGATAATGGATGGGCCTGGGGTGTAACAGGTTCTGGTGGCGAGGCTGCAACAGGAATAGTTACCTTCGGCCCTGGTGGAAGCAGTCTTAGTGCACGAGGTGTGAAAACTGTTGGATTGGGGCAATGGCATATGGTTACGGCAACCTACAAGTTATATATTGGTCAAATAACTATTTATGTAGATGGCGAATTGGATACAATTACAAACGGCATTCCGTCGCCCAAAGCTTATATTTTAGCGGATTTATATATCGGCAGAGATAATCCTTATGTTTCAGATAATGGTTACGTTGTGAGAGGCGCAATGGATGATGTGCGGATATATAACAGATTACTTACTGCAACACAAGTAAAACGCTTGTACACGCATAAAAATTAATTGGTTAATCTGTCATTATAAATAAAGGTTTAACTTAGCAGGATGAATGGTAACGACCGCCTGCACCCATCCTTGTTTCATCCGCGTTATGTGCATCTTACACATTTGCGCAACGCTACTTTAAAAACAATTGATCAGTTAACAGCTAACAGCAAAGATCTCTTATTGGTTGATTTTGGTTGCGGTGATATGCCTTACCGGTCGGTTATTGAACCTAAAGTGGGAAAGTATCTGGGTGTGGATCTTGATTTGAACCCCAGAGCGGAGCATTATATTGATTTTGACAGCAAAACAACCCTGCCGGATAATTACGCCGACATCATATTATCTAACCAGGTTTTAGAGCATGTTGATTCGCCATCGGGCTATTTGCAGGAAGCGTTACGCATTTTAAAACCGGGAGGTTCAATTATTTTAACTACACACGGCTATTGGTATTACCACCCTACACCCAATGATTACTGGCGTTGGACAAGCGCCGGTTTAAGAAAAACAGTTCAGGATTCGGGCTTTGTAGTAAAGTCGTTTCACGGAATAATGGGATTGGCTGCCAGCGGTTTGCAACTGTTGCAGGATGCCATCATTAACAAGTTGCCTAAGTTTTTGGTGCCCCCTTTCGCTTTTGTTATGCAGTTAAAAATAAGACTGTTTAACAAAATGAATTCACAAACACAGCGAGACAGGGACGCATCTTTATATGTTGTTATTGCCCAAAAGCCATCCAGGTAAATGGAAGAGCTAAACCTCTGCATAATAAAACCCAACAAAAGCGCTTTTTCTGAAACATTTATTCAGGAGCATATCAACCGTTTGCCCGGCAATAAAAAGGTGTTGTATGGCGGCGCATTTCCGGTATATGATCATCAGGACCGTTTTCTTATCTCGTCGGTTTTGGGTATGATCAGCTTTCTTATTCAAAAAAGATTATTCAATAAACTCAATATAGGTGTACGTACACGGGCATTAAGCAAATATCTTATTCGTACTAAAATTGATGTGGTGCTGGCCGAATACGGTATAGTTGGGGCGATGGTAACCGAGGCATGCCGTATGGCCAATGTGCCCTTGGTGGTTCATTTTCATGGCGCCGATGCGCATCATAAAGGAACAATTGAAAAGTACATTACACTATACGGCAAAATGTTTAATTACGCCAACACTATAGTAGCAGTATCAAATGAAATGGTTGATGCACTAAAACGCATGGGGGCACCGGCAGATAAAATATTGCTAAACCCTTATGGCGTTAATACAGCCTTGTTTAAACAGGTAGATGTTGCAAGCTCTAAACCCAATTTTTTATCGGTTGGAAGATTTGTAGAGAAGAAGTCGCCATCATCTGTGGTGCGGGCCTTTCATCAGCTTATACAAAAGCAGCCAAACGCGCGTTTGTGGATGGTAGGTGATGGTGCGCTGTTACAGCCCACAAAGCAGTTGGTTGAACAGTTAAACCTTGCAGATAAAGTTGAATTTACCGGTGTGCTTAAAACAAATGAGGTGCAGCAATTAATGCAGCAAATGCGTTGCTTTGTACAACATTCGGTAACTGCCGCTGATGGCGACATGGAAGGCACCCCTAATACTATATTAGAGGCCGGCGCTTGTGGTTTAGCTATTGTAAGCACACAGCACGCTGGTATTAAAGAAGCCGTGATCAACGGCGAAACGGGATACCTGGTACCCGAGCATGATGTTGAAGGCATGGCCAATTATATGATCAAAATTGCTGAAGACGTAGATTTGGCAGCAGACTTAGGTGCAAAGGAAGCAGCACATATTCGTCAAAATTACGATGTGAGAGACAGAATAAAAACACTGACAGCAGCCCTTGAAAGCGCAATAAAACATAAAAAATAACATGTTACGAAAACTTGTACGCAATACATTAAAAAGCTATGGTTACGACCTGGTAAAGCCTGACGGCAGGTTGGTTAAAGACGGCTTACCCGCCGACTTTGACAGCGAAACTGTTGCAACCTTCCAAAAGGTAAAACCTTACACCATGACTACGCCCGAGCGGATTGCATCGCTGGTGAACGCCGTAAACTATCTGATTAAAAATAACATTGAAGGCGATTTTGTGGAGTGCGGGGTATGGCGCGGTGGGAGCACCATGGCAGCTATAGATACATTGATGAAAGCCGGTGATAAAAGCCGTACAGTTTATTTGTATGATACTTTTGAGGGGATGTCTGAACCTACAGAACATGATAAGGAACTAAGCGGACACGCGGCTGATGCCTTATTGCAAAGCAGCGAGAAGGAAGATGCTACATCGGTGTGGTGCTACTCAGCTTTAGAGGAGGTGCAGAATAACGTGGGCAGCCTGAATTACCCTGCTGATAAAGTACATTACGTGAAAGGTAAAGTGGAAGACACCATTCCGCAGACATTGCCCGGTAAAATTGCTTTGTTACGTTTAGACACGGATTGGTACGAAAGCACCAAACATGAGTTAGAGCACCTGTACCCTTTACTGGTACCGGGCGGAGTTATCATTATTGATGATTATGGACATTGGGAAGGTGCACGTAAAGCGGTTGACGAATATATTGCTGCGCACAAATTACCGTTACTGCTTAACCGTATTGATTATACAGGGCGCATTGGTATAAAATATTAATCAGCTAAATGGGAATAGTAAAAGCGCAGGCCTATAAAAACACCATCATATCTTACGCGGGTATGGTAATAGCCTACGTAAATACTGTTTTGCTGTTTCCGTTTTTTACTAACGCTTCCGAATACGGATTTTACAATCTTATTATTACTATATCTGTACTGTATTCATTAGTGGCTTCAATGGGTGTGCCAAGCATGCTGGCAAAATACTTTCCGTTTTACCGTACAAATGATCTGCGACACAACGGCTTTATCCATTGGGCCGCGAGTCTTTCTTTAATAGGGTTTGTTGGCGCAACATTATTGTATGTGGTTTTTCGTACAGGAATACTTAAGGTGTATGATGATTCACTTTTGTTACCTAAGTATTTCTACTATATCATTCCCCTTGCATTTTTTGTTATAGCGTTCAACTTTTTGGAAATGACGGGGCGGATAGTATACCGCACCATTTTTTCTAATGTGCTGCAAAATGTAGTTCTGCGTTTACTTACCACTTTTTATCTGATAATGATATCACTTAAATGGATAGATTTTTCAGATTTCATTATGCTGTATATTGTAAGTAACGGACTCATCTCATTACTGCTTTTTATTAATATTGCGGCAAGTGGCAACTTCTCTCACAAGGTTGAAGATTATCGTTTTAAAGCTATAAAAAAGAAAGAGGTGATGAACTTTGGTTTGTTCACACTTTTATCAAGCGCGGTGTATGTGCTGCTGCAAAAGGTTGATACTTTAATGATAACCGCTATGGTTAGCGAAAAGGAGCAGGGTATTTACAGCTGGTACTTCAATATAGCAATGATCATCAGTGTACCGGCTCAAGCCTTAAGCCGCACAACGTACGCCATTGTTGCCGACTCATGGAAGTCAAACAACATGGCTAACATTAATGAAGTTTACAGCAAAACCTCTATTGTGCAAATGGTTGTTGGCGCGCTATTATTCATCGGTATAATTGTGAACAGGGAAAACCTTTACGCTTTAGCCAGAAATAAAGAATTCACCAATCCCGAATATTTCAGCTTGTTTATTGTAATTGGGCTTGGCTTTATGGTTGATATAACCGGCGGATTGAACACTTACATCATTTCTACATCGCATAAGTACAAGCTGGTTACTTTAATGGTATTAATTGCAAGTGCAATTTGTGTGGGCTTAAATTATGTATTGATACCTCAGTATGGAGGACTCGGCGCTGCTATAGCTTATTTAATTACCATGGGTATACTCAATTTTATAACATGGTTCTACATTAAATACCGGTTTAAAATGCAGCCATTTGGTTACAGGCATTTGTTGGTTATTGTTATTTCGGCAGTTAGCTTTGCAGCAGGGTATTATTTATGGCGAATGCCTAACCTCTATTTGGATATAATTATGCGTAGCGGTATAACAGCGGCTTGTTATGGTTTGTTAACTTACCTGTTCAAAATATCGCCTGATATAAATGAAAAAGTAGACAAAACACTGGCTTTAGTAAAAAATAAATTTTAATGCAATCTTTGGCACCCATAGCGCTTTTTGTATATAACCGGCCCGACCATACCCGTCGTACGTTAGCTTATCTGCAAAAAAACGTATTGGCAGACGAATCGCGTTTATATATCTTTTCTGATGGAGCCAAAACGCCCACAGACGAGGCCAAGGTAAATGAGGTACGCGAACTGGCCGGACAGGTAACCGGATTTAAATCGGTTAAGTTGGTTACCCGATCGCGAAACATGGGCTTGGCTAACTCTATAATTGACGGCGTTACACAACTGGTGAACGAGTACGGAAAAGTGATCGTCTTTGAAGATGATCTGCTGTCGTCTCCTTATTCTTTAGAGTATTTTAATGAGGCACTTTCCCGTTATGCTACCAACGATAAGGCCATGCATATTGGAGCCTACATGTTTCCGTTAGCTGATAACACCTTGCCCGAAACATTTTTCCATCCTATAGCTACAAGTTGGGGTTGGGCCACCTGGCAGCGGGCATGGAATAATTTTGAGCCGGATGTAGATAAGCTCATGGCGCAGTTTGACAGAAATAAAATTCAAGCTTTCTCCGTTGATGGTGCCGGAAACTTTTGGAAACAGATGCTGGAGTTCAAGGCCGGTAAAAACAATTCCTGGGCCATACGCTGGTACGCCTCTATATTTTTAAAAGGCGGACTGGCCTTGCACCCCTCAAAATCGCTGGTACATAACATTGGGCATGATGGGACGGGTGTTCACTCCAACATTGAGCACATGTATGGTGTAAATATTTCCGATAGGCCTGTTAAGCAATTCCCTGCAGAAGTTAAAGAGGATGCTAAGGCTCACGCAGCCATTAAACATTTCCTGAAAAATCGTAAAGGAACCTTATTACAACGCGGTTTGCGCCTGATAAAGCAGTGGAAAATAAAATATGCACAGAAGAAAACTAATCTCTAATCACCAATCAACTATTCTCTAATCACCAATCAACTATTTACTAAGCCTCAGCTTTCACCACAATATAAGGCGACATTAGCTTGCTTTCCATAGGTATAACCTTACTGATAACTTTTCCGGCAAACCACAGGCCTTTAACAAACCCTTTTGTAATGGCCGATTGATGAGCTTTATTTTCCAGCCAGATAGAAAAGCCGCCGTAATAGTACGCCTCAACATTTTTCAAGCCTAACTCGCGGCAATAGTTGGCAAGCAGGGTAGGATTCATGCTTTGGATGTAGTGCTTATCGTAATTTTCCTTATCAAATTTACGCTGTACCCAGCCATTCACCCCTGTAAAGTTGGGCAGGGTAATAAATAAAGTGCCGCCGGGTTTTATGAAAGAAAGATGTGTTTGTATAATACCTTTGGTATTGGCAAAGTGTTCAATTAATCCAAAGGAGAGCACCATGTCATATTGCTGTTCAGGAGTATAGTTAAACAGGTCCGCTTCAATAATATTGATATCGCCTTGTTTTAATCCGTTGGCAGTTAGTAGCTCATTAACCAGTCCCTCATGAATAAAATAATCCAGCAGGGTGGTGTCAAGGTTTTGATATTTCTTTAGATAAATGGCATAATAGCCCGGAAAGCCACCCAGTTCAATGGCAGTTTTGGCATTTTTTTGTTTGATGATGCCGGCGAGTATGTCGCCAAAAACATAATTGGGTTTTATATTAAAAATAAGGCCGATCCTTGATTCCCAAAATGATTTCCAGAACGAACGGTCGGTTAAGTTATTCTCCATTTATCAGCTTCAGCCTGTATTTAAATAAAACGTAAAGTTTCTTTTTTCTCTAATATCCTTGCAGGATTGCCCACAACAGTACAATCAGAAGGTACACTTTTGACTATCACCGAACCTGCGCCGATCACCACATTATTGCCAATTTCAATATCGCCTATGATTATCACATTGGCGCCAATATCAACATTATTACCAATGCGCGGGCAACGGCTCAAAGTGCCATCGGCCAGTTTTTTATGTCCTATAGTAACCGAGTTGCGCAGCACCACATTGTCACCCAGTACAACGCCTTGGTTAAGCACCAATGCATGGCCGTGATAGATGATCAAACCTTTGCCGGCTTGCAGTTTACGTGGTAATTCAATGCCCCAGCACCAGTCAACCAAATAACGGTAAAAAAGCAGGTAAGGGTAAAATATCACCTTGGCGACCATGCTGCGGTTAATGAGCGATGCCAGCCTGAATAAAAAAAGCACCAGTTGCCCCTTGAAATTCTTCCGGTTAGCTTTGCGGTCCTGAAATAAGTAGGCTATGGCGTTCATTGACGTATATACCTCAAAAGTAAAATTTTTCAGCGTATTATTGTGCTAATGAAAGTTACCATCATCAACACGGCCGATGCCGGGGGCGGTGCCCCAGCGGCCTGCACGCGCCTTTTAAAGGCGCTGCTGTCGCAAGGTGTTGATGCCAATATGCTGGTGCAGTACAAAAAAACAGATAATGCCGCTGTAACAGGACTGGTTAATAGTAAGTTGAGTAAGTGGAAAGCGCAATACACCTTTTTTGCTGAGCGCATACCCTTTATGTTTTTTCATGAAAAAGATGAAACAGTTCGTTTTGCTTTTTCAACCGCAAACGCGGGAACCAGCATTGCTGATCATCCCCTGGTAAAGCAGGCCGATATTTTGCATCTACATTGGACCAACTCGGGCTTTCTCTCAATTAATGACCTGAAAGCGTTGATCAACACAGGCAAACCTATTGTGTGGACCATGCACGATATGTGGACGTTTACCGGTGGCTGCCATTACTCAGGAGACTGTGATGGCTACAGAACAAAATGCGGCAACTGCCCTTTGCTGCGCGATGCAGATGAGGATGACCTGTCGCGGATGGGTTGGTTACGTAAAGATGCCATGTATGCCCGTGCAGATAACATAACCTTTGTGGGTTGCAGCAATTGGCTGGCGGGTGTGGCAAAAACAAGTTCATTATTAAACAGGTTCAACATCATCAATATTCCTAACCCAATTGATGTTGATGTTTTTTCGCCGTTTGATAAGCAATCGCTAAGGGCGAAATATGGAGTTAGCTCCAATGCTAAAATTGTATTATTTGGAGCAGCCAATATTAATGATAAGCGTAAGGGAATTAAATATCTGGTAGAAGCGCTTCAACTGTTAAAGCAAAACCAAAACAGCGAAAATATAGAGGTGGTCATCTTTGGTAAAAACAAGCATTTTGATGTAAGTACTTTACCGTTTAAGGTGCATCAGTTAAATATTATTAATCAGGAAAGCATACTGGCCGAGGTTTACAGTATGGCTGATACTTTTGTTACCACATCGATAGAAGACAACCTGCCCAATATGGTAATGGAAGCTATGGCTTGCGGAACACCTGTTGTAGCTTTTGAAACAGGCGGCATTCCGGAAATGGTTGACCATTTACAGAACGGCTACCTGGCACCGCTTAAGTCGGCGCAGGGGATAGCTGATGGCATAAGGCATGTACTGTTTAGTGGCGATGCTGATACGCTTTCGAAAAGCGCCCGGCAAAAGGTCTTGGATAACTACAACAATAGCGCTATCGCGAATCAATATAATCAACTCTATCAGTCCGTTTTACAAGCATGACACAAAAGGCGCAACCTGTACTTTCTGTAATTACCGTTGTTTACAATAACGTAAAGGACATTGAGCGCACCATGCTGTCGGTTTTAACCCAAACTTACACTTCAATTGAGTATATAGTAATTGACGGAGGATCAACTGACGGTACTTTGCAGATCATTAAAAAGTATCAGGATAGATTAGCGAAGTTAGTAAGTGAAAAAGATAAAGGCATTTATGATGCCATGAACAAGGGCCTGGCTTTGGCAACCGGAGACTACATTATCTTCATGAATTCGGGCGATGAGTTTTACGCGCCCGATACCGTTAAACAGGTTTTTGCTTCAGGAGAGGATGCCGACATTTATTACGGCGAAACGGAAATGATGGATGCGCAGGGTAACAATCTTGGCCGCCGCCGCCATGCCGCCCCGGAAGCCTTTACATGGAAAGGATTTAAGTACGGCATGAGCGTTAGTCACCAGGCTATTTACATCAAGCGTGCATTGGTTGAGCCTTATGATAGCAAATACCAACTCAGTGCAGATATAGATTGGATCCTGAAAGCGGCAAAAAAAGCTAAGAAAATAGTGAACGTACGCAGGTATGTTGCAAAATATCTGGTTGGGGGCATGTCAAAAAAGAAACACCGCCAAAGCTTATTGGAGCGGTTTGATATCATGAAAAAACACTATGGCTTGTTGCCTACCGTATTTAATCACGCTGTTATTGCTTTCAATTTAGGCTGGTACTGGCTGCTCAATCGGCGCACAAACGATTAATATCCCGCTCTGATAACTGTTTGCGGCTCTTTGCTTATAGCTGCGCGATAGAATACCAGTTTATCGGTTTTGGTATCAGCGAAAAGTTCAATCCAGCCTAAGTGGTTTTTGCCGTTTATCACCAATTCAAATGGAAGGTATCTATGATCGCGGTCTTTCCATGAGCCTTCCCAGTAGGTTTGATCGCCTGCTGTAACATGTTGCATTAAAGTAAAGCCTAAAGCAGGATGCCACTCATAATTAGGTAGATCAGTATGTGATATTTTTGCACCTTTATCTAAATCGGGTGTGGTTTCATTTTCTATTAAAGCGGCCATCTTGCATGCCACACCGCCGCCTACAAAATATTTCCTTAGGGTTTTTGTATTAAACTCTACAGAATGAAGTTCAGTGTAAAAAAGCAGATCTGTTTTTTTGTTTCCGTCAAAATCAATAGCTAATGTTTGTCCCCAGCCAACGCTTTTGCCGGTAAGATCTATATAGGTCATCTCCGGATCAATAAAGGCAGGTTGCTCGGGTGTGGGTTGTACCTTGTCTTTTTTGCAGCTTATAAATGCTAAAAGGAGTACGGCGAATATGTATTTTTTAAACATGATGTAATTGAGTATAAGGTGTTTTGGCGTATAAGACGAAAAGACCCTGATCAGCGTTACATCGATTTTAAAAATAACTTATTACTTGCCGCGTTTTTGGGCTTTTAAAACAACAATGCCTAAAATACCCGCTATTAGCGATGCCACCAGAATGCCGGCTTTAGCCTGTTCAATGCGCTGCTCATCAGTAAACGCCAGTGCCGATACAAATAACGACATGGTAAAACCAATGCCCGCCAGTAAGGCAACACCCATTATGTGCTTCCAGTTGGCACCTTGCGGCAAAGCTGTTATACCTGTTTTAACCATTAGCCAGGTAAATAACAGTACGCCTGTAAATTTACCTACAACCAAACCGGCTGATACACCGATGCTCACGGGGTTGGTTAATTGTGTAAAGAAATCGGCTCCAATAATGATCCCCGCGTTAGCCAGTGCAAATAGTGGCATAATTACAAAGGCCACCCACGGGTGTAGCGCTGTCTCTATCTTTTGAAGTGGTGTTTGCGCGGCTAAGCTCAATGCTTTTACCTGCTCAATGGTGTCATGTTGTTTTGGTGTGGTAAGCGTGCTGCAGTTAGGTATTTCATCATCAAACTCATCCGATAGTTTTCTTAAACTTTTTGCATACTGTTTTTCGTTGATCTTGGTGCGGGCCGGGATAGTAAAAGCAACTAAAACACCAGCTATGGTTGGATGTACGCCTGATAACAGGAAGCCAACCCACACGGCAAACCCGATAATCAAATAAAAGGCAGAGTTGCGTATACCTAATAAGTTGCCAATGGCCAAAACCAGCAGAAAAATACCACCTATAAGTAAGGGCATCCAGACAATGCCTGAGCTGTAAAAGAAAGCAATGACCAAAACAGCGCCCAGGTCATCAGCTACGGCAAGGGCAGATAGAAATACTTTTATGGAAGATGGAATGTGTTTACCGGCCATTGAAAGCAGAGCCAAGGCAAAGGCAATATCAGTAGCCATGGGTATACCCCAGCCATGCGATCCTTCAGTGCCGTTGTTGAACAATGCATAAATGCCGGCAGGCACCAGCATACCACCTAACGCTGCCACCATTGGCAGGGCCGCTTTATTTAACGTTGAAAGCTCGCCTGCAATAAACTCACGTTTGAGTTCCAGTCCTATTACGAAAAAGAAGATCGCCATCAGGCCATCGTTTATCCATAAATGCAGCGGATGGCTCAGTACGCTTTTGTCAAACCCTAACGAAAACTCAATTTCCCATAGGTGGTGATAGCTCTCGCTAAAAGGAGAGTTAACCCAAACAAGGGCTATAACTACCCCAAGAAACAACACAATGCCGCTTGTGTATTCTAAATGAATAAAGCGGTTAACGGGTTGTATGAGTTTATCAATAGGCGATTTTTCCATCATGTCCCAAAGATAAGATTTTGAATGGCGGCACTATAGCATAAACGCCTTTAACTCATAGTCGCCTACCGGCCCCCAACCCTGCATATGTTGTTGAAGTTTTTCCTTTAGTTGTTTTGGTTGAATACTGGTTCCTTTTTTAGGCGGAATAATAACACCCGGCGCTATAGTTTGAGCGGTTACTTTTGTAGCAGTCCAAATTATATTCTCGTGCGGCATGGCAATTTTCAATATCATTCCGGGCAAACCTGTAAATGATTCGGGGCCGCCGCTAAACCATATTTTATCGGTATAAAAGGCCACCAGATATACCGAGTCAAGTATAATACCGTTGGCCCGGCGGCAGGTATATCCTGCAACCTCCTGAGTTTCGCCTGTCAAGCGCCAGGTTATTTTGCGCAGACTGTCTTTAACCAGAAATAAATCGCCGTAAATTTCTTTTTGCGCGGTTAAACTATTGGTATTTAAATCAGCATAAACCGTATTTAGCTGTAGTCCCATTGGGTTTCTGTACAGGTTGGGGTAGTTACCTGCCGGCGTTGGTGTGTATAAACTCTTATTGTCGGCAAATACAAGTGTACTGCTGAATGATTTAAATTGAGGTGTGGTTTTTTTAAAAACTTCAATTTCCTGTAACCGGTATTCTTCGGGCGGGTTGCCAAGCTGCCCTTTGGTAATGGCATGCATGTTTACCTTTTTTTCAAACTCAATAATGCCACTCGTTATGTTATTACCCACGTTTTGCGCCCTTAACAAGCTGCTTGCAATAAAAATAAGGCATAGGGTTATAATTATCTTTTTCATGTTATGCGATCAATTGGTTGAGGTTGTTCCAAATTTTGTAAAGTCCCAGGATAGTGTGACCATAAAATACCTGCGTATACTGGCGTAATTGCTCTGGTTGAAGCCATTAGGCATTATGCTACGAAAGTTTTGGTCGCGGTTGAACAGATTATTACCGGTTATAGAAAATTTAAGACTTTCGTTTTTTAAGAAGTTCTTGTGTATACTGGCGCTTAACATGGGGCGATTAACCGCAGGCGCATCTTTTATAGCGGCCTGATAGTAGTACTGAAAATCGGTGCTAAGCTGGAACTTACCCGGTAAGTATAAACTGAAATAAGCGTAAGCATTTGCACCCGCAGAATTGTAGCTGTTAAATGACTGTAGTGACTGAGTGTTGAACGTATAGCTTGGTCCGCCATCTACGCTTATGGAATATTTATTGGCTTTATACAGATTTAGACTTCCGGTAATCTCGTAAGTGGTGTTTTTTGATTGGTTCAGCGCATTGTTGGTGTAGCTATATGATGTGTTGCCATAAGTTTGAAGGGTTAAGCTTGTATTTACAATGCCAAACTTTCTCCCCATTTGTGCGTACACTCTATAGTTCATGGGGCTTTTATCAGTAAGGTTAACAGCTTGGCTAACAGTACGCCCGTTATTGTCAACGTCAACTTTTGATATCAGGTTGTTAACCACCAGGCTGTAGGATCCTGAAATATATAAAGATTTGCCGCTGATTTCCTGAGACATATTATAGCTTGCGCTTATGTTGTGCCTAAACGACGGACCAAGATTTGGGTTACCCACAACTATATACAAGGGATTGGTATTTATGCGTATGGGTTGTATCTGATCAATTGAGGGCTGAGAGTTACTGCCATTGTACTGAACAGTAACATACTCTGATGGTGCCATTTTATGCTGGAACCTTGCTTGCGGCGACCAGTTAATAAAACTGCGTTTATAAATGTTATTTGTATACTGGTCTATCTGTTTAAAGTTTACACTTGAAGCACGTGTGCCAAAGCTTAGTGTGGTTTTGGTATCGGTACTTTTGTAGTTGAATATAGCGCCTAACTGGTTGAGGGTTTGATTGAATTTGTAGTTGTTACTGAATTTGGTATCTAAAATATCATACTCGCCGGTACCCGACTTGTTAAAAGATGCTCTATCTGACAAACTATTGTTCAGACCGAGTCCGTAGTTTAAGCCCAATGACAGGGTTTTGGTCAAGGGTTCATTATAGGTGATATTACTGTTTAACACAGATGAAGATAGCCGGGTTGGTTTGCTTTGATCGATCACGCTATCTGCCGGGGTTTTAGCAGGAGAAAAAATGTTTGAATAAAACTGTATTGTAGCGTTGCTTTCATTATAACTCTCACTTACATTCCACGAAAATACGCGGTTAGGGTTGGTAAATTTTTTCGAGTACAGAAAGCTGGCGTTAAATGCCTTTTGTTTGCCGTTCTCGCTTTGGGTTTGCGTTTCGCGTGTTAATAATTTACCGGCTCCGTTTGCTACGGTTGAAACACTGCTGCTGTAATTTTCAATGTCCTTAAATGTGCCGTCAACAGCCAGTTTTAATGATGTTGACGCGTTTGGGTTACTTTGAAAAGTTACATCGCCGCGTTGCCTGAAGGTGTGATTATAAGAGTTCCTGTCAGAAGACCGATTGATCACATTATCTGCCGGATCGGTATTTGTGGTAGGCAAAATTTGCTGCGAGATGCTATTTATATTGTTGGTAAGCGCCAATACACCTATTTTGTAGTTGGTGTTTATGGATTGCTTTTTCTCATTCCACTTAGTATCATAATGAAAACCTCCCGTTCTGGCTGAGGGAAAGCCGTTCCCTCCATAGTAAGAGTTGTCTATTTCATCCCGGTTTGACATATAACCGGAACTTCCGTCGTCAAATACCACAAGCGTTGAAGAATTTGTGCCTAACCGTGAAGCATCGTCATAACCCAATCCATTAATACCATTATTAGCGGTAGTTCCGTAAGCAGAGAATTTGTAATCGCCTTTAAATTTATTCACCATAGCCTGTCCATTATAAAAACCGCTATTGCCAACACCGGCACTTACCTTGCCGAATAAGCCGTTCTTCTTGTCTTCACGGAGTTTAACATTCAGGGTTTTAACCCTGCTACCATCATCAATGCCGGTAAGAGTGGCCTGATCGCTTTTCTTATCATACACCTGCAACTTATCAACCATGTCGGCCCGCAGGTTTTTGGTCACCAGCAACGGATCATCGCCAAAAA
Organism: Mucilaginibacter auburnensis; assembly: GCF_002797815.1. NCBI lineage: Bacteria > Pseudomonadati > Bacteroidota > Sphingobacteriia > Sphingobacteriales > Sphingobacteriaceae > Mucilaginibacter > Mucilaginibacter auburnensis. The sequence continues at coordinate 866,471 of NZ_PGFJ01000001.1, forward strand.
ACTCCTCGCCATCAACCAGAATTTTTTTGATCTGCTCGCCTTTGAAAGTTATTTTGCCGTCTTTATCAACGGTCATGCCCTGTACCTGCTTTAACAGATCTTCCACTTTATCATTAGGTTGAATTACGTAAGCCCGCGCATTGAATTCGCTGGTATCGCCTTTTATTTTAAGTTCGATAGGAGCTCCCTTGATTTTAACCTCCTGCAAAATGCGTTCTTTCAATAACAGTTTTATTTGTTTGAAATCATGCGTTGGATTAGCAGCGTCAAGCGTAAATTTTTCGGTATAATCGGCATAGTCGGGATGGGTAACCCATAGCGAGAATTTCCCTGCAGTCAGGCCGTCGAGCATAAATGAGCCATCGGCATTACCGCGTGTAAATTTGATAAGGATGGAATCTTTAGCGTTGATAACGGTAACAGTTGCACGTACTTTGTTATTGTCCGTTGTGTCAACAGCAACACCTTTAACGTTAAAAGTGGTTTGAGCTGCACACGAAAGAATTAAGCCAAAAAACAGGATGATTGAGGCAATTGTGATCTTCATTAAATTTAGGTCTATTGAGCCGCCAAGATAAAACTAAAATATTAGGCTGCAAATTTTTGGGACGGAAACAACAAACAAAAAAAGCCCCCCGAAAAAGATCGGAAGGGCTCTCACTTGGTTGATCGGGAAAGATCTTATTTATTCGGGGAACTCAACGTCCTCAAACATTTTATAGTTGTCAATATTAGTGGCCGGTGCAAAAAAGCAAATTACCTTCATCTCCACATCGCCGGTGTTTTTGAGCATATGTACCTTGCCTTGTTCAAATAGAATGGCAGAGCCTTCGCGCACTTCGCCAACTTCGCCCCCTATCATTACCTTACCGTTGCCCCTAATGATGTAGATCAGTTCCTCGCTTTGCGGATGCGAGTGAGCCGGGCGCACCGCTTGGCCGGGTAATACCCGTATAACACAGCATGATAAATGATTGGCCTTAAGCGAATCTTCGCTGGCCAGCCAGCGCATATATCGCCCCGGGTGCTCTACTTCGGGTACGTCTGCTTCGTTTATAATGGTCATATCAATATCTGTTTTAAGCTGTTTTCAAAGTGTTTAAAATGGTCTGGCTCAATGCTTCGGCATTCAGGTTGTAATGCGCCGCCAACTCGGTATAAGTACCCGAATGGATGTAGTGCATACCACCTTTAGTTGTAGTGTTAATAGCAATCAGTTGCTGTGTATTGATGCTGCTTTCCTGCTCAAACAATACCCTGCGGAAATGATGCCACAGGTAGCCATTATTCTGTTCAGCAATAAATAGCGGTTTGCCTGAACGGTACAATTCAACTATTGCCATTTCATCTATGCTTGGCATATCAACCACATTAATGTTGATACCTTCTGCTTCCAGTTTTTGGGCGGCATCTAAAGCTTCATATACACCACGACCAGAGCTTACAATGGTAGCGTCAGCATTGCCGGTTTGCTTCACGTTATACGCTTTGCCAAACTCAAATTCAAAATCAGCATCATAAATTGCGTTAGATGGGGCACGTAACAAACGCAGATAGATCATGCCTTTGTTGCCTTCCATTATCCATTTTAAAATGCCCAAAACCTGCTGCGGACAAGAGGCGTTGATGATCTTCAACTGCGCCACCTCGTTAAACAACATTACATCATCATTACCCATGTGGGTAGCGCCGTTTGATTGTGTTTCCAGGTCGGCGGCGGTGGCTACCATGGTATAATCCAAACCATGACCCTCACTCAACCATCCATCCGGTTCGGCAATAACCTCCAAACGCTCCTGATGACCAACGGCTATGCGGCGCATCACTTTCCAATCAAAGAACGGGCAAAACGTACTTACCCAGGCATTGGCGCCCAGTATAGCAAAAGCCTCGCCCAAAAGCATCATGTTTGACTCGGCAACACCGGCATTCAACGCGCGGTATTTGTCAACAAAGCCAACACCCGCTTGCAAACCACTGGTAGATGCAAGGTCAGAATCCACTGAGAAAACGCGCTCATCCTGCGCAAAGGCTTTCATAGACAGCTCAATAACTTTATTGGCCGCGTAAGGTTTACCTTTCTCCAGTTTAGGTAATTGCTCGGCGTTGTATTTTATTTTTTTGTCCCTAACGGGAGCCTTTTGCGTTTTAACAGGGGTATCTGTACTTTCTATTTTGTCGGAACCAATTTTCAGTCCGATATTTTCTGCGTGTTTAAGGATGGTGTTTTTAACGTCAGCAAATTCATCACCGCTTAACTGGTTAAAAAATTTAAAGAAATCCTGCTCGCGTGCTGCGCGTTGTGCAATTTGCAAAGCATCTTCCTGGTCCAGAATATCAGTAGTAATGGTGGCCTTATGGGTATTCATGTAATCTGAAAGCCCGCCATGCCCTTTGGTGGTTTTGCAGATGATGGCTGTTGGTCTGCCATCACGTTCTCCGTACTTAAACTCCTGGAGCGCGGCGTATACCGTATGATATTTAGTAGCGTCAACCTCAACCACCTTCCAGCCAAAGCCGGCAAAGGTACCCGCGAGGTTGTTATGAGGAAAGTGCAAAGTACTGGTAATGTCCAGCTGACCGCCATTGTTATCAACCAATACGCAAAGATTCTCTAACCGTTTAGCTCCTGCAAACATCACGGTTTCCCAAACAGGGCCTTCCTGTAATTCACCATCGCCGGTTACGGTGTAAACATCAAATTGAGGTGAGCGTTGACCGGCAATTGCAAAACCCTGCGCCACACCAATTCCCTGACCCATTGGTCCGGTTGCCACATGCACGCCCGGTAAAACGGGACCAGGGTGACCATTCAGAATACTTTTAACCGAACGGGAGTTTTTCAATACCGCTTTATCAAAATAACCCAGATCGGCGTAGATAGACGCTAACGTAGCAACAGCGTGCCCCTTGCTCAGCACAAACATGTCCTGGCCAGGTGCGGTAGGCTGCTCAACATTCACATCAATAATGCCGCCGTAAAACAGGCTTACCATAGGTATGGTTGCTGATGATGCGCCTCCAATATGTATGGAGCTATCCACCGCGTGACGGCACTGGTACAGGTTAAGTAAACGGATGTCCGAATCCTTTACGTGCAGCAAATGGGTAATGCCTTTGTTGATGAGCGATTTTTTATCTTCTAAATAAATCAAAACAGTGCGTTTTAAATCTTGAATGATATGTTACATAATAGACCAGCCGCCATCAACGAAGTAGGCAGCGCCGGTAACAAACGATGCATCGTCTGATGCCAGGAAGTACATTACATTGGCCACTTCTTCTGAGGTACCCATCCGGCCAAATACACTTTTTGAGCCTAATATTTTTTCAGTCTCAGCGGGATCAGGCGAATCATTGATCGAGCCGCGCAATAATGGCGTATCAATAGCGCCGGGTACCACGCAGTTTACGCGGATGTTGTGTTGCGCCAGATCAAACGCCATGGTGCGGGTTAGCGTATCAATAGCTCCTTTTGATGAAGAATAGGCCGCACGTTCAGGCACCGTACGATAGCCTAAAATAGAACCTGTATTTACCACCGCGCCTTTACCTTGCTCCACCATCATGGGCACGAAAGCATTGCTCATGTAATAAATGCCTTTAAGGTTGATGTTGTATAGTTTAACCCACTCGTCCTCGTCGCATTGCAAAATACTACCACGAATTTCTAAACCCGCGTTATTAATCAGTACATCGGCGCGGCCAAAACGTTCTTTAGTAGTTTGCGCAGCTTTTTGTACTTCTTCTTTGTTAGATATATCGCAGTGGCAATAAACGGCATCCTGCCCTAAAGCTTTTATTTTTTCAACAGCGATAGCTCCCTTTTCATCATTAATGTCGATGATGACAATATCATATCCGTTTTTGGCAAATTTTTCAGCAGCAGCAAGGCCCAATCCTGATGCTCCGCCGCTCACTATCATTACTTTATTGCTCATATAGATTTTATTTATATTTTATGGTAGATGATATAGATTACATTCCGTTTGGCTTTGTAGCCACCTTAATAGCTCCGTCTTTGCGTCCCTCAAAAACATCAAGCGCAATTGAAAAATCTTTCAGCGCGAAGCGATGCGTCATTAACGGTGTCAAATCAACGCGGCCATTTACCAACAGGTCAATCGCTTCCTGTGCTGTATTAGGATTAGCGCGGTTGCCTACCAACTCAATCTCATCTAATACAATTCTTTTTACAGGAAGTGATGGGTCTGAGTGAGGAATGCCTATCATGGAAACCACACCGCCTTTTGATGCTGCCAAACAAGCTAACTGGATAGACTCAGCCGTGCCTGCACACTCCAATACTGCCGGAACGCCTAAGCCATTGGTCAATGCCTTTATTTGCGCTAACACATCACCTTCCTTATAACTGATGCCTATAGCGCCTAATTCTTTAGCCTTTTCCAAACGTTCACCGCTGCCTACTGCTAAAATTCTGCCCGCACCCAATGCTTTGGCGCAAAGTATGGCCATCAAACCTTGCGGACCGGTACCTAATATCAAAACATCATCGCCAGGCTGCATGCGTGAACGCTTAACCGTATATAAGGCTATACTCAACGGATCAACACAGGCGGCGTACTCCAGATCCATCGAATCTGGCACCTTGTAAATACTTTTTACGGATGTGCGCATATACTGCGCATAAGCGCCGGGCGTATAATGACCGTATTGACGGTGGCCGCGCTCCTCATGCCCATAGTTTAAGCAATTATTAAAGCGGCCCTTCATGCAATTAGCACAGTAGCCACAACCACAATGGGAAATGCCACAAACACGGTCGCCTTCTTTCCAGCCCAGGCTTAAAGCACGCGGACCGGCTGTTACTACCGTTCCCGACCATTCATGGCCCGGTATAAACGGGTAGCCCATAGGCCAGAAGCCCGGGAAATCACCATTGATGATATGCGGGTCGGTACCGCAAATAAATGTGGTATCAACCTTGCAGATCACCTCGTCCGAATCGGGCTGCGGAACAGGTGCTGTTTGTATCTCAAATTCGCGAACGCCTTTTAATACAAGGGCATCCATCTCATTAGGTAAACTCATTATTTTTTGATATTACTTTCGGGCACTATAGCCACCCCACGGAACGGAGAGCCGGAGCCGCCTTTAATTTTCAACGGTAAACCCACAAACCAAAACTCGTGTGCCGGTATCATATCTACCTGTGCTAAATTTTCAATATTTAATATCTCGCGCTCACGGCATACAATGTGTGCAGGTTGTTCTCTAACTACAGCTACCTCGTTGTAGCTATCTATGCTCGGTGCATCGGCGCCAATGCTGATAGCGCCCAGATCATTCAGGTATTCGATAGCGCTTCTGTCAACACCCGGATAGTTGCGGATGTAGCCGAAATTGTCGCTCCATTTTTTGTACCAACCCGTGTAGTACAATACAACCGACTGTGGCTTGATGGTTACGCCTGTTTTAGCAATAGCCTCTTCCACATCAGCTTTGGTAATGTAGCTGTTAGGCTCTTTATGCGAGAAATCAAACCAAACGCCGGGCGCCATAAACCACTCCAATGGCAGTTCGTTAACAGCGCGGGCATCCGGCTCGTTCACCACGTGGTTAATGGCATCAACGTGGGTGTTAGAGTGATCGCATAGTGTAAAGCCGACCACTTTGTAAGAGTAAGGTGGTTTTGTAAGGCCCATTTTCTGGGTTTCCTCATGCGACAGGTGATCCCATATCAGTGTGCGCTGATGGCCGATAAATGTAGGGTCGGTAGTTGCAATGGTATGACTCAGGTCGGTCACCACGCAATCAATACCCATAAAGTTCATTTTTGTCTGCAACTGAAAAGGAGGACAAAAGGCTTTCTTAAACATATATGATCAGTATTTATGTTTTAATATCTCGGTTAACATCGCCCGCGATGAATGAAGCAACCCAAAACAGCTAACAAAACATTTGTTCATCTCCCCCAAGATAAACAACGCATGCTGCATGTTAGGGATTGCTTCGCTCATAGCGTGGCGACGTTAGTTTAATTTAATTTTAGAATTTCCTTGACCACTCTTTTGGCCATCTTTCTACCACTACTTTGGTTTGGGTAAAGAACTCAATGGCATGGCGGCCCTGTCCGTGCAGGTCGCCAAAAAAACTATCGTTCCAACCACTAAAAGGGAACTGTGCCATTGGCGCAGCCACACCTATATTAATACCTATGTTACCCGCGTTAGCCTGGCTGCGGAACTTGCGGGCATTTGCACCGCTGCTGGTGAACAGGCAAGCCATGTTACCATAATTGTTGCTGTTGATAAAATCCAACGCGGCATCAACCGTGTCCAGCTGGATGAGGCTCATTACCGGCCCAAAAATTTCTGTTTTGATCACTTCGCCGCCTAAAGGCAAACCTTCTAATATAGTAGGGCGAATAAAGTTGCCGTTCTCAAAACCGCTGATAGATGCTTTACGACCATCCAGTAAAACCTTTGCGCCTTCTGCCTCGGCCTTGCCTATCAGGTATTCAACGCGAGATTTACTTTCCTGGCTGATAACCGGGCCCATTTCCATGCTTTCATCCAGTCCGTAGCCGGTAGTTCGTTTTTTAGCGGCTTCGTATAAAGCTTCTTTGATGCTGCCGTTATCGCCAACGGTGATGATGTTAGATGCGGCCAAACAGCGCTGACCTGCACAGCCATATACACTGTCAGTTACTATCTGTACAGACATATCAATATCTGCATCCGGTAAAATAACTACCGGGTTTTTTGCTCCCCCTTGTGCCTGTACGCGTTTGCCATTGGCAGCGCCACGTCCGTATACGTATTGTGCAATTTTTGATGAGCCAACAAAGCTGATAGCCTTGATTTTCGGGTGGTCCAACAGAGCATCAACTGTTTCTTTGCCGCCATGCACCAGGCTGATTATACCAGATGGCAGGTCTATCTGTTCAATCAGTTTAAAAACCTTCATCATAGTGAGCGGCACTTTTTCTGATGGTTTCAGGATGAAAGCATTACCGCATGCAATAGCATAAGGTAAAAACCAAAAAGGTATCATACCCGGGAAGTTGAACGGCGCAATACAGGCGCAAACACCAAGCGATTGCCTTATCATAAACTCATCCACCCCTCCTGCAATGTTCTCGGAAAACTCGCTCTGCATCAGCATAGGCGTGCCGCAGGCCACTTCCACATTCTCAATGGCGCGCTGCAATTCACCTCTTGATTCAGCCAGAGATTTACCGCATTCCATGGTAATGGTGCGGGCAAGGTCTTCAGCGTTTTCTTCTAAAAGTTGCTTTAGCTTATATAGCGGTTGTACCCTTTTCATTACAGGCACCTGGCTCCATTGCTTATAGGCTTCGTGCGCTGCGGTTACGGCAGTGTCAACATCAGTTGCTGTACCGCTTCCGTACGGAACTTTAGCCAGTACCTCTTGTGTTGCAGGGTTGATTACATCAGTTGTGTTAGATTCCTTGCTCGATACCCATTTATTACTAATGTAATTGCTTAAAATTTCCATGATGTGTTTTTTGATGCCACGGGCTTTCAGTTAGCTGATTGCCCATGGCATCGTTATTTATTTAGTTTTTGATTATAGACTTAGATGGTTTTCTTCTCGAATTTGTAATCCAGGCTGGCCAGGAAATCGCGCGATATTTTGGCGGCTTCCAATGGTGTGTAAGCAGGTTTAACTTTATTATCGTAATCCAGCTCAAACATGATCATGCCGGCCATTTTCTTTTTCTTCTTTTCCAGCATATCCAAAATTGTAGCCAACTGAACTTTACCCTGACCTAAAGGCGAATAACCTAACCAGCCATTGTCGCCACCTGCAAAATCTTTCAGATGAACGTGCTCAATCAGCGATACAAAGTCTTTACAAATCTTAACCGGGTCGCCGCCGCCTTTTTGTATCTGGCCAACATCAGGGCCAAACTTCATATAGCGGGTATCAACGTTCTCCATTACATAGTAGATCTCTTCCTCGGTTTCAATAGCGGTACCGGTGTGCGGATGCAGCGCACAAACCAAACCCTCGTCGGTTACGGCTTTGGCATAATCATTCATTGACGATACCATGTAATCTTTATGCTGTTTGTAGTCAAACCCTTTACGGTTAACGCCCGACGCGCAATACTCAATTACTTTACCACCCGCTGCCTTGGTCATTTTTGCCCAACGCACCAGCTTCTCCATATCTCCTGCTTTTTTTGACGGGTCTACAATGTCGGTTTGGCAAAAGGTAGATACCAGTGGAACACCATATTTTTGAACCACAGGCAAAAAGCCGCCGCGGTTTTTCTCATAATCTTCAATAACGTTACCAAAGGTTTCAAAGGCATGATAACCCAATGCGGAAATATCCTGTAGAGATGGCTCCAGGTTATTAGCGCCATAACCCCAGAGTATAAACGTTGCACCTATTTCAAACTTGCGTTTTTTGGCCTCGGCAAAAGCAAAACCGGGTGCTGCTAATGTAGCGGCTCCGGCCAAACCAGCCAGTCGCATAAAGTCTCTTCGGTTCAATGAATTTGTATTTTCCATGGTATTGTTGTTAATACTTACTTCCCAAAAGTCACCATAGCGGTTCCTGCCAGTAACAGCAGCGCGCCGCCTATTTTTGTTATGGAGATAGGTTCAACAGGCGAACCCAACCATCCGTAATGCGAAAATATCAGTCCGGTTATCACTTGTCCGGTAATCATGAGCACTGTGCCTCTGCCTGCTCCAATTTGCGGGAAGGCGTAAGCAATGCCAAAAACAAGTGCGCCACCCATTATGCCTGCCGTAAGTAACCACAAAGGCACTTCTTTTAAGCGGGTAAATACTGCCGGGTCCCAGGCGGTAAGGCCAATAATAATGGCGGTACATGCACCTATGCTCCAAAATATAGCGTTACCCATGCGCGGGTTTTTTAGCATAGCCCCAACCTGCCCGTTCATAGCCAGGTGCAGTGTCAGTACAAACCCGATGACAAGCATCAGTCCGATCAAATAAACTTTCATGTTCTCAAATTTTAAATTGGTTTATTAATTTATTGGTTAATTGGCTTTTAACTTAAAATTGACAACATACCATTAACGCCTACATGCGCCATAAAGTACTTTGTCTTTCCCGCCTTAATCCCTCAAAAAAAATCGCAAATATTTGGTTTATCAATCGGTCCGTGGTTGGTGTGGTTAACTAACCCGGCCTTGTATTTTCAAATCTCTCCCTTTCTGTTAAAAATAATTTCCAACCAATTCGCAAAAAGTGATACTATAGTAACATATATTTGAGTAAATGAAAGCCAATATTGTAGATTTTATATCTTAACGCCATGAAGCCACACCTGTTGAAAGTTCCGCATAAGCCCGAATCATCTTTTTCAGTACATCAAAACACCGGGCAGAATTTTTATAACCAGTGGCACTTCCATCCTGAAATTGAGCTTATCTATATTCATAAGGGCAGGGGTACGCGCTTTATAGGTAATGATGTGCACCGCTTTGAACCGGATGAGCTTTGTTTATTTGGCGCTAACCTGGCACACATGTGGCGCTGCGACCCGGAATATTTTGTAGAAGACTCAAAGTTAAAAGCTGAGGTGACCGTAATTTATTTTCACCATGATTTTTTAGGCGAGCGGTTTTTCAGTACGCCGGAACTGAAGAATATTGAGTTACTGTTAGAAAAAGCCAAGCTGGGTATTAAGATCATGGGTAAAACAAAGGCTGAGCTTAAACCCATGATAAAGAAGTTGCAGGAAACTACCGGATTGGAACGCGTAATGCTATTGCTGAGCATACTTGAAAAAATTGCCGTTTCAAAAGACCGGGAATATATCAATACCATTTATCAACCTAACAAAATTGAGCCGCAGGAAGCCGATCGCTTAAATAAGGTATTCCATTACATATCAGAGAACTTTCAAAAAAAGATATCGCTGGAAGAAATTGCATCGGTAGCTAACCTGAGCGCTAAAGCCTTTTGCCGGTACTTTAAAACCAAAACCCGTAAAACATTTCAGGATTTTTTGTTGGAGGTAAAAATCGCTCACGCCTGCAACCTGATATTGGAAAAAGACATGACCATTTACGAGGTGTGCTATGACAGCGGCTTTAACAACCTGAGCAATTTTAACCGCTACTTTAAAAAACTGATGAACAAAACCCCGCTGGAGTTTAAAAAGGAACATCGGATTTTGAGGGAGGTAGGATAGAAGCCTTGCAATACAAGATGTATCGCAAGGCTTAATTTTTATGCCGCTATAGCTTCCTTAACCTTGCTTACCAGCAAATCCAGATCAAACGGCTTGGCCAGGAAATCGCTGGCGCCCGCTTCGGTAGCTATGCGTTGACCTTCGCGGCTGGCCGAAATGGCAATAACAGGTAAGCTATTGGTTTCGGGGCTTTTGCGCAAGGTGCGTAATATCTGGTCGCCGGATAGTACGGGCATCCAAAGATCCAGTAATATCAGGTCGGGTTTAACTTTTTTTATCTCGTCATAAATATGGAGACTGTTTTTCACAGGAGTGATATTATAACCACTTTCTTCCAATATCATTTCCAGCATATCCAGTATTCCTTCGTCGTCGTCGCAGATCAATATTTTCTTATTAGTCATTAATAGTCCTTTCCTGCATTGGCAACGTAAAACTGAATGTAGAACCTTTACCCAACTCACTTTCCACCCAAAGCGTGCCACCATGATTTTTAATGATCTGGTCGCATATATATAAACCTATACCCATTCCCGGGAAGCGTTGCTGTATTTCGCCTACGCGGTAAAAGCGTTCAAAAATTCTTTTATGATATTCCGGACTGATGCCCATACCGTGATCTTTAACAGCGACTTTAATGTAGTTAGACACACGCGACAGGTGTACTTCCACTAAGCTGGCGTCCGGCGAATATTTAATAGCATTTGATATCAGGTTGTTTACCACCTGTACAATATGCGATTCATCGCCATTGTAATTATCTGTTGCTTTGCCACTTAATTTTATTTGATGGCTTTCCTGCGCGGCCTGTAGGTGGTCTACCGTTTCATAAACCATTTTGTCAAAGTTGAACGGTTCGCGATGTAGCTCAATATTGCCTGTTTGTATGCGCGAAACATCCAATAATTCAGCAATAAGCGTATTTAGTCGTTCAACATAAATGCTGGTTTTACGCAGTATCTCCTTCAATTTGTCACTCACATCAGCAGGCATCAGCTTTTGCATAACCTGCACATAACCCTTGATGGTGGTAAGCGGTGTTTTCAGTTCATGGCTGGCTATTGAAAGGAAATCATCTTTGCGGCGTTCTATCTCGCGTCTATCGGTAATATCTTCAATGGCAATCAAAATCCGGTCACGGAATTGGCCCTCCAATTCTATCCTGTGCGCGTTGAGCAGCATTAGTTTTTTACCAATGTGCGGGAAATCATGCTCTACCTCAAACTCCAATACTGGATTATTAGTAGGCAAAATATTTTCCAACAGCTCTTTAAGACGCGGTATATTCCATTGGCCATTACCTAACTCATACATTAATTTACCTTCAGTTTCTTCGCGGGTCACTTTAAAGGTTTTTACAAAATGGTCGTTCACACTTAAAACCTTTAGGTCGGGGTTAAGTACAACCAAGCTTTCACGTACAGTTTGGACTATACTGGCCAGATATTCTTCATTTTCTCTTAGGCTGCGGGTACGCTCCTCAACCTGCTTTTCCATTTTGTCTTTTTGATGCTGAAGGTCAAGCTCGGCTTTTTTACGGCGGGTAACATCGTTTTGTACACCTATAAAATAACATGTTTTGCCATGCTCATCTTTTATGGCCGACATATATAATTCGTTCCAGAACAAAGTGCCGTCTTTGCGATAGTTTCTTATCTCTACCGTAACGTTTTCGCCTTTTTTTACTGCTTCGGCCAAAGCGGCGCGTTGCGGCTGCTGCCTGTCCTCCTTTTGCAAAAAGCGGCAATTATGACCAATTATCTCGTTTCTGCTGTATCCTGATATTTCTTCAAAAGCCTTATTGCAATAAATAATGGGGTTGTCGGGCTGCTGGTTGTCGGTAATGATCACCCCTGATATAGACGCGTCAAGTGCCTGCGTGAGTAATTGCAGGTCCTGCTTTGCTGTGTTGTCTGAAAAGGTAAATTCGCCGTTATTTAAACTATCCAATGTTGTAAGTATTTGAGTGTGTAAACGCCTATAAAACAAATTTGTTTAAATACGTGGGTAATTTCCACATGGTTTTATTGTTGGGTTCTAAAATAAAACATTGAACGGGTTCTACAGTTGTTAAATGTAAAAGAGAAAATATGAATACTACAGACCAAAATAAACCGCAGCAGGAAGATAAAACGCCCGATTTTATAAAAAGTCCGAAAGAAACAGAAGATTTTGGCGGGCATGCCAACGAGCCTGATACGCAGGAAAATTATCCCCAACACGGAAGTCAGTCTCAGGCACAAGCCGTAACTAATAACAACGGACTTGATATAGAGCCGGAGTCGAGCGATGACGGTGGAATTATCGGACCTAATGATTAAGCAAAAGGGGTAACGAGTTGATCGTTGCCCCTTTCTATTTATAACGCGCTAACACTTTAGGGAAGGATTAGGATAATTATCGCTTTGATCTTCTAAAGTATTGTCCAGGCATTGAAAATCTTTCTCTACTAATAGCGATAATTTATTGTTGGTTCCGCTAAATCCAATTTGATCTTCTTTTTGCCACTCGTGAGCCATTTTTACTGGCATATATATAATAATAGTGTTGTCTATTAGCGTTGCACTTAAATTTTCAACTGTTTTGCTACGCTGTAACGCATATTTTAAGTTTAAAGTCGGAAATTCTATGCTTTCTTCCACGTAACCGCATTCTGTAAATCGCTCTACCTCTGTTTTGCTCAATCTGTATCTAATTGAGTTGCCTTTTATCCTTATTTTCATATTTTTTTTATCTGGTTGTGCTTTTATGCGTTTTATTTTCTGTTAATAATGGTTTATTAACGCTTTTTTATTTCTTAAAATCAATTATTGCTGATTATCGATTAGATTTCTCATTGTATTTCATGATTTTTATCAAAATTCCAAAAACAGGTGTATCTTTTGTGGTTGTTTTGAGTTAATTTTTAACAATTATCAATTTTGTTATCATTTTAATTAATGTTATATGATTTTTAATTGGTTAAATGGTGGTTTTGAAACAAAATAATCGTTGTTTTTATTACAAAAATAATGTAAAAACTTGTGAGTGTGATTTTTTTTATATAAAATTGCTATATAAACACAATAATAGGTCGCTTTTTTATTGTATTTATCATAAAAAGCTTTAACAACATGGAAAAATCAACAGTCATAGTGATTGGAAACGGAATGGTGGGTTACAAGTTCTGCGAAAAACTTGTAACCAAATCATCCAACTTCAAAATTGTAGTATTTGGCGAAGAGCCGCGTCATGCTTACGACCGTGTTCACCTTAGCGAGTATTTCAATGGCAAATCTGCCGATGATCTTTCTCTTTCAACTGCATCCTGGTATGCAGAAAGCGGAATTGATCTTCACCTTAGCGACCCGGTAAAAGAGATCAACCGCGCAGAGAAAACCATACATTCATTATCAGGCCTTACCTTGAAATATGATTACCTGGTTTTAGCTACAGGTTCATCTGCTTTTGTGCCTGATATTCCGGGCGTTGAAAAAGATGGCGTATTTGTATATCGTACTATTGAAGATCTTGAATTAATTAAAGCGTATGCTACCACCGCAAAGACCGGCGCCGTAATGGGTGGCGGTCTTTTAGGTTTGGAGGCAGCCAAGGCATTGATAGATCTGGGAATTGAAAGCACCCACGTTATAGAGTTTGCGCCAAGGTTGATGCCAAGGCAGATAGATTCGGCAGGCAGCGGTATGTTGCAGGCTAAACTGAAAGAGCTGGGCTTAAGTGTGCATTTGAATAAAAGCACTGCATATATAGGCGGTGAGCACCGTGCCGAATCATTGAATTTTAATGATGGGAGCGAGTTGCCTATAGATATGCTTGTAATATCAGCAGGTATTCGTCCGCGCGACGAGCTGGCTAAACTATGCGGACTGGAGGTTGGTACTCGCGGTGGTATTTTGGTTGATGCCAAAATGCAAACCAGCGATGAGAGTATTTTTGCCATAGGCGAGTGCGCTTTGTATGAAGGTATGATATACGGCCTGGTTGCACCGGGTTATGAAATGGCTGATATTGTAGTATCGCAACTAACCGGCGGCAGCAAGCTGTTTTATAGTTATGACATGAGCACCAAGCTTAAGCTGATAGGTGTTGATGTGGCCAGCTTTGGCGACGCGTTTATTACCGAGCCGGACTGCCGCACCATTGTTTTTGAAGATACCCACAAAGGCATATACAAACGTATTAACATTACTACTGATGGTAAGTATTTACTGGGTGGTATTTTGATAGGCGATGCCGATGCCTACAACATGCTGTTGCAAACGGTAAATAATAAACTGGTGCTACCTCCTAATCCCGAAGATCTGATATTAGGATCACGCGGTGGGGCAGAAAGCGAAGGCGCCGGTGTAATGAGCTTACCCGATGACGCGTTGATCTGCTCATGCGAGGCAGTAACAAAGGGCGCTATCTGCTCATCGGTAACTGATCTGGGTATTACCTCTGTTGATGGCATTAAAAAATGCACCAAGGCAGGCACAGGTTGTGGCGGTTGTATGCCAATGGTTAAAGACCTGGTTAACGGCACCTTGAAAGCTAACGGCGCTTACGTTAAAAATAACATTTGCGAACATTTTGACTATTCGCGCCAGGAGTTGTATGACCTGGTTAAAATGAACCAGCTAAAAAATTATGACCTGGTGCTTGATCATTTCGGTAAAGGCGATGGTTGTGAAACCTGTAAACCACTGGTAGCAAGCATCCTGTCCAGCCTTTGGAACGAGGTAATTGTAAAACAATCAACCATACAAGATAGTAACGACCGTTACCTGGCTAACATACAAAAAGGTGGTACTTATTCGGTTGTTCCGCGGATACCGGGTGGCGAGATCACACCCGATAAGTTGATAGTGATCGGTCAGGTTGCAAAAAAATATAATCTCTACACCAAAATAACCGGTGGTCAGCGAATTGACCTTTTTGGCGCGCACGTAAGCGACCTGCCGCTGATATGGGAAGAACTGATAGATGCCGGCTTTGAAAGCGGCCATGCCTACGGCAAAGCCCTGCGTACCGTAAAAAGCTGCGTAGGCAGCACCTGGTGCCGCTTCGGTTTGCATGATAGCGTATCATTCGCTATTGAGGTAGAAGACCGTTATAAAGGCATCCGTGCGCCGCATAAAATTAAAGGTGGCGTTAGCGGTTGTATCCGCGAGTGTGCCGAGGCGCAATCAAAAGACTTCGGTATCATCGCTACAGAAAAAGGCTGGAACCTGTATGTATGCGGTAACGGTGGTTCAAAACCGCAGCACGCTCAGCTTTTAGCTACTGATATTGATAAAGAAACGCTGGTGAAATACCTGGACAGGTTCCTGATGTTCTACATCAAAACTGCCGATCCGCTTGCCCGTACCGCTACCTGGCTCAATAAAATGGAAGGTGGCATGAGCTATCTTAAAAATGTGATCATTAATGATAGCCTGGGCATTTGCGCACAGTTGGAAGAAGAAATGCAGCAATTGGTAAACACCTACCACTGCGAGTGGAAAGAGGTAATTGAAAACCCTGAGCTACGCAAAAAGTTCTCGCACTTTGTGAATGCTCCCGAGCAAAAGGACCCTAACGTGAAATTTGAAGAAATGCGCGGACAGGTTAAAGCGAATTGGTAATAAATTAATAATAACGTCATGCTGAACTTGTTTCAGCACCCCACTTGCAAAGCAGCATGCTTATTCGTGGGGTCCCGAAACAAGTTTGGGATGACAGTAAAAGAAAATATTCTTCCGGACTTTCGGACCTCCGACTTCCGGACTAACAAAGCAACTCTTCCGGATATCCGGTCTATCCGACTTCCGGACTAAAACAATACAACATGGAAACACTAACAGCAATTGAATGGATACCTGCCTGCTACATTGATGATGTTCCGGAGAATGGCGGGGTATGTATGAGACATGGCGATGAGCAGATCGCAATTTACAACTTCTCTCGCCGTAACGAATGGTATGCCACCCAAAACCTTTGTCCGCATAAGCAGCAAATGGCGCTTTCAAGGGGAATGATAGGCAGCGCAGGCGATACTTGCGAACCTAAGGTAGCTTGTCCGTTCCACAAAAAAACATTCTCGCTTTTAACAGGTGAATGTTTGAACGGAGATGATTACCAGATCAAAACCTACCCGGTAAAGGTAGAAGACGGTAAGGTTTACGTAGGAATAGCATTAGAGTAACTCACACCCCAACATAAAAAAAGCCCTGCAGGGAGGTCGCAGTCCCGAACAGAGCTATTGTAGTTTTCGCTTTAACAACTAAAAACTTATCAAATGTATAAAAATGTACTCAAACTATGCAGGTATTTTACAATAATTGTAATTCCCGCCACTATGTTGTGTAACAATGTCAACGCACAGGTATCTTTGACCGGGCAACTCAAAACCCGGAGCGAACTGCGTAGCGGCTATGGTACCCTACAACCAACAGGTAACAGCGCATCATTTTTTACAGCGCAGCGCACCAGGCTGACATTTAATTACAAATCAAGTAAACTTATTTTTCAAACATCCATTCAGGATGTAAGACTTTGGGGACAGGATGCATCCACCATTAGCGCCGCCGACGGCAACAAACTGGGTGTACACGAAGCCTGGGCCGAAATCATATTATCCAACAAAAAAGATGCTGCTTTCAAATCGTCGCCATTTGATTATTTCGCCATAAAGCTGGGTAGGCAGGAAATAGCTTATGATGATGAACGCCTGTTAGGCGCTTTAGACTGGACCATGCAGGCCCGCCGGCATGATGCCATAGTTTTTAAATTGCAGCAAAGCGGCTGGCAGGTTGATCTGGGTGCCGCCTTTAACCAACATACCGATGCTATTAACTACAACGGCACCTATTACACACCGGCAAATATCCCGGCTACCGTTAAAGACAATAACGGCAACCTGGCCAATACACCAGCAGGTTTTTTGCCATTGGTGAATGCCGCGGGTAACAGCGATAAGAAGGGGAGCCCGGTATTTGTGAACTCTCCGGGCACAAACGCTTTAACACAAAACTATAAAGCCTTTCAATATTTATATGCCGCTAAAAAAGTAGGAAAAACCAAATTTTCAGGTTTGTTCTTTGCTGACCAGTTTGGTAAGTACAAATTAGATTCGGCAAGAAACGTTGCGAACGGTAATGTAGGTTATATTTATGGCAGGCGCTTTAATCAAAGCGGTGTTAATACCCGTATTACAACCGGAATATTGGTTAACCCTGTATTTGGTAAGAATAACCAATGGGCGGCTACTGCAGGTTATTATTATCAAGGCGGCAGAGACAAAGATAGTTTAGCCCTAAACGCATACATGCTTACGGCATCTGTAGCCTACAAAGCCGGAAAGATGAGCTATACAGCCGGTTGGGATTACCTTTCAGGTAACAACGCCTTTTCAACTTCAAAAACCAATCACCGTTTTGATCCGCTATACGGTACGCCGCATAAGTTTTGGGGCTATATGGATTATTTCTACGCGGTTAGCGGCGCGCCAAACGGTGGCTTATCAGATCCGTACCTGAAAGTAAAATTGACAGCTAATCGTTTTTCGGCAGAACTGGCAGGGCATTATTTTATGTTAGGCGCCGATCAAAAAGATGTAAGCGGACAAGCCTTGAACAAACACCTGAGCACCGAGCTTGATTTTACTGCGGCCTATAAATTAAATAGCTTAACCACAGTTGATCTGGGTTTATCCTACATGGCTGCAACAAGAAGCATGGAATACGCCAAGAATTTGACTCCGGGCAGCACAAATCTTAGTCCGGTTTGGGCCTACCTGCAGATCAATATCAAACCAGACTTTTTGAATAAATAATCTATCCGTCAATCACTATAAATGCAACAAAAAATGGAAAAGCAACTTACTAAACTCAATATATTCTCAGGCAAAGGCGTACAAATGCGCACCTTTCACATCACCTGGTTAATGTTCTTTGTTTGTTTCTTCGGATGGTTTGGTTTGGCGCCATTAATGCCAACCGTTCGTGCCGAGATGGGCTTAACCAAGGGTCAGGTTGGTAATATCATCATTGCATCTGTTACGGCTACCATTATTGCCCGCCTTATCATAGGTAAATTGTGCGATACATGGGGGCCGCGTAAAACTGCCGTAAGGCTGTTGCTGGTTGGTGCCATTCCCGTTTTTTTGGTTGGATTGGCGCACAGCTACATAACATTTTTATTGTTCAGGTTGGCTATTGGCGTAATAGGTGCATCATTTGTTATTACCCAATTCCACACGTCAATGATGTTTGCACCTAACATAAAAGGTACAGCTAATGCAGTTACCGGTGGCTGGGGCAACCTAGGTGGTGGCGTTACCAACATGGTTATGCCTTTGATATTTGCCGCGATAGTTGGCTTTGGCTATACCCCGGCAGAGGCCTGGAGATATGCTATGATCGTTCCGGGAGTAATGATGTTAATTATGGCTTTTTTATACCACCGTTACACTAAAGATACACCTAACGGCAACTACGATGAGATAGGTCATAAACAACAGGATACGAAAACAGATTGGAGCGTATTATCTGACTGGAGAATATGGGCCCTGATGTTGGCCTACGCCATGTGCTTTGGCATGGAGCTTACATTTGATAACGTTGCAGCCCTGCACTTTGTTGATACCTTCCACCTTAACCAAAGCTCAGCAGGTTTTTGGGCCGGTGTGTTTGGTTTCATGAACATTTTTGCCCGTGCATTGGGCGGTATCGCTTCAGATAAGGTTGGTAACAAGTTTGGTATGCGCGGTAAAGGTTTGCTGCTGGCCGCTATGTTGTTACTGGAAGGCTGCGGATTGATACTTTTTGCACAGGCAGGCTCATTGTTTATGGCAATTGGCTCTATGCTTACTTTCGCCCTTTTCTTAAAGATGTCAAACGGCGCCACCTATGGCATCGTACCTTTTGTAAATACAAAAAATGTGGGTTTGGTGAGTGGTATTGTGGGTGCCGGTGGCAACCTGGGCGGTATGCTGTTCGGCTTCCTGTTCAAATCAGATACTATTACTTATGTTGAGGCATTTACCTACATCGGTTATATTGTTATAGCGGTTTCAGTGGTGATACTCATCACCCGATTTCAAAAGCAAGCAGTAGCCGTTGATGCAGACTTAAAAGAAATTGCCGGAAGCGCCATCTAATATTTTAGACATCTACCTATGACTAAAAAGAACACCCAAAGTTTTACTTCAACCTGCTGCTACTGCGGGGTAGGCTGCGGTGTGCTCGTTAATAAAGAAAAGAGCGGCAGCATTACTGTTCAGGGTGACAAAAACCACCCGGTAAACAAAGGCATGCTATGCAGTAAGGGCCTTAACCTGCACTACACGGTTAATGACAAGAGCGACAGGCTGCTTTACCCGCAAATGCGCTATAATAAAAACATGCCCATGCAACGCGTAAGCTGGGATGATGCCTTGGATCGTGCTGCTGCCGTTTTTAAAACATTTATAGATAAATACGGACCCGACTCGGTGGCATTTTACGCATCGGGCCAGTGTTTAACAGAAGAATATTATGTGTTGAATAAGCTGATGAAAGGCTTCATCGGCAGTAATAATATTGACACCAACTCGCGCCTGTGCATGAGCAGCGCGGTGGTGGGTTACAAAAAAGCTTTAGGAGAAGACAGTGTGCCAGTTTGCTATGATGATATTGAACTGTCCGACTGCTTCTACGTAACCGGTGCCAATCCGGCCTGGTGCCATCCTATTTTATGGAGAAGGGTGGAGGCGCATAAAGCGGCTAATCCTCACATCAAAATTATAGTGGTTGACCCACGTGTTACCGACAGCGCGGGCATAGCCGATCTGCATTTACAGATCAATCCTGGGACCGATATCACGCTTAACCATGCCATTGGCCGTGTGCTGATTGAGAATGGCGATATTGACCTTGATTTTGTTACCAACCATGCCGAGGGTTTTGATGCCTACAGCAAACTGGTTTTTGATAGGACAGTGCATGAGTCGGCAGTGATCTGTGGTGTGAGCGAAACAGACATCCGTTTAGCTGCAAAATACATTGGCAACGCCAACGGCTTTATCACCATGTGGACGATGGGCCTTAACCAAAGTGCCATCGGTGTAAACAAAAATTTAAGTCTGATCAATCTCAACCTGATAACCGGGCAAATAGGTAAGCCGGGCTCTGGTCCGCTGTCATTAACCGGGCAGCCTAATGCCATGGGCGGCAGGGAAGTAGGCGGCCTATCCAACCTGCTACCGGCACACCGCGATCTGGCAAATGCCGCTCATCGCGAAGAAGTAGAAAAATTTTGGGGAGGCAAGCCTATTCAGCCTACGCCTGGCTTAACGGCCACCGAAATGTTCGAGGCCTTGAATAACGGCAGGCTAAAAGCGATATGGATATTGTGTACCAATCCGCTTACCAGCTTGCCCAATGTGCGCTTAGCTGAAGAGGCATTGAAGAAAGCCAAATTTGTGGTGGTGCAGGAGGTAAGCAACAAATCAGAATGCCTGCCTTATGCCGACGTGATACTGCCCGCCGCTGCCTGGGCCGAGAAAGAAGGCACCATGACCAACTCCGAGCGTCGCATAAGTTACCTGAATAAAGTGCTTGACCCACCGGGAGAGGCTCTGCCGGATGCCGAAATCATTTGCCGCTTTGCGCAAAAAATGGGTTATCACGGCTTCGATTTTAAAGACGCTGCCACTATTTACGCGGAGCACGTCAAACTCACCGCCAAAACCAACATCGACATAAGCGGATTGAGTTATGATGTGTTAAAGGAAATGAAAACCGTGCAGTGGCCCTATAAAAAGAAAGGCGCATTGAAAGGTACATCAAGATTATTTACCGATAAGAAATTCTACACCCCTTCAAAAAAAGCCATCATCCACGCCGTGCCCGACGCCCTGACCAGCGAAATGCCCAACGAGGATTTCCCATTTATATTAACCACCGGACGCGTTCGCGACCAGTGGCACACCATGAGCAAAACCGGTAAGGTTAATAAGCTCAATCAGCATTATCCGCAGGCTTTTGTGGAGCTGAACCCGGTTGACGCAGAGGCGTTAAACATTAGCGAGGGTGATGTTACGGTGATCACGTCTCGCCGGGGTGATGTGCAGGTTAAAGCCAAAATATCCACTCAAATAAAACAAGGCGTTGTGTTTTTGCCCATGCACTGGAGCAAGATATTAGGTAACGACCTTAATCGCGCTAACAATGTTACTTCCGATCAACTCGACCCGGTATCAAAAGAACCCGACTTTAAATTCTGTGCCGTAAAGGTGGAGAAGTTTAAAAAGCCATTTCAACGTATTGTGGTGATAGGTGCAGGCGCGGGCTCCTACGGTTTTGTGAAATCATACCGTGAACTGAATAAGGATGATCAGATCACTGTTTTCAGTAAAGAGAATCATCCCTTCTACAACCGCATTATGCTGCCCGACTACATCAGCGGCGAGCAAAAATGGGAGCAGTTGGTGAAAATGACCGACGAGGAAGAACCTGAATATAATATCAACTTACAGCGCGGTGTAAGTGTAGAAAAGATAGATCGTGTTAACAAAGTAGTAACCGATTCAAGAGGCGGTAAAACCCCTTATGATATTTTGCTGATGGCAACCGGCAGTCGTGCTGCCGTGCCTAAAAACGTGCCCACATTGCCGGGCATTTTCACCATGCGCAACCGCAATGATGCCGACAACTTTAAAAAGCATGTGCCGGCTGATGGTCACGTGGTGATCGTTGGCGGTGGTTTGTTGGGTTTGGAAATGGCAGCATCGCTGCGCGAGATAGGTATAAGGGTAACCATCATTCAGCGTACTTCAAGGTTTTTAAACCGCCAGCTGGATGCCTTGGGCAGTCAGTTGTTGCACGAGGAAATGGCCGACCAGGGTTGCGATATTTATTATGACGATGAGATACAGTTGTTTTACGGTCGCTCAAAACTTACAGGCGTAGGTTTAAAGAGTGGGCGCAAACTCAATTGCGATGCCATTATCCTCGCCATAGGTACTAACCCCAACATGGAGCTGGCCCGCGAGAGCGGTTTAGAATGCCGCCGTGGGGTAGTGGTAAACGAGCGCATGCAAACCAGCGATCCTGATATTTACGCCATTGGTGAGATTGCCGAGTTTGACGGTACACTGTACGGTATCTCCGCCGCCGCCGAACAGCAGGCAGCCGTGGTAGCAGCTTACATGAACGGTGATATAGCCAGCTATTACAAGGGCAGTCTGTTTATGAACATCATCAAAATACATGGCTTTGATCTGTGCAGCATCGGCTTATCAGAATGCCCTAATGATACCGAGTACGAAGAAGTGGTATTCATTGACAAAGCCAAGCGCTACTACAAAAAATGCATCATTCACCAGGACAGGCTGGTGGGCGCTATACTGATAGGCGATAAGAGCGAATTTATTGAATTCCGTGAACTCATCGCCAATAAAACCGAGTTGAGCGAGAAACGCCTGCAACTGCTTCGCAGCGGCAACAAAGCCGAACCTGTTATTGGTAAGGTGGTTTGCAGTTGCAACAATGTGGGTGCGGGTAACATTCAGAATAAAATTGACGGCGGCTATGTTGACCTAAAACAGCTATGCTCTGCCACGGGCGCGGGCATGGGCTGCGGCTCGTGCAGGCCGGAGGTAAAGCGCCTGTTAGATGCCGCCCTGCAAAATACAGTAATGGCTAAAGCAGGATAAAATGGAGCATTTGATCAAGATCAACCTGCCCGGCGGTTTCATATCTGCCGGCGATCTGTACGAGATACTGGAGATTGCCGAAAGCGCGGGTGCCGCCAGCATCCGCTTTGGTAACAGGCAGCAATTGTACTTTACCATAGCTGAGGAGCGGTTGGAGGACCTTGAACTGGACATGTTAAAATCAGAGATCAGCTATGAGGTGGATGCGGACCAATACCCAAACATCATCAGCTCCTACGTAACCGACACCATCTTTACCCAATTTGACGGCTGGCTGCGCGAGGGCGTTTATAAAGACATTTTTGATGCCTTTGACTATCAGCCACAGCTCAAGGTGAACCTGGTGGATAACTACCAAAGCTTTGTACCATTCTTTAGCGGTCACATTAACTTCATCGCCTCGGGTACCAGCAACTACTGGTACACCTATGTGCGCTTCCCCAAAACGGATATATTATATTGCCTGCCTACGCTGGTTTACTCTGAGGATATACCCGTGCTTGCTAAATCCATAGAACACACCATCCTCAACAAGCCCGAGCTGTTTTACAACCGCACTGATGTTGATACCGAACGCTTTTACACCCTCCTGCAAAAGCAGGTTAGCGTAGTTTTTCAGCCGGTTACCGAATCGCTTAAACTGCCCGACTTTTTCCTGCCTTACTACGAGGGATTTAACAAATACAGCAATAAGTATTGGCTAGGCGTGTACCGCCGTAATGAGCTGTTTTCTATTGGCTTTTTAAAGGATGTTTGTTTGCTGTGTTTGAAAAGCCGTATCGGGCAGATCTACACCACGCCATGGAAATCGCTCATTATAAAAGGTATAGACCCTGCCGATCGTAACCAGTGGGGCCTGATACTCAGCAAGTATCACCTCAATATACGCCATGCGGCCAATGAGCTGAACTGGCAGGTGGAAGACGTTTGCAGGGAAGGCCTTGATCTTAAACTGCAATTGGTACGACAGTTTGAGGAGGCAGACCTGCGCACCTATCAGCTGAGTTTTGCCATTAAAACCCAGCCTAAAACCGGTCTGCAGGGTGCTATCAGTATCAAGAAGGAAAAAGATGAGCTATACAGCATATCGCACACGCGCGACTTCAACCCCAACTCGCGCGAGGAGGTGGTTTATGCCGATGGGGTGGAGCAGCAGCAGCTCAGCACGCATTTAATAGCCCTGTGCCATAGCTTTCAGGATATGCAGTGCAACGCCATTGTACCCGAAACTCCGCTTGCTGAACCCGCTGCACGAACCGAAGAAAAGGAATTAATTTACGAATGCAGCTGTTGCCTCACCCGTTACGACAAAACCTACGGCGACCCGCTCAATGACATTGCCCCCGGCACCGACTTTGAACAATTAGCCACCTACAACTGCCCCGTATGCGACGCGCCCAAGTCTGATTTCAGGTTGGTGAGTGATGGGGTGGATGTTTAAACAGGCATGGCATAACAATGCACCCAATGTCATGATGAGCTTGTCGAAGCATGATACAATAATACTGCCTTATGTCATGGTGAGCTCCGTCGAACCATGATCCGGACCGAGATGCAGGTGTGTAGCATAAATCCATAGACAAACATCGCGTGCCGTTGTCGGTGCTTCGACAAGCTCAGTGTGACAAACCGTATTATTGTCATGGTGAACTCGTAGAACCATCAGATCCACCAGATGTACGGTTCTTCGCTGTTTTGGATAACTCCGGGAGCAGGTGCCAGTTATTGTTTATTATGGCTTCTTTTTTCGCTCGTCGCCAGCCTTTAACCTGCTTTTCGAAAGCTATTGCCTGATTAATATCAGTAAACGTTTCGCAAAACACCAGTTTCAGCGGTCGCCTTTTTATAAGTATAACACGTAGGATTTATTCCTTCAGCATGTTGTGAAAAGCGTATATCAATGTTATTCGTCACTCCGGTATAATATGACTCGTCACTGCAAAGCAAAATGTAGACAAAGTAGGTTTTCATGTAATAGCTAATATACAATTTATGTGTTTGAACAAGCTCAGTGTGAAAATAAAGGGAAATGTCATGGTGAGCGTGTCGAACCATGATACGGACCCCAATGCAGGTGTGTAGCATAAACCCATAGACAATCATCACGTGCCGTTGTCGGTGCTTCGACAAGCTCAGCATGACAACTGACAAAGCAATAACCGATGTCATGGTGAGCTCCGTCGAACCATGATAAGGACCGCGATGCAGGTATGTAGCATAAACCCATAGAAAGGTAATCGTGTACTGTTGTCTGTGCTTCGACAAGCTCAGCAGGACAACTGACAATGCAATAACCGTACTGCCGCAAGAATACAGCATTAGACAGCGAAAGGAATTCTTGTGCCACTTCTACAAAAGAATTTCAAATAACCCGTTTCACTCGTCTCATTTTCGTTTCACTAAAAATCGTTATTTAATTAATAACCAGTTTATTGCAAAATAAATCGTCTCACATCGTTTCATATCCACGGCGAGACGGTACGCCTCAATTTTTACTTTCCGCTTACCGCAGGTAAATAGGATTGCTGTAAATTGCAGTATGAAAGTACAAATATGGAGCGACGTAATGTGCCCGTTCTGCTACATTGGCAAACGCCGGTTTGAAAAGGCATTAGATTGGTTTGAAAACAGCAAGGATATTGAAGTGGAGTGGAAGAGTTTTCAGCTGAACCCGCATTTAAAAACAGACCCATCATAAACGTTACCCAATACCTGGCTGATATTAAGGGCTGGACCATTGACCACGCCCGCCAAATGAACAACCATGTTACCCAAATGGCTGCCGCAGAGGGCCTGAGCTATGATTTTGACAAAGCCGTTGTAGCCAACAGCTTCGACGCGCACCGCTTTGCACACCTGGCCAAACAACACGGCAAAGGCGACGAAGCCGAAGAAGCCCTGTTCAACGCCTACTTCACCAACGGCCAAAACATAGCGGACCATACCACCCTCGCCTCCTTAGGCGAATCCATAGGTTTAGACAAAACCCTTGTTGAACAAACGCTGGCTACCGACCAATACGCCGCCGATGTGCATGCCGATATTCAGCAGGCGCAGCGGTACGGTATAAGCGGTGTGCCGTTCTTTGTAGTTGACAATAAATACGCCGTATCGGGCGCGCAGGAGGTAGCGGTGTTTTTACAAACCCTCCAAAAAGCCCACACCGAATGGTCGGCAGCCAACGGTCCTGCCAGTCTGGATGTAATTGATGGCGATAGCTGTGAAGTAGGCGGCGATTGCTAAGGCTTAGCTATTAACCGTAGCCAATATGTTGTGCATTTGTAGGGTATGCCTTTGCTGATGCGCCACAATAAAGCGGAACACATCGCCCAGTTTGAGTTTTATAAAAGGGGCAATGCTTATGGGTATATGCAGCTTGTTAATATCGTAGCTGCGCGCCTGTTCAAGTAAGGTTATCAGCTGTTTTTGATGTGTAATGTAGGTTGTGAGTACCTCATGGCTGTTTAGCTGGACACCAGGGCGATGCCGGGCAGCTGCTTTGTACTTCTTTTTGATGATGCCGTTATCAGGTTGCATCATCCCAACAAAATAATTACCCAGCCAACCCGGTTTAAAGTCTGTTACAGTTGTTTTTGAGGCTGATGCCAGCGCCATGCTAATGCGAGGCAGGTAATAGGTGCTGTAGGTATTCAGGTGCTCGGCAACCTGGGCAATGCTCCAACTATGCTCATCAGGCTTTTTGTTTAACAGGCTGTCGCTTAAGGAGAGCAGGTGTTCAGCCTGCATTATCTGCGTCATCACTTCGTTTATTAATTGTTGAATAAGCTGGCCGGTATTAATCTGCATGGTTCAAATAGTATGCTGCAAATAACGGTATAGGCTGTTGTTTAAAAGTTGGCGCAGACCAACATTTACAGCTTAATGTTATTCATCATTTTGCTCAAAGTGGTTTTTTCAACGCCAATGTAGGATGCTATGTATTTGTCGGGTATCAGGTTAAACAAATGCGGACTGCGGGCAAACAGGGCGCTAAGTTTTTCGACTGCTGTAAACATGCTCAACTCCTGATTCCGCACCAATACACCCGATAGGGTGTGCGATAACATGATGCGCATCCATTTCTCCAATTCGGCGTGTTTATCTACTACTTCAAACAAGTCGTGATAGCTGATGTAGAGTAGCCTGGTGGTGGTAAGGCTTTCGTAAGTAAGCTTAGCGGGTTGCTGTAGCAAAAAGCTGTCAACCACTCCACCAAACGAGAAGGGGTAAGTAAATACGGTAGTAAACTCTTTATTATTATGCGTGCTGAAACAACGTTGAACACCTTCGCAAATAAAATACAGGTAGCGCTCAACCTCACCTTCGGTGGTTATTACGGTTTTGCGTTTATAATTTCGTGCTTTCCATTTAGGTAAGAGCTCATCAAATAATTTGTCCGGCAAAACAGGTACTTTATTGAAAAATGCCTTCAAAGCGCTAAGCTCTTCAGTGGTAGGATGGGCAGCGGGCATAACCAGTTACTTCAATGCGCTAACAATTATTCGACGGTAGGATGTTAAAGCAGGTGTGCCATTATCAGTGACTTCGCAAATAACGTGGAACGTTTTTCCGGCAGCGTCAGCCGGCACCTTCAGTTTAATTTTAGGGGAGGTAGAGCCGTCTATTGCTATGGGCTGCTGATAGGTGCCGGCCTCCGTCAATATCCACCAATTGAAATGGAGTTGATCGCCTTCAGCATCGGTAGTTGCAGCTGCATCTAAAGTAAAGGTAGTGCCCGGCTTTAAATTGACCCTTATAAGGTTGATGGTTTTATCGCCGTTAACTATAACTGTTGGATTGCGGTTACCTTTGCCATCTTTAGCCCAATCCATGCGTGCGGCAAAGCTATTGAACAAAGCCTGATAGAATTTCTCCTGATACTTTTTGGAGATGGCATTGGCGGGTGTGTTCTTTTGGTTAATGTAGGCAGTGGTTACGCTATCGGCGCTAATGCCACGTTGAAAATATCCACCCCAACCACCTGCCGATGGGTTTTCAGGATCATTCAAGCCATTGGGCCAAACGTATAAAAATGATGGCGTATCGCCCTCAACGCCCCACTTAAATTTAGGGTAAATAGCGCCTAAAGCGCCATGGTTCTGTATGTCGCGGGCGTACTCATCCCAACGGCTCTTACCGGTATTATTTTGATATAGCCATGCCGATTCATCCCATACAAAAAACAGATCATCAGCAAACTCCTTACGCATCCAGTAATGCGAACTGGCGTTGTGCTTGTAGCGAAACTGCACATGGTCCTGATCTGTTATGGTGTAAACACGCAGCTTGTGTAAAAACTTTTTAAGGTCGGCTGCCGGGCGTTCCTTCTGTACCTTCCATATAGCCTGCGCAACGGTATTGCCTCCACCCCAAACCAATATCCATAAAGGCCGTTCATCCTGCTCATCAGCCATTTTAATGATAAGATCGCTGCCTGCTGAGTTATTGGTTTCTCCCAAAGCAGCAACCCCCATTTTTGTGCTGCCAAGCACAGTCCGGGAGCGGAGGTAGGCCGGACTTGGCCAATAACCCAATTGCTGCCGCGACTCATCTTTCGAAAACGATATTTGCGCTGAGCGTTTTTGCAGGTTAGGCAGGTCTTTTTCATAAGCGTTGATCACATCATGAATGATCTCCGGATGCTCTTTATCGCCATAATCGCTCCAGCCCGTTGTTGATACCAGGCCTTCAATTTCAAACAGGTCGGCGTGGGATAAAAGCCTGATCAACGATTCCATATCATCAGGCTCAATGTCTATCGGCGCAATATCTGTTAAAACAATAACGCGAGGCTTTAGGTTAGTATTTAAAGGTTTAGCTTTTTGCGCTATGCTGATTTTAAACATAGCACATAATAAAGCCAATAACACAAAGTATTTACGCATGAGCTTATTATTTATAATGGGCAACATTACTAACAAAGCTATATTATTATGTGGCAGCAACAAAATAACCAGCTATACAGAAGTTTTACTTTTAAAGACTTTAAACAGGCATTTGTTTTTATGAGCGAAGTGGCTGAATTGGCCGAACACCATAATCATCACCCCACCTGGACCAATACCTATAATAAGGTAGAGATCTGGTTAAGCACTCATAGTGCAGGCAATATGGTTACTGATAAAGATAATGAGCTGGCTGCGGCTATTGATGCGGTTTTGCTTAAAATGCAGGGCGATGAACCTGCCGGTGAGATAAATGCCTGATTTTGTTGTGTAGGATGTTGCCTTCTTTAGCTCAATATTACACCTTTATGCGTATTTTAGGCCCGTATTTTGTTAATGCCCCTGATGCGTAAAAGGTACTTACTCTTTTTTTTATTATTTGTAAAAACTGTAGCGTTTGCTCAAACGCCGCCCCCGGGTTACAGCGATCCTCTTAAATATTACAACTTTGGTGCAGGCGGACAAACGTTTGGCTCACCGGTATTTGGTCTTAATAACCTTGTGTATACTGCCGGCGTACCTAATTTTGGTGCTTATACTGTAATTAACAACACTAATATTAACGCTAATAACTGGTGGCCTGTTAAGGATCATACCAAAAATGACGGCGACAGCGGTTATATGATGATAGGCAAGCCGCGTAATGGCATTGGTGATGAAGTGTTGTTTGATGATGGCGTAAACGGCCTTTGTTCGGGTACCAGCTATGAGTTAAGCGCTTATTTGATGAACGTTAGTAAAGTAGTGGGGGGCACATCGCCCGACATAAGTTTACGCGTTGTAGAGGTATTGAGTAACGGATCACCCGGTACTACCTATCGCACAAACTATACGCTGCCTAAATATAGTGTAAACCCGGATACGTTGTGGTCAAAGATCACACTGCAGTTTACAGCATCGCCGGGAATAGATAATGTACGTATTTATATAGTATGTAATACAACCGGTGGCCCTAATTTGGATGATTTTGCTATAGATGATATTGCTATAAATGCCATCGGACAAAAAATAGATGCAGTGTTTACCGGGCCAGGAAATCAGGTATTAAGAGAAACCTGCGCTGCAACGTCTGAAAGCATTGAAGCCTCAGCAACTACTCCTGTTAACGGCAATGTTATTCAATGGCAAGAGAAGGTTAATAACGGTCTGTGGGAGCCAATTGCAGGCGCTAACAGCACCACCTTAAGTAGAATGTCGTCTACTACACCTGGCATTTACAGTTACCGCGCTGCTTCGGGTCCGCCGGGGCAGGTTGATAAGTTTTCGTGCAATGTGGTGTCAAACGAGATATCAATACGCGTAAAACCAGAAGTTTACGTAACTGCAGGAGCTGATAAGTTATTCTATCGTACCCTGCCGCCTGTAAGATTAGACGGTGCGAGTAACAGCAACGATGTGGTGTGGACCTCAATTTCAGGAGACGATGTAAGTACGTTAAGCAGTACCACCACGGCATCCACATTTGCCTCGCCTAATCAAACTACAACTTACAAATTGACAGCCCGGTCTGATGATAGTAATACTTGTGGCCCCGAGCAGGTTGATTTTGTTACTGTGTTAGTGGCTGATAAAGTTGAGCCCAAAAATACGTTTACGCCGAACGGCGATGGTATTAATGATAAATGGATAATTGAGGGTCTGGACAGTTACCCAAGCCCGGTTGTAAGGGTGTACACCAGGAGCGGGCAGTTAATGTACCGAAGCGTAGGCGGATCTCACCCATGGGATGGTACTTATAAAGGCAAAAATGTACCTGCGGGCGTTTATTATTATATAATTGACCTTAATTTAGCAGGAATGAAATTATCCGGACCGCTAACTGTATTAAGATAAGGCGCTTTTCATGCCTAAAATATTGCTGAGGTAATTGCTCATCA
Source organism: Mucilaginibacter auburnensis (assembly GCF_002797815.1). Classification (NCBI taxonomy): domain Bacteria; kingdom Pseudomonadati; phylum Bacteroidota; class Sphingobacteriia; order Sphingobacteriales; family Sphingobacteriaceae; genus Mucilaginibacter; species Mucilaginibacter auburnensis. Next base: position 897,115 of record NZ_PGFJ01000001.1, read on the forward strand.
TATCAATATCCACTACATCATTTATAAAGCCAATGTGCATATCCGGACGCACAATAATGGCTTTTTTTCTCCCTTCGGATATTTCAAATGCTTTAAATACGTCCACATTTTTTGCTGATGGTGGCAGATAATATAAATTAAGCCCGGGATAATTTTGGGTTATCCATTTAGCCAGTGTAAACAGGTCAAGTTCCTGCAGTTTACCAAACACCATTAACGTAAAACCCGGCTTGGCGCACCATTGATGCAGATCGGTTTGCTCTTTCTTTTTTTCGTCAAAAAGTTTAAGATAGGGTAGCCTGTCGCCGGCTTTAATGTTTCTTGCTGTACTTAAATTGAGATTGATCTGGCTGTCGCGATAGGAAATGTCTAATTGTGCTAATCGTTTGAAGAACCATTCGCGGAAGTTGGGTTTTTGCCAGGCGAAGTTGACCATGCGTGGCAGTATCCATTTGCGCAGGGTAGCCGTAAACCAGTTGCCTGATATAATAAGTTTAAAAAGCTTATCTGTTGTGTTAAGTAATGTTTTAGCAACGGGCATGCGCTCATCTGCATAGCTGTTGAGTATGGCCTCATTAAACTGCCCGGTTATAACGCCGGCCAGTTTCCAGCCAAGGTTATAAGCATCCTGCAAACCTGTGTTCATGCCCTGCCCCCCAACTGGTGAGTGAATGTGCGCGGCATCGCCTATCAAAAAGCAGCGTTCCTGCCTGAAACGTTCCGCCATGCGGTGATGCAAGCGATAAGTAGTGAACCAGTGTGTTTTTGATATCTCGAATTGAGCATTGGCTGTGCTTTTTAAATTAGGCAAAACATCGGTAAGAGTTATCTCTCCGGTAAAGTTCATTTCGGGCGTAATATTGCCTATCACCCTGTAACGCTTAGCCTCAGGCATGGGAAAAAAGCCGGCCATGTTGTTTTTAGTGAGGTACAGCGAAACTTTGTCGGCATCAAGGTTGTGGTTTTCAATCTCTATGTCGGCTAAATAAAACTCGTTGGCATATACGTCGCCATTAAAAGGTATTTGTAGTTGCTTGCGCAGAATGCTGTGTGCGCCGTCTGCACCTATAACCCACTTACTGTTTAGGATAGTTTCGGTGCCGTCGCTATTGGTGAGGATAGCGGTTACGCCGCTACTTGTTTGGGTTATGCTTTTCAAAGCAGTATCCCAATAAACCGGACAGCAATTTTGGGTAAGCACATCAAGCAGTAAGCGTTCGGTTTTGTTTTGCTGATACAAAAACACATAAGGGAAATGTGTCTGTGAACTTCCGATGTCGGCAAAGGAAAGGTCAATAAGGGTTTGGCCGTTAAGGGTGTAAGCCACACCGCCTGCCTGTTTGCCGCCAGGTAGCACCTTGTCAATAATCCCCATTTGCCGGTAGATCTCTAACGACCGCGCCTGCACCGCCAACGCTTTTGATTGATCTGTAGGGCCCTGCTTGCTGTCAATAATAACAGGTTGAACACCATAACGCAGCAGCTGCGCCGCCATCATCAAGCCTGATGGCCCTGCGCCAACTATCAGCACCTGTGTATGTTGTTCTATAACCGGCATTTAAACAGAACGGGCTATAATGAAAATGGTTGGTTTTTTATGCAGATCGGGCTTTTTGCTTTGCCATGCGGCTATAGTTTTAGTTTGCACCAGTTCGTCCTCGGCCGTTAAGTTGCAGGCTATGCAAAGACGTGTTTTGGGCTGCGCTGTTTTCAAAATATCATCTAAAAGTGAGTTGTTTCTAAAAGGTGTTTCTATAAAAAGCTGCGTTTGATCAAAGCGGACGGCAAAGCTTTCCAGATCCTTGATTTTTTTTGCCCGCTGTACCTTATCAATAGGTAAGTAACCCTGAAAAGCGAAACTTTGGCCATTAAAACCCGATGCCATTAGCGCCAGTAATATAGAACTTGGCCCCACCAGCGGAACTACCTTTATGCCGCGTTGGTGTGCTTCGGCAACAATATCTGAACCTGGGTCGGCTACGCCGGGGCAGCCGGCTTCGCTCATCAGTCCAACATCTTTGCCACTAAGCAGACCCTTAAAAAAATCTTTAATATGCTCGCGTTTGTGTTTGCCATAATCATGAATAGCGAGATCGCTTTGAGGCGTTTTTAATCCGGCCTCTTTTAAAAATTTGCGGGCTGTTTTTTCATTCTCAACAATGTACTCTTTTATCCCGTTAATTGTTTCCGTTAAAAAAGGCGTGAATGTTTTAGCAGCCGAATTATCAGCAAGCGGCACAGGTATTAAAAACAAAGTTCCGTATGGCATTTTGCAAAAATGCAGTTTTTTATATAATTTAAGGGTGTTACAAGGAGGTTACAATGAAATCATTAGGTATTAACTGGTTTATTGAGGGCACTATAGATTTTGAATACAAAAAATACATATTGCTTGACTATCTGCAACAAATTCAAAAACACTTTGATGATACCCGCTTATACCCAACTTTAAGCGATCTAGTGTTCCACTACAACAATCTGGTGCATTTTAAGCAGAACAAAACAACACTGCAAAACTCATTTCCGCAACGCCTTACCGAAGCCGACATTGCCGCGGTAAAGCTCACTTACGAGAAAATAGTGGAAGACGATAGCACTATGCTGGAAATTGAGCAGATCATTGCTTATGCCATGTATAAAATGAATCCGGCCATAAAAACAAGTCAGGAAATATTTGAATATGTGGAGAGCCGCCTTAACATTACGCCGGTTGGCATTATGCCACTTATACCTTACAGCGGATACTTTTCCTTACGCAACGGCAGCGAGCGTACACACAGGGTTTATGAATATCATTTTACCATTTTTGAAGATAGGAATGATAAATACCGGGGCATCAATATAAAATTGATAGACACCTACGAGCAAAGTTTAGCCAACACCCCCGAGGCCGTTAAACTTGATCTGATCCGCAAACATAAACATCTGCCTAATCCCGCGGTATATTATTTGCATACAGATGTTACTTTTCCACTGGAGCAAACGCTGTTGCCAATAGCCAAACGTTGCCTGGTAAAGTTCATTTCTAACGCCGCATAATAATTTCACCCCTTTCTACGATACTTTCGTAACATTTGGTTTCCTGCTGCGTCTTAACACGGTAACTTAGTTGCGCATTGTATTACATTAAGTGTAATAAATGTGTTAATTATTGTTAAAAAGAATTTTTAAATACTAAAATCCTAAAACCTTAGTTATATATTCGCACAACCAATAACCTTTTATGAAATTTCTAACCTACACAATTGTTTCACTACTCTTGCTGCTATCTTTTTCTTCAAAAGCGCAAAATGCTTTTTCGGTTAAAGGCGCCGTGGTTGATACCACCGCAGCAGCTAAATTACACAACGCATCTGTACTGGTGCTGCGCGCCAAAGACTCCGTTATGGTAAAGTTTACCCGGGTAAGCCAGGATGGCAACTTCGCTATAAGCAATATTCCAGGCGGCAAGTACCTGTTACTGGTTACTTATCCGGAATATGCAGACTATACAGAAAGCTTTTCGCTGGATGCGACAGCACCCGCAAAAGATTTTGGCCGTATAGGCATGGTGCTTAAAGCCAAATTATTGCAGGACATTGTAATTAAAGGCAAGGCCACGGCCATAAAAATTAAAGGCGATACCACCGTTTTTAACGCAGCTGCTTTTGTAGTGCAGCCTAACGCGAAGGTGGAGGATCTGATGAAGCAGTTCCCCGGTGTTACGGTAGATAAAGACGGCAAGATAAGTGCCAATGGTAAAACCGTTGAGAAAGTGCTTTTAGGTGGTGAAGAGTTTTTTGGCGATGACCCCACATTGGTTACTAAAAACATACGGGCAGATATGGTGAAGGAAGTGCAGATGTTTGAAAAGAAAAGTGACCAGGCAGCCTTTACAGGTATTGATGACGGCAAAAAAACGTTGACCATGAACGTGGTATTAAAAGACGATAAGAAAAGCGGCTACTTTGGCAAAGTTGATGCGGGGGTTGCCACTCAGGCCTTTTATTCGGGGCAGGTTATGATGAACAAATTTCAAAACAAAGAGAAATTTGCCTTTAATGCCACACTCTCTAACAACGGCCGAACCGGACTTAGCTTTCAGGATGAACAAAAATATGGCGATGCCGGTAACGTTACCGTTATGGACGGCGGCGGTATCATGATAACTACCAGCGGGAATGATCTGTATTATGATGGCAGAGGCTTCCCAATATCACGCTCGGGCGGTGTTCACTATGATAATAAATGGGGTGCAAAAGATAAGTATACCATCAACACCAATTATAAACTGGGTCAGTTAGAAGTGGTTGGAGATGTAAATAACATCAACCAAAACAACTTGGGTACACAGGTAAACACAACAATTTCTAATCAAAGATTCAGCAATTCGGGCTTAAGACAAAAGCTGGATGCCGCATCTATTTTAACGATTGACTCAGTAAGCAACGTAAAGATCACAATTGACGGTTCATTAAGAAACTCCACGCAGAATACTGATCGTGATGAGACCATTTACAATAATGACAAACTACAAAACTACTCAACCAGTGTTAACTCTGTAAAAACAGACCAGCGTGTGATGAACGCGAGCGCTTTTTACACCCGGAAGCTGAAAAAGAAAGGCCGTACCCTTTCATTATTATTGGGGACTACTATTGATAATGCCGAGAGAGAAGAATCGCTTTATACTACTGCTGATAATTATGATCTGCTTACAGGTACTGTTAAATCATCCAGAATAGTTGACCAGAAAAAACCGGGTTCAAGTAAAAGTACCGCGTTTAACTCTAACCTGACTTACACTGAACCGCTTACGCAGGCCTTATCATTGGTTGTGAACTATGGTATAAATACCAATAACGCAACTTCTGAAAGGTTGGCTTACAATAAGGTCAATGGCCAGTATGATGATCTTGACCCATTAGTTAGCAACAGCTTTAAGCTGAATCAAATTGCTCATCAGGGTGGTGCCATCTTAAATTATCTTAAAGGTAAAACCACCTTAAATTTTGGTACCCGTGTTACTGATGTTCAATTTAAACAAGACAATGAGTTGAAAGGAATGATCTATGAGCGGCACTTTATTAACTGGATGCCACAGGCAACGTATCAGTACCGTTTTGGCCAGCAATCGGTTTTTAACTTTAATTACAATGGTAGCACCCAACAGCCGAGCATAAGCCAGTTGCAACCTGTATTGGATAATACCAATCCTTATTTCCAAAATATTGGTAACGAAAACCTGAAACCATCATTTTCAAACCGATTCAACTTGTATTACACCAATTATAAGCCTTTAAGCGGGCAGCGCTTCTATGTAAGTGGTGGCTATGCTTTTACAACTAATGCGTTTGTAAGTAATACTACCAATATTTTGGATGGTGTTGATCAGGGTAAAACCATATCGCAAACGGTTAACACTTCTGAGAAAAACCCTTATAATTACAACCTAAGTATTAACTACGGTCGTAACATATGGGGCGGAGTGCAGGCTGCTTTAACTGCAAGTACAAGTAATAACGTATCATTCAATCAGGTTACCAGGCAGTATACAGATGCATCAAAAAATACAACTGCGTTAAACAGATCTGAAAACGGTAGCTACGCTTTAAACTTTTCATTATCAAAATATGCAGCTAACAAGTATGATCTGTACCTATCCGGCGGTCCTCAGTACAGCATCAGAAAGCTGACACAACAAGGGCAAATTACAAACGTAAATAGTAAAGATTTTAGAGGGAATGCATACTTCGGATATTATCTGCCTGCTAAATTCCAGATCATATCAGAAGCTACTTATACCTATACCGGCGCGGCAAACGGTTTAGATGGCTTTTCAAGAACCATTGTGACCGCCTCCTTATCTAAAATGTTCTTTAAAAGCAACGCTTTAAAAGTTACAGCATCAGCCAACGACTTGTTAAATCAGAATAACGGCTTTAACCGGTCAGTTAATGGCAACCAGATCAACCAAAATACCTTTACTACCATCAAAAGATATTTTATGCTATCAGTTAGCTGGGATTTTAATAAAATGGGCGCAGGAACTCCTAAACAATAATACAATGAAAACTATCATAAAAAGCCTAACACTTATTTTAACTGCAGTTTGCAGTGTGGCGCAAGCCCAAAATGCCAGGTTTACAACAACCGGTACTATAGAGTATCAAAAAAGTTCGAATACGCATGCTATCATCCCGCGTATGTTCACCAAGAGCAATGAGGCATTTTACAGGCCCGCATTTGAGCAGTTAAAAGCCAAAGAGCCGCAGTTTAGAACTTTAAAAAGTACTATGGTATTTGGCGATAATAAAACCTTGTACACCCCTATTGCTCCCGAAGGAAGACCGCCAAGTTTAGGTTTGCCAATTATGGAGCAGTTTAATACGGTATATACAGATTTTACTGCAAGCAAAGCCATTACGCAGAAAGAAGTGTATGGCGATATGCTGTTACTCACTGACAGTACACGCCAAATTAATTGGAAAATTACTGATGAGACCCGGGATATTTTGGGCTATACCTGCCGCCGCGCCAACGCAATAATTATGGACTCCATTTATGTGGTGGCTTTTTATGCAGAAAAGATACCTGTATCCGGCGGCCCCGAATCATTTAATGGCTTGCCGGGAATGATACTACAGGTTGCCCTGCCGCACGAGAATATTAGCTGGCTGGCAACCAAAGTTACCGAAGCATCTGTACCCACTGCAACACTTGTGCCGCCTAAAAAAGGCAAGGCAACTACCAGTAAAGATTTTAGAGTGTTGCTTGATAAATTGTTAAAGGGCCAGGGCGATGTAACTATACTACAGTTGTATTATAAAGCCTATTTATTGTAAACCCTGCATCCAACCTAAACCATAAAAACGAAAAGCGCTGCCGGACCGGCAGCGCTTTTCGTTTATTAACTGGTTTTTATTATAAGGTTTGAGGCGTGTAAACTTTTACAAAACCATCATTTTCGCTGCTTACCACTAAAAGGCTCTTTTTAGTAGGACTGTTTTTAGCAGGAATGATCAAAACACCTTCGGGTGCGTCGCCACATTTAATCAGTTGTAAAAATGTTGGCTTGGTTGGATCGGTAATGTTATAAACAGCAACGGCATCTGCACGTTCCATGCCTACAAATGCTACTTGTTTGTTGCCTATTTTGCCAATGGTTATGCCTTCCGGTTCAACAGATTTATCGTCGCTGCGGCCATCGTCATACACGTTGGCTGCAATTGTTTTAACGTCCAGTTCGTTTTTGCTGTCAAATATCTGCGCGCCTGTGTTGCCGTTCCATACGCTGAATGAGCGAGCACCTAATGAATATATTCCTTCATACAAGCCATCGCCATTAGCATCTCCCAATGTTTTGGTAATGTTCAAACGGCCCAACTGGTCATCCTTGCGCAGATCGGCTCTGTTAGGGAAAACTGTTGGATCTAAAGTGATATCTTTAACGCGTGAAACCTCTGCAAAGGCAGAATATTCGCGCGCATCTCCTTCGTTAGCTGTGAATAAATACGGTGTGCCGTTTAATTCGCTTACAGCAATGCCATCAGGCATGTAAATACCTTTAACCGGCCATTTTGCAAGTGGCGTTCCTGTGTTTTTGTCGCTCGGGTCAATTTCATTGCCATCAACATTATAATCTTTAAATCCTAATGGTAAGATGTCTGTAATGGTTTTTGTAGTAAGGTTGATCTTTGCAATGGCGTTATTTTCCTGCAATGTTACCCAAGCTGTTTTTGAATCCTCTGATACAGTGATGTACTCGGGCTCAATATCTTTTGCAAAGTTTAAACCCAAACCGAAAATGCGGAAGCCCTTTGCCACCAACGCGGCTTTCTGTCCTTCAAAGCCTGAAAAATCAAGTGTAGTTACAGCATAATTATCGTTTACGGAGATGATTGATACGCTGCCAACCGGGTCGTTAGTGTACGTATCATTAGGTTCTCCTTCGTTAGCGGTTAGTATCAATTTACCATCGTTGCTGTAAGTCACCATATCAGGCAGGGCACCAACCGTTACTTGTGCAACTACGCTATAGTCGTCGGTTTTGAAAACTACAACTTTGCCATTAGCCTGTTTATCTGTTGATTCAATAGCTGCAGCCACTTTTCCGTTTGAAACAGCTACGCTGTTAACTGCGCCACCATAGGGAGCCATCGGGATAGATTGGATAACCTTCATGGCAGCAGGGTTGCTAAAATCAATTACATCAACTTTATTAACGGTACCATTATTAACTACAAAAAGGCGTTTGGTTAATGGATCATAAGCTGAAATTTCGGCGGCACCTACTTCGCCAATGTCAATCGTGCCAATTTCGGCAAAGGTTGAGGGATCTTCGTTTACAAAAAATTCAGGTTCGGGCGTAGGTTCAACGCTGTTTTTTTTACAACTAAATAACCCAACAGCCACAACCAACATAAGTAAAGTTCTCTTCATAATAATTTTCGCTTTAATTAAAAGCACAAAACTATTGGAGCCGTATTAAGAGAATTTAGCGCTGTAATTAAGTATTTGTTAAGGGAAAGCGAATTTAAAACCTACTTATAAGTTAGAAATTTTGATGTTGGTACGGCTTTGGTATGATATGTGTAAAGGTTTAGTTAAAATATTTAAATTGAATGAAACCTATGAAAAAGATGAGTGCATTGACAGCAGCTGTGGCCGTAGCGGCCATACTGGGAGTAGGAGCGGTAGCCGCCCCGCATCAAATAAATACGGGCAAGCAAAATTTTATTGCTAAAACAGATACAGTTCCCGGCCAGGTTGCCAGACCAAAATCAAATCAGCCAGGAACATTACCTCCGCAGGTAACTCCTAATCCTATTCCCAACCCAAATACAACTCCAAGTCCGTTACCAACTACAACGCCTAATAACGTTACACCGGGCGTAACACCAACACCAATGCCTGGAACAACTCCGGTAACTCCCGGCGTAACACCAACACCAATGCCGGGCGTAACGCCGGTAACACCAACACCGGCTACTCCGGGTGTAAGACCAACTACTCCGGGTACAACAACACCGGGAGCACGACCAACAACCCCGGGCGTAGGTACCACGCCGGGAATGTCTACACCGGGTAGCGTAAGTCCTGGTACTGGCGCTGGTTCTGGTTCAGGTGCTGCCGGAGCGGGTGGTGCAGGTGGAATGTAATAACAGACATCAATATTATAAATAAAGCCATTCGTTTTTGAATGGCTTTATTTGTTTTGCAGGCATTATTTGAATAACCACCTCCTAAACCATTCAACGCTAAGCCATGTATCGGTAGCGTTAAAAACGTGACCTAAGTTAGGTTGAACCAAAATGCTGAGGTTGTTAAGGGCTTTCTGCGTTTTATAAGCATTGGTAGCAGATGCGAAAGCTATCTGTGCACCGCCGTACGGATTGTTAGGGTCTTTATCCTTACTCAGGATCAACAACGGTCTTGGTGCTATAAGTCTTAACAGCGAAGGGCAATCAAACTCGTCCGTAACACCTGGGATGATCTTCTCCCAAACTGCTTTCACATTTTTTGTGTTTATATCTTTATCGCCTATGTCAACAGAAGCTTTTTTATGCGCATCGGCGATGGTACCTGTTCGGCCCTGCCATTGGTTGTTATCTAATATCCACTTAAAGCTTTGCGCGGCAATACCTACCACAACAACCTTTATGCGGGGTTCAATGGCAGCTGCCATGTAAGTTTCAATGCCACCCATTGATATACCACCCATACCTATGCGTGTGCTGTCAACATCAGCGCGGGTAGCAAGGTAATCTACCAGTCGGGTCAGATCATAAGCGGTATCATACAAAAACGGATATTGGTGTTGTTGCGCGTTGTTATTTTTAAAAGCCTGATAAGCGGCTTCAACATATTCTTTACTCCCAAGCGCACCACCGGGTACACGTTCGCCGTGGTAACGAGCATCTATAGCAACAGCCATGAAGCCCGCCTTTACCAGTGGTAGTAATACAGCGCGTACTTCGCCAATTTCTTTATTGCCGCCTGTTCCGTGCAGAAATACAACAGTGGGGAATCGGGTTTGACCTTTTGTAATTGGCTTGTAAATTACAACCGGCATCTTCTCGGTGGCTTCGGTGTAAATGGTGCCCCGCTCAATGTTCATACTGTCGGTATAGGTAACGGTGAACGATGGACGTGGGTTTGTAACAGGGCGTTGCAACAGGGCTTTAAAATCTCGGGCTACCTGATCGGCAGGTGGGTAGGGCGGGATTTGGGCGAAAGATAATGTAGTTTGTAGGAGAAATAGAAATATTAATCTGCTCATTGTCTGAACTAAGATTAGTAGGATTTTGTGCATTATAGGATTACCTTTTCAATTTAGTAGATAATTAATTAAAGTTATCACTAATTTTAAACATGCAGCACCAAAACCTTACTCACAAAATAATTGGCTGTCAATTTTGTCCTTAATAAAAAAGGATGACAGTAATCCTGTCATCCTTTAATTTTATAAATCATGGTTCAGTTAGTTATACTACCATGTTCACAATCCTGCCCTTCACTACAATCACTTTCTTTGGTTGCTTGCCGTCCAAATATTTTTGTACATCGGCGTTAGCTAAAACAAAGGCTTCAACATCCTTGGGTTCCATGGTTAACGGAATATTCAGATTCATTTTTGTTTTGCCATTGATTGAGATAGGGTAAGCAAACTCATCCTCAACCAAATAAGCAGGATTAAATTTAGGATATGCAGCGTATGATAACGTTCCTGCTTCATTGCCTAATAGTGACCATAGCTCCTCGCAAATATGCGGAGCATAGGGCGACAGGATAATAACCAGATCCTGCAACACAGCGCGCTTGTTACATTTCTGATCGGTCAATTCGTTAACTGCTATCATGAAGCTGGATACCGACGTGTTGAATGAGAAACGCTCAATATCTTCTTCCACTTTACGGATGATCTTGTGCAATGATTTTAACTCAGCTTTGGTTGGCTCCGCGTCAGTCACGGTAAACTCCCATGCATCATTATGGAACAAGCGCCAGAATTTACGCAGGAATTTAAACACGCCTTCAATGCCGTTAGTATTCCATGGCTTGCTTTGCTCAAGCGGACCTAAAAACATCTCGTACATGCGGAGGGTATCGGCACCGTAGCGTTGGCAAAGATCATCAGGGTTAACTACGTTATAGTAGCGTTTTGACATTTTCTCAATCTCTACCCCACAAACATACTTGCCGCCGTCTAATATAAATTCTGCGTCAGCAAATTCAGGCCTCCAAGACTTAAACTTCTCTAAGTTCAGCACATCATTCTCCACAATGTTTACGTCGACATGGATAGGTGACGTATTGTGATCTTTTATCAAGCCATGTGATACAAAGGTGTTGGTGCCGCGGCCTTGCTCATCTATCAAACGATACACAAAGTTGCTTCGCCCCTGTATCATCCCCTGGTTGATCAACTTTTTAAAAGGTTCTTCTTCAGGTGCTTTACCAATATCTTTTAAAAACTTGTTCCAGAAACGGCTATACAACAAGTGCCCTGTTGCGTGTTCGCTGCCGCCTATGTAAAGGTCAACGTCTTTCCAGTATTCAATAGCTTCCGGCGATGCAAATGCAGTATCATTATGTGCATCCATGTAGCGGTACCAGTACCAGCTGCTGCCTGCCCAGCCCGGCATGGTTGAAAGTTCGTATTGATATTCGTTATGGTATTTCCAATCTTCAGCACGGCCCAGTGGTGGTTCGCCGGTTTCGGTTGGCAGGTATTTATCAATTTCCGGTAGTATTAAAGGTAATTCGCTTTCGTCTATCAGTTGCGGCAAACCATCTTTAAAATAAACCGGAACAGGCTCACCCCAGTAACGCTGTCGGCCAAATATGGCATCGCGCATTCTGAAGTTTATCTTGGCTTTGCCGGCACCTATTTCTTCCAGCTTGGCAACAGTTGCAGCGGTAGCTTCTTTGTAGTTCAATCCGTTTATAAAATCAGAGTTGATGTATTTACCTTCTTTGGTAGGGTCGGCCTCGTCAACAATGTTTTGTGTATCAAGTATCGGGATGATGGGCAGGCTGAAATGTTTGGCAAACAAAAAGTCGCGTTGATCTCCGCTTGGAACAGCCATTACCGCGCCGGTACCATAGCCTGCCAATACATAATCGGCAATATAAATAGGTACACGCTCACCGTTAAGCGGGTTAAGCACATAACTGCCCGTAAACGCGCCTGATACTGTTTTGGCATCAGCCATACGGTCCAATTCTGATTTCTTTTTTGTTTGGGTGATGTAGGCATCAATTTCCTCCTTTTGTGCCGAAGTGGTAAGTTCTGCTACCAATTCATGTTCGGGAGCAAGTACAATGAAAGTAACCCCAAAAATAGTATCAACACGGGTGGTGAAAACTTCTATAGCGTGAACGCTTTGCTCAATCTGGAATTTAACCGAAGCACCTACGCTTTTGCCTATCCAGTTGCGCTGCATTTCTTTAAGTGGCTCGGGCCAGTCAATGGTATCCAGGCCTTGCAACAGGCGGTCGGCATAAGCGGTGATGCGCATGCTCCATTGCATCATTTTCTTTTGCTCAACCGGGTAACCACCGCGCTCGCTAAAGCCATCTTTTACTTCATCATTAGCTAATACAGTACCTAGTGCTGCGCACCAGTTAACGGTGCTTTCGCGCAGGTAGGTTAAGCGATATTTTAACAACTCTCCCTGCTGCTTTTTGCTGTCAAACGCGTTCCACTCATCCGAAGTAAAAGTTAGCGTATCTTCATCACACACGGCGTTAACACCGCCAGAACCATTGGCTTCAAAATGTGCTATCAATTGGTCAATAGATTCAGCTTTATCTGCAGTTTTGTTATACCATGAGTTGAACAACTGCATAAATATCCACTGTGTCCACTTATAGTACCCGGGCGAACTGGTACGCACTTCGCGACTCCAGTCGAATGAAAAACCAACCTGGTCTAACTGGCGGCGGTAGGTGGCTATGTTGGCTTCGGTAGTTACCGCGGGGTGCTGACCGGTTTGTATGGCGTACTGCTCGGCCGGTAAACCAAATGAATCATAACCCATTGGGTGCAAAACGTTAAAACCACGCAGGCGTTTGTATCTGGAAAAAATATCAGAAGCTATATAGCCCAGTGGATGACCAACATGCAGTCCTGCTCCTGATGGGTAAGGAAACATATCAAGTACATAATACTTGGGTTTCGCTCTGTTATTTTCAGCTTTAAAGGTTCCGTTATCGGCCCAAAACTGTTGCCATTTTTGCTCTATATCCTTAAATTGATAATCCATTGGTGGTTTCTCCAGAATGATAAATCGCGAAATTAGTAAAAACTCTATTAGTATAGTAGTTTAATTGGTTTTACTGGGAACACGTTTGCATAACCACGTTCTATTTAATTGCTTGCTACTAAATGGTTAGTTTTTTGTAACAGCAATTAAACAGTGGGTTTAAAGCAAAAGCTTACTTTTGCGTTAACAATTCTTTTATCACAATTATGAAAAAACTTTTTACCACTCTATTTGCGGTGTTGGGCTTTTTTACGCTTGCACACGCACAACAATCAAAAGGCGTTGAATTAGGTATTGGCATTGGTTATAACGGTGCGTCTGTTAGCAATGACAATAATCACTCCACCAAGTCAAAATCAGGCTTTAACGCGGCTATTTCAGTAGATAATTATTTTTCTGACAGGTGGAGTCTTAAAGCAAAGGCCATTTATGACCAAAAAGGCTGGGCTGAAGGATATTTAGGAGAAGCAAAAGGGATTGACTTTTCTTTAAACTATTTAACAGTTCCGGTTATGGCCAACTGGCATTTTGGTAAAACCAGAAACTGGTATTTAAACTTTGGTCCTTATGTAGGTTTCTTGTTAAGTGCGGACGCTTCACAATTCAACGGTTCTTTAAAACAGTTTTTTAACTCTGCAGATGGCGGTTTGGCCTACGGCATTGGTGTAAAGCTGCCTGTTGCTGATAAAACTAAGTTTTTTATTGAATTTGATGGTCAGAATGGCGTTACTGATCTTTTCGCTGAAGGAGCATCACCCTATGCTATACGCAGCGTTAGAGGTGCATTTAACATTGGCTTTAACTTCTAAGCTTAAGGGCTAATTACTGATAACAGCAGGCAACAGCGGTATTTATTACAGCCACACCTTACAATAGCCTCAAATTTTATTCGTTAATTTGAGCATGAGGTTAGGTTGGAGATATATACTGTTGGTTGCCTGCTTTTTTTTGTCGTTGACAAGCAGGGCCACTTCTATATTGATACCAATGGATGAGGCGCAGAAAAATCACCTTAAGTCATATGGTATAGCCTTTTGGGTGCTAAAAAATGGCGGCGAGATCAATTGGCTGCTTAATTACCGTGGTGGCAGCTTTATGGCGCAACAAAGCAGTACCATTGAAACAGAATGTAAAATACGCGGTGTTAGCTATGAAGTGATAAGCGATGCCGATGCCAGTACCATCATAACCGAAGTTAGCGATCCGTCAGTTAACATGGATGTTGTTAAATTGGAAAAAGCGCCTAAAATGGCTGTGTACTCTCCTAAAAATAAAATGCCCTGGGATGACGCCGTTACCCTGGTGCTCAAGTACGCCGAAATACCCTTTGATGTTGTGTATGATGAAGAGGTGATAGGCGGTGAACTGCCTAAATACGACTGGCTGCACATGCACCATGAAGATTTTACCGGGCAATACAGCAAATTTTACGCTACCTACAGCAATGCGGCCTGGTACCGCGATGACCAGCGTGTGCAGGAAGCTATGGCCAAAAAGCTTGGCTTTAAAAAGGTATCGCAAATGAAGCTGGCCGTTGCCGAGCATATACGCGACTTTTGTTCGGGTGGAGGGTTTTTGTTTGCCATGTGCGCTGGTGCCGAAACTTTTGATATAGCCCTTTCTGCCGCCAATACTGATATTTGCGAAGCGATGTTTGATGGTGACCGCGCCGATCCGAACGCGCAAGCCAAACTTGATTTTAGCCAGACCTTCGCGTTTCAGAATTTCAGACTGGATATGGACCCCTACTCGCATACATTCAGCAACATAGATGTAAATACCAGTCGTACAGTTGATCGCACGGAAGACTTTTTTACGCTTTTTGATTTTTCGGCTAAATGGGATGTTGTGCCCAGCATGCTAACGCAAGATCATGATAAAGTGATAAAAGGGTTTAAAGGGTTAACAACAGCCTTTAATAAAAGCGTAATTAAGCCGGGTGTTGTTATTATGGGCGAAATGAAAACAGGTAACGAAGTGCGCTACATACATGGCGAGTACGGCAAAGGGCAATGGACCTTTTACGGCGGGCACGACCCGGAAGATTACCAGCACCAGGTAAGCGATCCGCCTACTGACTTGAACCTCCACCCGGCCTCGGCAGGTTACAGGTTGATACTGAATAATGTGTTATTCCCTGCCGCTAAGAAAAAGAAGCAAAAAACCTGATCAATACTAATTTTTAGTAGCGCTAGTTCACCTAACGTTTTCCAATATCATCAAGGTTTTGCAGATAAGTGCTGCCCACGGGTAAAATTGCCCCGTTCAAATTGATCTGGTGCCGCTCTATCTTTTCAATTCTATTTTTAGCTGCTATAAAAGATCTGTGTATACGAATAAATTGATCCACAGGTAGGATGCTTTCCGCCTCAGTAATGGTCATGCGGGTAAGCACGGTGCTATTGCTTAAGGCAAAGTTGACGTAATTGCCCGTAGCTTCCACAAAGCATATATCGTCAAAATTAACCTTAACCTGATCATACCCGGTTTTCAAGAAAATGTAGTTCTTTTTATCGTTCACATTTTCGCGCAGCAAAAACAACTCGTTAGCTTTATTGCATGCTTTAGTAAAACGAGCCAGCGAAAAAGGTTTTAGCAGGTAATCAATTGCATCCAGCTCAAAACTTTCAACAGCGTGTTCGCTATAGGCCGTGGTGAATATTACCATTGGCTTCTTGTTCAGGCAGCGCATTAACTCTATTCCGCTTATATCAGGCATTTTTATATCCATAAAAAGTAGGTCTATATGTTCCTGTTGCAAATACGCCATAGCTTTAAATGCGTCGGTAAAGCTGGCCTTAAGGTCAACAAAAGGCACCTTGTCAGCGTGAGATCTTACTACTTCCAACGCTAAAGGTTCATCATCAATGGCTATTGCGGTAAGCATGGTTTAATATAGTTCAATGTTTAAATCTTTAAAATTACTTGTTAATATCAAGGTTGTACAGTTAAATAATAATTAGCCGTCTGTTGTTATGCAGGTGAGGGCGTCTTAAAATTTTTCGTTTTATGTTTCTGCAAAACTTTATCAGCTTATCGCTATAATGATAATTTAATTCGGCTCGTAGCAGGCTTTCGGTTTTTACAGATATACTTAAGCTCATCACCTGCTGTAAATCAGTTTTTTCAACACTTTCAAGCTGCGGGATAAATATGTTGATCAATGATTCCGCCGACCATGTTTTGTGATTATTTAACCCATCAGTTGCGGCGTTGAAGCCACTTTTTAACCACTTGTTTTCTGCACAGGATTTTGCATTAACCGAACTTTTGCCCACAACAGCGCGTTGTAACTGGCCTATGCTTATTGTTGCACAGGCCAGTATGGATAAGGTAAGGAATAGTTTTTTCATGCCGCTTAATTTTAATACAAGAGTAGCCGCTAAGACATACCTGCCCAATTAATTGTGATGTAACCTGATTGTTTTGTGATGAAACTTGTTAAAGTTGCACTGTTAAATGCGCGAAGTACTCTTTACCGCTTTGCCGTATCATCAGTTCGTGCCTGTCTGGATATAATAGCTGCAGGCGTTGCTTTACATTTTCTAAACCAATACCGTTATTGTTTTTTTCAGGGTCCGTTCCGGTTTTTTGATGTACGCTGTTGTAGATGTCAAAAAATAACTTGTTATCTTCTGTATGCAGCGATATTTTGATGTACGATGCCTCACGCAGACTAATGCCGTGCTTAAAGGCATTCTCAACAAAAGGTATCAATAACATAGGGGCAATCTGTAGTCCGTTTATTGTTTCCTCAATCTCTGTTTGAATAACAATATCCGGTGATGTATGCGTCCGTAGTTTTTGCAGGTCGATGTAATTTTTCAGGTAATCAACCTCTCGCAACAACGATATTTTTTCCTGCGTATTCTCATGCAGCATAAAACGCATCATATCGCCCAGTTTTTGAATGCCTTCGCCTGTAAGGTCCGCGTGTTCCTGTATAGCAGTGCCGTAAAGGGTGTTTAAGGCATTGAATAAAAAGTGCGGATTGATCTGTGATCGTAGAAAATCAAGATTGGCTGATGATTGACCGAGTGCAGTTTTTAAGCCCGAAATTTCTTTAAAAAGGTTTAAACGATGATGGTAAACGGCCCAACTTAAAGGCACGGTTACGGCGATCTGAAACAATACGTATAAAAAAGCAATGACAAATAACATGGTTTGGTTTCGCCTCAAACCATTCAAAGCCAAAAAGAAAACAAAAACCAGTAAAAGTATAACCAAACCAATAAGCGCCATCCTGGCCCAATAGATCCAAAAGTCTTTACCCTGATTTTTGATCTGAGGAATTAACGCTAATGACGTATACAGATATACCGGTATTGCAGGCAATATTGCCCATATCCATAGTAAGATAAGGTTATCGCGAACATCAGCAGTTACCAGTAACCTAAATACAACAAACCATACTACTACTGCCCAAAACGACTCAAGTAATACTCTTTTTGCATGAGCGGATAAATTTTCTACTGCTTTGAATAAAAATCCCTCATATTTAACGTACGAATAAATGATGTAAACACCCGCAATAAAGCATAGCTTTAAGAGGTTGCGTATAGCTAATTTTATGCCCGTGGCAATGTTAAACCGGATATCCTCAAAAAAGTAGTAGAACGAGTAACTTTTCCATATGTCTGACAATGTCCAAAACAAAACTACTGTGGCAAATGGTACTAACGCTAACAGGATATTTGTTGCAATTGCATCATTGTTGGCAACAAGAAACCTTTTAACTAATATAAAGTGAATATATATATAGGCGATATAAAGTACAAAAAAATTGAAAAACCGTGGGAGGAAAGCATTTGTACTATATGAGTCTATTGAATTAATTGCCGGCGACGACCAATAACCGTTTTCGATAGTAACCTTTAACAGATTTAATACAAGCAGCAAAAAGCACGCGGTAACAACCCAAAACTCTTTTTTGTTATATTTTTCAATAGCTAAGCCGTATTCCATTGTAACGTGGTTTAAATATGCTGCAAGGTAAGCAGCAACCTGGCTCAGACTAAGCTTTTGTGATGAAATTGCTAAAGCAAGTGATGAAATGTATAGCGTACTATGCTCCGTAGGGGTATTTATGTTTCTTTTTTAGTGCTTGGTCTTTTTTCTTTTTGGCCCTATCATCTTTTTTCTGCTTCATATCGGCCATTCGTTTTGTTACAGCCTGCTCGGTTTTAGCATCCAAACCTATGGTAGGCTTAAGGCCCGAAAGCATTACACGCCACTGCGTTTTAAAGAAGGAAAAGTCCTTTGGTCGTTTAAAGGCAACCTTGAATACACGTGGGGCTTCGCCCGGCTTATCCGGATTGTTATGTTTTAAAATAAACAGGTTGGCAAATAAAGTAGGTATCAGTTTACGCGAGTACATCTGGCTATCACCCACACGCAGCAAGCGCACCTTTACATCGTTGTATAAAAGAGCAATATTGCCATGTGCGCGGGTTGCATCGCCATACACATTAAAGTCATAGCTTTTTAGGGTGCCGTCGGTAATTTTCACCATAGCAAAAGCCATCGTTGCTTTGTTCATTGCTTCTAAGGGCATAGCACCTAAATGCCCTTTATAACTATACGGCGCGTTACGCGCCTGCAAATTAAACCTAAACGAAATATTAAGCTTACCCTGACCCATAAACATGCTGTTAACTTCAGCGGTAGCAATGCTGTCTTTTTTTAGGGCGTTAGGATTAGTGGTAAGGTTTAGAAAAGTAGCGTTGGTGTTATTAAACGAAAGCGTGCCGGTCTTTTTTGATTTTTTGCCTATTTCATTGTAGGTAACGTCCAGGTGCTTTATCTGTACAGTATCAATTATCAGGTCGGTTTTTAATTTGCGCAAAGCCACATGCGGAAAGTTTTCCAACTTGTCTTTTTTAGTTGGCAGTTTATTAGGAGCATTAAACACATCAAACATGCCTCCCTTTATCATTAAACTACTGGCTGTAAGGCTGCGATATTTCTGGTAGGAAAGAAAATCAAAGTTGTTAAGTTGTATGGAATCTAACTCAACGGTCATCCTGTCTTTATTGCTTTTAGCAAAAAAGGCATCAACATCAACCGGGTCCAGTTTAAAGCCAGTAACGTGCAATTGCGATATTGCGGTGGAAAGCTTTAATCTTTTAAAACTATACCTGTAAAGCCCGTCGGCTGAACGGCCGGCATAATTTTTTATGTCAGCTATTATATTTTTGCAGTATAACAGTCTGGAACGATCTGTTTGCGTAGTTGAATCAATGAGCAGATCGTTTGCATGCAAGCTCATTTGTTTGATCTCAGAAACCTCCACCTTGTTACCCGAATAGTCATCGTATTTAAAAGAAATATTATCTAAAAATATATTGCCAACATGTGCCGACTTAAAATTCTTAGATAGCTTTTGCCAGGCTGTGCGGTGATCTTTGTCGGTGGTATCTTTAGTATGGTTAAGCTGATAGCTGACTTGTATATGAGGAGAGTTGATGGCAATGCGGCCAACATCTATCACCTTGCTAAAGTATAGTTTAAAGGGATGGATCTCTGACACAATGATGCGGCGGGCATTGAACTTTACCAAATTATTGGGGGCAGTTCCGCGTTTGATGCGGCGCCTGTAAACGTCAGTATCAGGTGTTAGCGAAACGTTGTAGAGCATTATTTTGCCCTGTAAAATGTGTAGCTGCGCATCCGAAAAATCAGCACGGTAAAGGCTATCACTCCCTTTAATTACAGCATCTCTGAGTTTACCCGCCAATATAGGCGACCAATACCTGTTAATAACCAATGCTGCTATAAGCAATAGCACAACGGGTATAGTAATGGCCGCGGCAATTATCCGGCTGCGTTTGGTCCTCAAAAATTTAATAGCCATAATTAGTTTCCCGCCTACTTCTGCTCAGCTTCTTTCTTCGCCTTTTCCTTTTCCTCAAGCGCTTTTTCCTGTTCCTTTTTGCGCCTGCGTTCTTCCCGCCTCAATTTACGGTTTTCTTTGAATTTTTTGAACTGGTCAAGCACAGAACTCACTTTTTCTGCTACCTTTTGTATGCTGCCCTCAGTTTTCTTGTCTAAACCAATGCTTGGTTTTATTCCCTCTAACAAACCCTTGTATAAAAAGCTAAAAAAGGAAACCGTCGGTTCGCGCCCCATGTTTACAGGACCGGGTCTGAAAACACCTTTACTATCCGGGTTGTCATTCTCAATAATAAGGGAATTGGCTACAGTTGAAAGTAAGCCCTGGTTTTCAAAGCCTTTTCCGTTTGCGGCCTTTTTTAACAGTTGAACATTAAGATCTTTATAGTAGAATTTGACAATGCCTTTTCCGCCGTAATTAGTAGCATCAATATTAAAATCCAGGCGCTTAACTTTTGCTGAGCGTACTTGTACCATAGCCAATGGTTTAACCAAACGGTTAAGAACTCCTCCGTCAAAACCACCTAAATGGCCTGAGTAATTAAACGCACCGTTTTTAGCGGCGAGGTCAAATTTGAAATTTACGTTAAGCGGCGCGGCATCCATAAAATAGGTGTTAATACTGGCGGTCATGAAATGATTTTTACGCTTAACATCAGGGTCATTGGTAACATTTAAAAAGTGCCCATTAGTGTTTTTAAACGTAATAACACCTGTTTGACGAGTGGTGGCATCTGTTTCGGCATAAGTGATATCAGTTTTTTTAATATTCAGGCGGCTCAGTTTCATATCTAAAGCCACCTTTTGCAAAGCCTGATGCGGGTCTTTACCTATTTTGCTGGTTTTTTTGCCTTTATAAATACCGTTGGCGTAAATGTTTACATCTGCATCTTCAATATCCATCACGCCGGCATATAGTTTTTGGTCGCGCAGAAAACGCTGCAGGTCAATGTCAGTAATGGCTATCTTTTTAAATTTAAGTGTGAAGATGTCACCACCCTCGCCTTTTTTTTCATAAAATTCGGCGCGACTGTAACGCGGTTTTAAATTAACCTTGTCCAGTTGTATCATGCGCTTTGCGGTCGAAAAATATATCCGGTCAATTTCTGAGGTGTATAAGCTGTCGGGCGTTTTAACCTTGTAATTATTGATAATAAATTCAATGCCTTTGGTGTAGTAAAATCTGCTGCTGTCTTGCGCTGATAGCGAATCAACCAATAGCCCTGATATATTGATGTTCAGATTTTTAATCGCCGTTTGCTTAGTTACCGGTTCATTTTTATTAATGTAATTCAGGCTGATATCCTTAAGGGATATTGAATCAATACGGAGCTCCTTAAAGGCTTTTTTTATTATTTCATACGGCGTTTGTGGCTTGCCTACTTTAACTGTGTCGTTAAAAGCATAACGCTTGTTGATCACTGTCAGATCAGGTTTATCAATAGTGATGCTGTTAACGGCAAGTATTTTATCCTGATAAGCCTTTTTCGCGCCAATGTTTTTTATGGTGAGTTTATTTACACTCAGCATAAACAGGTTGTCGGGAGCTTTTTTATTACTTACCAGTTTGTTGTAAACTGCGGTATCGGGCACCAGTTTAAAATCTGATAGTGTCACATCGCCCGAAGCCAGGCTCACATCAAAATCAGAATATTCTATTCGATACAAACTATCGCTTGATTGTTGCACCATCTCTTTTAACTTGGCTTGCAAAATGGGTTTCCACCTGTTATCGGCAAAATAATGGTTGTAAGCATACCAGGCTGCGGCACCAATAATTAATACAAAACCTAACACAATGAAAGGCCAGCGGGGGAACTTTTTTTTCTGAGGTGAAGTAGTTTTATCCATTTAAATTGTTGAGCATGAAACACTATAACAACAAAAGCGGAGAATTGTTAATTCTGCCAATCTGTCACTCGGTATATAAATTTTGTGTATTTTTGCAGCTCAATTTTTATAAGCAATGATAGATTTGGTTCTTCCGGATAAAACACATGATGAGAGCAGGCAGGGTGAGGCTTTGTTATTAGAGCCTGTTGATGGAAAAAATGCCGGGCGCAAACTATATATAGAAAGCTATGGCTGCGCCATGAATTTTTCTGACAGCGAGATTGTAGCTTCTATTTTATCAGAACAAGGTTTTGAAACCACCGGCGATTTCAACAGTGCCGATGTGGTATTTATCAATACCTGTTCTATCCGCGAAAATGCCGAAACACGTGTGCGCAACCGCCTGAAAGAATTTAAGACTGCCAAGTCTAAAAATCCGGGAATGGTGGTAGGTGTGCTGGGTTGCATGGCCGAACGTTTGAAAGCAAAATTTTTAGAAGAAGAAAAACTGGTTGACGTAGTGGTAGGGCCTGATGCATATCGCGATCTTCCTAATCTGATAGACCAGGTTGATAGTGGTCAAAAGGCAGTAAACGTATTGCTCTCTCGCGAGGAAACTTATGCTGATATTAATCCGGTAAGACTTAACAGTAACGGTATAAACGCTTTTGTATCAATTATGCGCGGGTGCGACAACATGTGTTCGTTCTGCGTAGTGCCGTTTACCCGCGGCCGCGAGCGTAGCCGCGATCCGTTCTCAATAGTAAAAGAATCTACTGATTTGTTTAACGCGGGCTATCGTGAGGTTACTTTGCTGGGACAGAATGTTGATTCCTACAAATGGGCTAGCGAAGATGAAACTGAAAAGGTGAACTTCGCCAATTTGTTAGAGATGGTGGCGTTGATCAATCCTGATCTGCGTGTGCGTTTCTCTACCTCGCATCCCAAAGATATTACTGACGAAGTGCTGTATACCATGGCAAAGCATGATAATATCTGCAAATACATTCATTTGCCGGTACAATCAGGCAATAGCCGCGTGTTGGAGTTGATGAACCGAACTTACGACCGTGAATGGTACATTAACCGTATTGACGCTATTCGCAGGATTATGCCGGAGTGCGCTATCTCAACCGACGTAATAACCGGCTTTTGCAGCGAAACCGATGAAGAACATAAAGAGACAGTGAGCATGATGGAGTATGTAAAATATGATTTTGCTTACATGTTTATGTATTCTGAAAGACCGGGAACGCTGGCAGCCAAGCGTTACGCTGATGATATACCTGAGCCTGTAAAGGCAGCACGCTTAACTGAGATTGTTGCTTTGCAGCAGCAACATTCGCATCAGCGCCTGCAGGCGCAAATTGGCAAGGTTCAAAGGGTGTTGATTGAAGGGTTTTCAAAAAAATCAAAGAACGATTATGCGGGCCGTACAGATCAAAATGCCATGATGGTATTTCCAGTTGATGAAAGATATAAACCTGGCCAATATGTTAATGTGATGGCGGAAAGATGCACTACGGCTACGTTGATGGGAAGAATAATCCCCCAAACCCCCTGAAGGGGAGTTATGGATTGAGGTAAAGCTTATTAATATAGTAATAACACTCCACCAATTCTCACATGCATTGGTGGCTTATATTCCCCCTTTAGGGGGCCAGGGGGTATGGAGATACAAGAAATAAAACAACGCTTTGGCATCATCGGTAATTCGCCGTTGTTGAACAGGGCAATAGATATAGCAAGACAAGTGGCACCTACCGATATTTCGGTACTTATTACCGGCGAAAGCGGTAGTGGTAAAGAGGTGTTCTCGCACATTATACACAACATCAGTCAGCGTAAACATGGGCCGTTTATAGCAGTTAACTGTGGCGCCATACCCGAGGGAACTATTGATTCGGAGCTGTTCGGTCACGAAAAAGGTGCATACACGGGCGCAGTTGGCGAGCGTAAAGGCTATTTTGAAACCGTTAACGGTGGCACCATATTTTTGGATGAGATTGCCGAAATGCCTTTGGGTACGCAGGCGCGTTTACTGCGGGTTTTAGAATCCGGCCAGTATATACGCGTAGGGTCATCAAAGGTAGAGAAAACCAACGTACGTGTTATAGCAGCTACCAATGTTGATGTTTATGATGCAGTAAAAAATGGAAAGTTTCGTGAGGACCTGTACTATCGTTTAAATACGGTTCCTTTACGCATCCCGTCGTTACGTGAAAGAAAGGAAGATATTTATCTGCTGTTCCGCAAATTTACATCAGACTTTACTGATAAATACCGTACTCCGCCTATTCAGTTAGATGAGGAAGCACAGCAGATACTGAGCAACTATGGTTGGCCGGGTAATGTAAGGCAGTTAAAAAATATGGCCGAACAGTTAGCGGTTTTAGAGCGAAATCACATGATAACCGGGCAAACACTGCTAACCTATATTCCGTCTGACGGTAATAACCGTAACCTGCCCATGCGGTTAGACAATCAGCCTAAAGAAGATTTTTCTGAACGCGACATATTATACAAAGTGTTGTTTGATATGAAACGCGATATGGTAGAGCTTAAAAAGCTGGTTGTTGATATGATAGAGCACGGCGGTGCTGTGCCTAACTATGCTAACCACTCGCAAACGCTTACGCAGTTGTACCGGGATATTGAATTGCCTGTTGCCACCGAGCCACAGTTTACCATACAGCAGCCCGTTAATGCCATTAACAATATAACACCCGGGCCTATTGCTGCAAATGATGACGATTTTAGCATAACGCAACATACCGAAGAGGTAGAAGAATCGTTATCGTTGGTAGAAAAGGAATCAGACCTGATACGCAAGGCGCTTAAAAAGCATAAAGGCAAACGTAAGCTTGCTGCCAATGAGTTGGGTATATCAGAACGTACCTTGTATAGAAAAATTAAAGAATTGAACCTGTAGGTGATGAAGAGATTACTGTTGATAACGCCTTTGCTGCTTAGCTTGTGCCTGATAACCCCAGGCTGCTATTCGCTTAAAAGCCAATCTATACCGGATGAGTTAAGAACCATTTATATAGGTTTTTTTGAAAATAACGCGCCGTTGGTAGTGAGTACTTTAAGCTCGACTTTTACAGAAGCTTTAAAAGCACGGGTACGTACAACCACGCGCCTCAGTGTAGTTAACGGAGAAGGCGATGCCAGCATGACGGGTGCGATAACCGATTACCGGAGTGCCCCGGTATCTATTCAAGCACCGGGCAATACTAATGCTCCTCCAATAGCTGGTGCACAGGCGCTAACTTTAACTGTTCGGGTTAAGTTTGACTTTCCGGCCGATAAGACGAAAACCCTTTCGTTTGACCAGAACTTCAGCAAGAGCATCAACTATTCGGGTAACCTGGCATCGCAGCAAGAGCAGTTGTTGCAAACGCTCAGCAATCAGATCATCGACGATATTTTTAATAAAGCCTTTAATAATTGGTAACAATTTTTTAGCTTCAACGGCGTGAACGAGAATACAGCAAATAGCGGTAACGATTTTTTTTATGATCTGCTGGATAATCCGGCTGGTCTTTCGCATTCCAATACATCTAACTTACAGCTATTGATCAATAAGTATCCGCAAAGCAGTTTGTTACGCTCAATGTTCGCTGTAACACGCGATGAGCAAAGCATAAATAGCGCGAGTGCTTACGTTGACCCTCAATTGCTGTATAAAATAGCCACTGATGTTAACTCCCTTCGTTCGGTTGCTGATGAGCAAGTAGTTTTTTCTGAGCAGCCTAACGCTACAGAGAGACTGCGCGATATTACAAGTACTGTTACCCCACCTCAACTGGCTATTGATGAGTCGAACTATTTTCATGTTCCGATAGATAGTGAGCTGACTTACTTTGAAGATGAGGAGACGGAAGAGGTTGGTGATAATGGTCTAACAGCCAAAGAGGACCAAGAAAGCGAAATAGCCGAACAAGAGATCACTCAGGATGAAGTTGCGCAGGATGAAGTGATTGATGGTGAAGTTGTGGAAGAAGAAACTGCTGAGTTAACAGAAGCTGAGCCGTTTACTGAAACTGAACAAAACGCATCAGAAACCGCCGAACCGGAAATCAGTGACGAGTCTGAGCCGATTTCGGCAAATGAGTTCGATGAATATATGTCTCGTACTGATGATATCTCTAATTCTTTGAATGATATCGGCGAAAAACCTGTATATCCGCACCAGGAAATCGAGGACGATGTTTTTGAAGAAATAGTTAGCATCGAGGATATTGGCCTTGAGCAGCTGGCTATTATGGATAAGGTTGCTGAAGAGCATGAAGGTGAAGAAGAAGATGAAAAATCTGAAGCGAAACACGACGCTAACATTGAAAGTAGTTACGAGGTTTTTGAACCTGTCTTACCTCAGGATGAAGAGCAGAAAGCCGCCAATATAGCGGCACATCCCGGCGGCAGAAAAACCGGCGACCGGATGGCGAGGTATAACGATGAAAAGATGCCATACAGCTTTATGTGGTGGTTAGACAAAACCCGTAAAGAACATGCTGCAGTTTATCAGCCGTTTGTTGAGGGTCAAAAGCCTGTAGAGGCAGCTGCCACTATACAAAAGCCTCAGCCGCCTGCCGATCATCTGCAACAGCAGTACATGGAAAATATACTAACGGTAACTACTGTAGTAAACGAATTAAGCCTGGTGCCTCCAAAAGTTGATGCCCCGCCACCTGCCGATAGTAAGGTTGATAAAATTATAGAACGCTTTATACAGGAGGAGCCCCAGATCAAGCATCCGGCAAGCGCTAAGCTGAATAATGAGAACAAGGCTAAGAAAAGTTCAGAAGACATTGATGAACTGGTTACGGAAACTTTAGCTAAGATATATACTGAACAAATGCTGTATCATAAGGCTATTTTGACATACAAAAAATTGATGTTGAAATTCCCGGAAAAAAGCCTTTACTTTGCAGGCCAAATTGAGCAATTAGAAAAAAAAATTAATTAAACTAAGATATGTTAATAGTATTGGTGATCCTGGTGGTGTTAGTATGCGCTTTGCTGGGTCTTATTGTGTTGATACAAAACCCTAAAGGTGGTGGTTTGTCATCTAACTTTTCAGCCTCATCGCAATTGATGGGTGTACAAAAAACCGGCGACTTTTTAGAAAAAGGGACATGGGTATTAGCCATTACGTTAATGGTACTTGCTTTAGGTATAAACGTGGTAGTAAAAGACGGTACAGCTGCTCCAACAAGCAAATACCAAGAGCAGATCAACAAGTCGCTTAATGCAGCGCCTGCTACTGCTACGCCTTCTGCAGCGCCTGCATTCCCGGGTGCAACAACTCCTGCTGCTGCACCTGCTGCAACAGACTCTTTAAAAAAATAAGGGTTTTTAAATCTCCTCTTGATAAAAGGCTTTGGTTTTTCCCAAGGCCTTTTTTTGTTTCGCTAACTGTCATGATGGCATTCTATGTTAAAACATGGTTAAGCGTGTTATAACCCGCTTACGCAAACCTGACAATAAAACAGCTAAAGTGCCAATTTTTAACTTTTTGTGCAGTTGGCATAATTGATGTGTAAAAGCAAGCACTAAGTAAAACTTTATATAAACTAAAAAATAGTATAGTTATGTCAATAAACATCAAACCTCTCGGAGACAGGATTGTAGTGGAAGCTGCTCCGGCCGAAACCAAAACAGCATCAGGTCTTTATATCCCTGAAACTGCACAGGAGAAACCACAGCACGGCACTATCGTTGCTGCAGGCCCAGGCAAATACGCAGAACAAACAGGTAACTTAATACCATTGTCAGTTAAAGAAGGCGACAAAGTGCTTTATGGTAAATTTGCAGGTCAGGAAATTACCATTGATGGTAAAAGCTACCTGATCATGAGAGAATCTGATATTTACGCTACTGTATAATTATTGGAAAATTGTTGAAAGGTTATAAGTTTGAAAAGTTAACTTAAATTGAGCATTACAACTTTCAAACCTTGCAACATTCCAACAAAAAGAAAACATTCAAACATTCAAACAATAAAATAACATGTCAAAGCAAGTTAAATATAACGTTGAAGCAAGAGATGCGCTGAAAAGAGGTGTAGACATTCTGGCTAATGCAGTAAAAGTTACTTTGGGTCCTAAAGGCCGTAACGTAATTATCGATAAAAAATTTGGTTCACCAGCGGTTACTAAAGACGGTGTAACAGTAGCTAAAGAAATTGAGCTAAAAGATGCTATCGAGAACATGGGTGCTCAAATGGTTAAAGAAGTAGCTTCAAAAACTGCTGATATTGCTGGTGACGGTACCACTACTGCAACCGTTTTAGCACAAGCTATTGTAACTGCAGGTATTAAAAACGTTGCTGCCGGTGCAAATCCAATGGATTTGAAACGCGGTATTGACAAAGCTGTTAAAGCTGTGGTTGCCGATTTGAAAAACCAAAAACAAGACGTTGGCAGCGATTTTAGCAAGATCAAACAAGTAGCTGCTATTTCAGCTAATAACGATGAAGTTATTGGTGAAATGATAGCTAACGCTATGGAGAAAGTTGGTACAGCAGGTGTTATCACTGTTGAAGAAGCAAAAGGTACAGAAACCGAAGTTAAAACGGTAGAAGGTATGCAGTTTGACCGTGGTTATTTATCGGCCTACTTCGTTACCAATACTGATAAAATGGAAGTTGAGTTAGAGAACCCATACATCCTTATCTGCGACAAGAAGATATCTTCAATGAAAGAAATTCTTCCTATCCTTGAAAAACAAGTACAAACAGGCAAACCACTTTTAATTATTGCTGAAGATCTGGAAGGCGAAGCTTTATCAACTTTAGTAGTTAATAAAATTCGTGGTTCACTGAAAGTTGCTGCGGTTAAAGCACCTGGCTTTGGCGATCGCCGTAAAGCTATCTTAGAAGATATCGCTATCCTAACCGGTGGTCAAGTTATCTCTGAAGAAAAAGGCTTGAAATTAGAAACAACTGAGTTAAGCGACTTAGGTCAGGCCGAAAAAATCACTATTGATAAAGATTACTCAACCATTATTAATGGTAAAGGTAACCCTGATGCAATCAAAGGCCGTGTAAACGAGATCTCTGTATCAATGGAAGCTACTACTTCTGATTATGATAAAGAAAAACTGCAGGAGCGTTTAGCTAAGTTATCAGGTGGTGTTGCTGTATTATATGTTGGTGCAGCTACCGAAGTTGAAATGAAAGAGAAAAAAGACCGTGTTGACGATGCTTTACACGCAACTCGCGCTGCTGTTGAAGAAGGTATAGTAGCAGGTGGTGGTGTAGCTTTCATCCGTGCGGTTGCTGCTTTGGCTAACCTTAAAGGTGACAACGAAGATGAAAACACTGGTATCCAGATCATCCGTCGTGCTATTGAAGAGCCATTGCGTCAGATCTGCGAGAATGCGGGTATTGAAGGTTCAATCATTGTTCAGAAAGTTAAAGAAGGTTCTGCTGATTTTGGTTACAACGCTCGTACCGACAAGTTTGAAAACTTAATTGGTGCCGGTGTAATTGACCCAACTAAAGTAAGCCGTGTAGCTTTAGAGAACGCAGCTTCGATTGCTTCAATGTTGTTAACAACTGAATGCGTTTTAGCTGACGATCCGGAAGATGCACCTGCTGGTCCTCCAATGGGTGGCGGTGGCATGGGCGGCATGATGTAATTCCTCCCAACCCTTGAAAAAGGGTTCATATAACACAGCAAACCCTTGTATGTTTTTACATACAAGGGTTTTGTGTTTTGTATGGTAAGGTAAAGTCATGCAAAGGTAAACGCATGGTCATTTGTTAATCAAATGATTAATTTTTGACAAAAATCGCCATAAACGCATGTATTTTTGTATCAACAATTCAAAGCCACAAAAAAGGCACAGCAATTGAATATATCTAAACATGAAACGATTAGCAGCAACAACAAAGCAAGTACACGCAACGCTGGTTGACCTGGTACTATTTAAAGTGCCCGAGTTGTTTGTAACTATTTACGGTAGATAAAGTTTTGTAACTTTGGGCTTCATAACGTATGAAGTTACAAGATTTTGATCTGCACGGTTTTTACCGGGAAGCGTACCGATGGCTGTTTATTCACGGCACCAAGTTCGTACTATCTCTCATCCTTTTATTTATTGGGCTTAGGCTGATAAAATTTATAGGCAACCGTTTGCGCGGCCGAATGAGTAGACAAATGGTGCATTCGTCTCTACAGCCATTTTTTCTGAGTGTATCATTAACGGCGTTATATATCCTTCTTATAGTCTCGGTTCTCGCTATTAATCAGATCGATATTATTAACGTGAGTACCATATTAGGGGGTGCTACTGTTGCCGTAGGTTTAGCGTTATCAGGTACTTTTCAAAATTTTGCCGGTGGTGTGCTTATCTTACTGTTAAAGCCATTTGAACTGGATGATAGCATTATAGCGCAAGGGCAGGATGGAAAAGTAACCTCCATACAAATATTCTATACTGTATTACTCACGGCAGATAACAAAACGGTAATTATTCCTAATGGTAAGCTTTTTAACGAGGTTATTGTTAACGTTACCCGCGAGGGCAAACGCAGACTTGACTTTGAAGTAAAGGTAGGCTACGTGGTAGATATTGATCAGGTTAAAACGATAATAATCAATACGGTTAATAATGCTAAATCCGTTTTAAGCAATCCGGCTATAAGAGTAGGTATTATTTCGTTAGAGGTTGACTCCATCAGGTTTTTAGTAAATGTATGGGTCAAACCTGCTGATTTTTTGACAACCAAAATGGAACTTCAGGAAAACATTATTAAAAATCTGAAAGCAGCCGGAGTGAAGTTGCTGGGTACTTAAAACATTATATCTTCTGCTTAGCTTTTATTTCCAGGTAAGCGTTAATGGTATTTACGTTAAGGTTTTGCGGTGCGCTTAAAATGGTTTGTATGCCGTGCTTGGTCAGCTCTTTTACGATCAACTTTTTGTCGAATGCCATTTTCTCAGCTATGGTTTTAATGTATATTTCTTCCACATCCTTCGCAGGTTCTTCGCTTAAGCGTTTCAATTCTGTATTCTCAAAAAATACAACTAACAGTAAATGAAACTTGGCTATGCGCTTTAAATAAGGTAATTGCCGGTTAAGGCCCGACATGCTTTCAAAGTTAGTAAAAAATATTACCAGACTGCGTTGTCTTAACGTGCCGCGTATAGTTGTATAAAGCAGCCCCATATCAGTTTCCAGGTAACGGGTTTTTTCCTTATACAAGGCCTCCATAATTTTATTAAGCTGAGTAGGGCGCTTGTCGGCAGGTACAACGGTGCCTTTCTTTTCGGCTATGGTAATAAGGCCTGCTTTGTCTTCCTTCAGCATGGCCACATTTAACAGTATTAAGCTGGCATTGATAGCGTAATCCAGCAGGCTTAATCCTTCAAAAGGCATTTTCATTACGCGAGATTTATCTATTACGCAATACACATGCTGTGAGCGCTCATCAGTATATGAGTTGGTCATGAGGCTGCCTTGCCGGGCAGTGGCCTTCCAGTTAATGGCGCGGTAGTCATCACCCGGAACATAGTTTTTAACCTGCTCAAATTCCATGCTGTGCCCTATACGCCGTATTTTTTTAATGCCGAACTCAGTAATCCGGTTGGATATAGCCATCAATTCGTACTTGCGCATTTGTAGAAATGACGGATATACCGGCAGGTTTTGCGCTTGTTGTACAGTATAGCGTCTGTTAATTAGTCCCAATGATGAACCCACATAAACTATAACATTGCCGAAGCTGTACTCACCGCGCTTAAGCGGTTTTAATGTATAGTTGAGCAGCTTATTCTGACCAGGCTGCAAAGTGGTTTTGAACCACACATCGCGTTTTTGAAATTGAAAGGGTATCTCATCAATAACGCCCATCTTTACGGTGAACGCGTACCTGTTTTCAACGTAAATGCCTAATTGGTTATCATCATTATTGCTTAAACGCTCGGGTGCATGCCTGCGCGCGAAAATTCCGTTTGATTTTAGATAGAGCATTGCGATTTCCGTTGCTACCACAACGAGAAAGGCCCCGAAGAATACATGAGGAACTACACCTAACCACGGGAAAAAGAACGACAGCATGAACAGCACCACAGCAATAACTATGGAGGTAAAAAATCTGCGGGTTAAAAACAGATCAGAATAAAACCTGCTGAATAGCTTCTTCACTATTTATCTGGGTACCTCAATTTTTTTGATCAATTGTTGTATTACATCATCAGGCGTAAGGCCTTCCATTTCTTTTTCGGGTGTTAGCATTATTCGGTGTCTTAATACAGGTAAAGCCGTAGCAATAATATCGTCCGGCGTAATAAAATCGCGTCCTTTTATAGCCGCAAGTGCTTTAGCAGAATTAACAATAGCTAACGATGCCCTTGGCGATCCGCCCAGGTACAGCGACTTATTGTTGCGTGTTTCGTGAATTATTTTGGCAACAAACTCCAGCAGTTTAGGCTCAACATGCAGATTTTTTACTTGTTGGCGCAGGGCAATAATGTCCGTTATGGATAGCACCGGCTTAATTTGATCCAGCTGCTCTGCAGGTGATTGCTGGTGTTGTTGCGTAAGTATGGTTATCTCATCTTCCAGTGATGGGTATTTAACTTCTATTTTAAACAGAAACCTGTCCAGCTGAGCCTCCGGCAATCTGTAAGTTCCTTCCTGTTCAATAGGGTTTTGTGTGGCTAACACAATAAAGGGCTCCTGCATTTTGTAGGTTTGCCCGTCAATGGTTATCTGCCGTTCTTCCATTACCTCAAATAAAGCGGCCTGCGTTTTGGCAGGTGAGCGGTTTATCTCATCAATTAAGATGATGTTGCCGAAGATAGGGCCACGCTTAAATTCAAACGCGCTGGTTTTAGGGCTAAAAATGGATGTACCTAAAACATCCGATGGCATCAGGTCGGGTGTAAATTGTATGCGCGAGTATGCTGCATCAATAGCTTTAGCTACCAGTTTAGCGGTGAGGGTTTTGGCCACGCCAGGTACACCTTCAATAAGCAGGTGGCCGTTAGCTAAAATGCCCGCTATTATGAGCTCAATGGTGTCCTGCTGACCTACTATTACCTGGCCAATAGCAGCTTTCATTTGTTCAACAGCGTTACTTAGTTTGGATAAATCAGTTCTTTGTTCAAATATTTCTTCTTCCATTGTTATATGGCTTTGTAAAATTTTTCAATAAGGTGGTTAAGTTCAATAAGTTCTCTGTCGGTAACCCGTTGATGAGCGGCAATATAGCTGATGTAATCAATTAATTGTTTTGCCAAAGCCCCGTCAACACCGGTTTTGCCGCTTATGGTGTCGATTAGTTCACTGTCAATTTTGTTAGTTCTTATCTGGTAGTTTTCTCGTAAGTGGCTTAAAAGGTAGAGTATTTTTTTATGGGCAATGTTAGCGTTGTCGCGCTTTTCGTAATATACCTGCCCAACAACGTTAACAAAATCAACCGTTGTGTTTTTTAAAGGTTCAATAATGGGTATAACGCGTTGCCTGCGTTTAATTTCAAATAAAACAAATATCACTAACCCAAATAAACTTAAATAGTAGGCCCACTGTAAGCTGGGGTTGCTAAAGAATACCCTAAGTGGAGACCGGTCCACTTCTACCTCATGATTTTGGAATACATCCCAAAATATGTTTTTCTGCTGTGGAAGATACGATAAGGCAATACTTGCATATGCCGCGCCATCGGTGGTAAGCAAACTGTAATTAGTAAAAAGTTGTGGATTGGCGCAAACAAACAGGTTGCCCTTACCGAATTTATAACGCAGATAGGTAGCGTTCCCTGCTTTGTTAGTACTTAAAACGGTGGCTCTTGTTGTGTCAAAGTCAGCAAAGTACTGCGCGCTTATGTCTTTTGAAAATTTATAGGGGGTACGCCGTTTTAAGTCTTTGTTGGTAAAATTTAGCGTGGTGTTTTTCTCTTGAATTTCGAAACCGGTATTAAATTTCAAGGTGTCTGCAATTACGCCGTTCCAATCAAAACCCGTTATAAAAACGTTACTTCCGGCGTGAATGTAACGGGTCATCTCCTCAAAATCATCTTTAGTGATCTTGATAGATTTGGCTATGATAATATAATTGCCTGGCTTTTTTTGTGCTTTGAAAAATGAATAAGCTGATTTGTCGCTGTTGTTAATTACAGAGGCTGGAAAAATGTCTCCTAACCTTTGGCGTAAAATAAAAGTGCCGAAAGGTATTTTATCAGTGCTTGAAAGTGTTGGTTGCCAATTTATGGGTTTCGGCCTATTGTATTGAATAATCAGGTAAACAACTAACAATGCACTTGCTATGCCCAGATAGATCTTAAAGTCTTTCATGCTGTTTTAACTTTAAATCGTTAAACATGGCGCTTACCTGTGCAAACGCTTTGGCATCAATATTAAATTCGCCGTACCATATGTATTCAAATTGGCGTGTAAGCAGGTTAAAATGCAGGCGTTGCTCGGCATTATTTATTTCGTTGCTGTATTGGCTGTTAGTTTTATTAATATCCCATTGAATTGATCCGGCTTCATTAAGCTGCTTCAAGCTTTTTAAATAAAGCATGCGCACAGCAAGACGATAGTTGCCCACCGAAACAGCCTTGCCAATTTCTTCATCAATGTTAAGTTCGTGTATATTCTCAAGATGTTCGCTATAGGGCACATTGGCATTGGCTGATTTGCCTCTTATCACCCAAAACGGATTTACGCCTGCCAGTTTCATAATTAAAAATACCACACCGGCCACGCCTAACGCAAATAAAGTGTAGGTTATTACACGCCCCGCCAACGACGTATATTTAGCATCAAACAGGCTCCAGAACCAATGCCAAAAGCGATCCCATAATGATACGCCGTTGTAAGTGTCGTCGTATTTAAAATCATCCTGCTTCAGGTATTCCTGTAATGCGTGTTTGTCAAGGTTTCTCTTCTCAACCTTAACAGTATCATACTGTACAATAAGCGGTTTTTTTTGCTGCGTTGGTACTACAGCACAAAAAGCCCAACCCGTAATAAGTGAAAAAAATAGTAGTATGAGCGTAACGTAGCGAAACATTAATATTCTTCGGCAGGTAGGTTATTGTCGTTATTCTCTTCGCCCAGTTTGTTAATGCGTTCCATAAGGCCCGTACCTTCTTTTGCCTCGTTTAAACTAAAATAACAAAGCGCTAAAGTTACTAATGGCAATATATAAAGTACCAAAGCTAAATGGCTTAATAAGGCTGAAAGGATGGCGGCAATGTTACCTCCAGGCCAATGTAATAGCAAGGCAAATTGATTCCACAGCGTTCCTGGTAATGAAATAACTCCGGCACTTATGCCGGCAATAAGCATCATAATAAACAGGGCGCCAAAAGTGGTCCACCAGTTGCCTTTTATAAGGTTAAAGCCTTGGTTAAAGGCGTAACCATATCTGGCGTTTTCCATTATCATAACAGGAAACGTCAACGCTAAAATAGGGAAAAGCCAAATACCCGGTACTAAACAAAATATTGATGCTATACCGCACAACAGCCCATTTAACAAAACAGCCCCAAATACCTTAAAAAAATAATACTTAAAATATCCCCATATCTCTTCATTACTGGGCGGTACTTTGCCTTTCTCTTTATAAAGGATAATATAAACCAAAACGTAAACCGTTACAGCCGAGTAGGTGAGAACATTAAATAAAAACATCACCACCGCAACAAGGCCAAATTGTTTCATTTTGGTGATCATGTCAAGTGAGTTGCCGTATTGCCCTTCCTGAGCACTCTGCATCCAGTCATTTATCTGCAATAGGTATACAGCGGTGGTTGCTGCGGACGCTAATACAAAAAAGCCGCAGAAGGTAAAGAAACCTCGTAAAAGAGGTTTAAAGTTTAATTTGATAAACTGGAACGAGTCGTTGATTAGCGCGCTGAAGTCGCGTGTGCGGGCAAGTTCAAAATCATTGTTCATTAGTTTCGGTATTGAGTTTAATGCTTAATTTTTTAGGATATATAATAACATACCATATTATAAATAATAACGACAGGCCTAAAATTGAACTGCTTAACCAAACCGGCATTTCGGTGTGCCGGGTTACAAATCCTTCAAAAAAAGCTGCTATTATAAATATAGGCACCAGACCAATTGCTATTTGCATGCCGTGTTTGGCGCCGCGTTTAAGTGAGGTTAACCTCGAGAAAGTTTTGGGAAATAATATGGAATTACCCAGCACCAACCCTGCTGCGCCTGCAATTACGATAGATGATATTTCCAGCGTACCGTGTATCCAGATCACTAATACAGATGCGATGCCCAGGTTTTTGCTGAAAAAGAAGTATTGGAACGAGCCCAGCATTAGTCCGTTGTAAAAAAGAGCGTATACTGTACCAACCGAGAAAAAAATGCCGGCAACAAAAGCCTTTAACGCAACGTAAATATTATTGCCTCCTATCATCAAAAACATCAGGAATTCACCCTCTTGTTTATAAACCGCGAAAGGATCATTTTTAGCGATGTTGGCCTCTGTCATGTCAACATAGGCATCACCTAAAATAAGACGCACAAAACCGTCATCATATTTAGCCGAGAAAGCGCCCATCATGCAAAAAACAAAAAAGAAAAGGAAAGAATACAGGAGCTGACGGCGATAAGTGTAAAACAAAATAGGTAACTCGTATTTCCAAAAACTAATAAAGCGGTTACTTTTTTCTGTCTTGTTTTTATAAATAGATTGGTGAAGTCTGGCCGCTAAACCATTAAGATAACTGGTTGTTTTTGAGTCGGGATAGAATGTTTTGGCGAAGGCCAGATCATCAGTAATTTGAATAAACCTGTCCGCAAGCTCATCCGGGTCGTTGGTAGCTTCGATTTCAAAGCTTTTCCACTTTGTAGCGTTTTGTTTAACAAAGAGCGGCTCGCGCATATAAGGTTTAATTACAGGCTTAAATTAAAACAAAATTTGTAACATTCAACTAATTGTTGAATATTGAGCTAAGAATTTTTTAAATGCAGACCGTCCGGATCACTACCTCCCAAAATATCGATATTGAATATGAAATAGCAGGCCTCGGTCCGCGTATTTTAGCCCGCATACTGGACGGCCTATTGTTTGGTTTGGTGATTATATTCTTTGTTTTATTTCCGAGTATAACATCCGTAAAACTTGGAGAAATAGGGATTGCAATAGTTGTGATTGCTTTCTTTTCTCTTTTCGTTTTTTATGATCTGCTTTGCGAGATTTTTATGAACGGACAAAGCATTGGTAAACGTGTAATGAAGATAAAGGTGATAAGTGCTGATGGCGGGCGGCCAACATTGGGCCAGTATCTGTTACGCTGGCTTTTCAGGATAGTTGATTTTACCATGACCGGTGGTGTATGCGCGCTTATTTGCGCGGCAGTCAGCGAAAAAAATCAACGCGTAGGTGATATGGTTGCTGGTACTGTTTTAGTACGTACAGAACCAAGCGCAAAAATGGAAGCCATTGCTTTTACGCCCCCGGTAGAAGAGGCCTATACTCCGGCGTTTACAGAAGCATCGCAATTAAAAGATAAGGATATTGCTTTGATACATGAGGTATTGACTAACTATATACAATCTGGCAACAGCGTTATTTTATATAACACTGCTGTTAAACTGAAACAGGTATTGGGCATACAAACTCAGATGGACGACATGCGTTTTCTGCAAACGCTTATTAAAGACTATAACTATATAGTGGCAACTGCCAATGCCGATGAATTGGCGTAGCTGTAAATATGCCAAAGCTTAACGGCATAGCTAATAAGCACCATGGCTCCAACCAACATAAATAAAGTCTTTTTAATGTGACCTTGCTGGTTATCAAGTTTGTAAAAACGATCGGTAATGCTGTAGCTGAAAAATAAGATAAGCGGTATCGCGGCCGGATAAATTTGAAAGCTATGGCTAACGTTGCCTTGTAAAAGTGCTAACACAGCACGTTGAAAACCACAGCCCGGGCAGTCTAACCCGGTCAGATATTTAAACGGACAAGGAAATAAATGATCCCGCAGCCAGCTTAGCAAAAGCGGCTCACTGCGGGATATATGTGCAATATATAAAAGCAACCTATACTTGCGGTGGGTTATTGAACGGGTTATTACCTGGCATACCCATGCCCTTGGCTTCAGCAGCCGATGGGCCTAAATAAGTTGCACTGCCAAAACCGAGTATCGGGAAAAATATCATCGGAAATAAAACCAATCCAATGGTGAAGCCTTCGCTTTTGCCGAAGCTCTTTGCTATTAAATTAAGTACCCAGATAGCTATTACGATATTAACGCAAGGGATGAGCAGTAATATGATCCACCAGATTGGTTTTCCAACAATTTCGAGCATCACAATGTAATTGTAAATGGGAATAATGGCCGCCCAACCTGGTTTGCCTGCTTTTTGGAAGGTTCGCCATAGCCCTATGATGGTTAGTATGCCAATAATTAATGCCGGGATGAGCATTACTCCAAATAAAACAGCAATAAGGCCGCCATTGTCAGCCCCCGAAGCGTAATCGTACTCGTTCATAATAATAAGAGAAAAAGGATTTAAATATGATTAAGGATTTTGTTTGTTGTTGCAATTTAAAAATAAAATGTAAATGCAGTATTATGCTACTAAAAATTAATACCCTGCATTTTTATAGCTAAATTTGACCATGCAGCGCGAACAGATCTCGGTTTTTGACATGTTTAAGGTGGGTATTGGCCCGTCAAGTTCACATACATTGGGGCCATGGCGCGCTGCGCAACAGTTTGTGGTATTATTGAAAACACAACATGTTTTTGAGCAGGTGAGTGGTGTAAGAATTTTACTGTACGGCTCGTTGGCAAAGACAGGGCGCGGGCATGGTACTGATATTGCCGTTTTGCTGGGCTTAAGTGGTCATGATCCGGTTACTTTTCCTGTTGATCAAATTAACAGCGAAATAGCCAATATTGGTTCGCGACAGGTGTTAACATTAGGTGGTGAAAAGCATATAAGTTTTACCATTACCGATGATCTGTTATTTCTTTTCAACGAAAGTCTGCCGTTTCATCCAAATGCGGTTACTTTCCAGGCATTGTTGGAGGGTGGCAAGGCAATGTCGCAAACCTATTACTCCATTGGTGGTGGTTTTGTAGTTACCGAAGGAAGTGAAGGTAACGCGCGTGCCGAGGTAGACCTGCCTTTCCCAATTGATACCGCTGCTAATTTGCTGCATTGGTGCATAAAAACAGGGCTCAAAATATCAGATGTGGTATTGGAAAACGAACTGGCCTGGCGTAATGAAGCAGAAACGCGCAAAGGTGTGCTGGATATCTTTAACGTAATGGCCGAGTGCATGTACAGGGGCTGCCATGCTGATGGTCAATTACCCGGTGGCCTTAATGTTGCCCGCCGTGCTGCTGAACTAAACAAGCGCCTGATAGGCGGCAATACCTACAGCAATTACAATGAATGGGTACATGCTATCAGGAAAACAGGCGAAGGTTTTCAAAATATATTGGATTGGGTGAGTTGCTTCGCATTAGCTGTTAATGAAGAGAATGCTTCTTTTGGGCGTGTGGTAACAGCACCTACTAATGGCGCGGCAGGTGTAATACCAGCCGTATTGCAATACTATATTGTTTTTTGCAACGGTTTTAATAACGATAACATCATTAAGTTTATTTATACCGCATCGGAAATTGGCAGTATATTTAAAAAAGGGGCTACCATATCTGCCGCTATGGGCGGTTGTCAGGCCGAAATAGGTGTGTCATCTGCAATGGCTGCCGCAGCGCTTACTGAGCGTTTGGGCGGTTCGCAAAGGCAGGTGCTAATGGCTGCAGAAATTGCCATGGAACATCACCTTGGCCTAACATGCGACCCAATTGGTGGGCTTGTACAAGTGCCATGTATTGAGCGCAACACAATGGGAGCTATAAAGGCGATAACAGCATCACAATTGGCTTTGCAAAGCAATCCTGATAAAGCCAAAGTTAGTTTAGATGCCGTAGTGAAAACCATGTGGCAAACCGCGCAGGATATGAATGTTAAGTATAAAGAAACTGCTGATGGCGGACTTGCTATCAATATTCCTATCAGCCTGCCTGAG
The DNA here is from genome assembly GCF_002797815.1 of Mucilaginibacter auburnensis. Lineage (NCBI taxonomy): Bacteria > Pseudomonadati > Bacteroidota > Sphingobacteriia > Sphingobacteriales > Sphingobacteriaceae > Mucilaginibacter > Mucilaginibacter auburnensis. The sequence continues at coordinate 937,128 of NZ_PGFJ01000001.1, forward strand.
TGTTAATTTATGTGTTTGCACAACTACTTACTTATCAGTCAGTTTTGTATTCCTAAAAGTTGTAATTCCCCAATGGCTTTAAATGTGAACAAAATGGATTGAAACTTTAAATTGTTTGTTTAGGTATAAAAGTTTCTTGATAATTAAAAAATTATGAAAAAACTTTTACACCTGTGCTTGGCAGTTGGAATAATAGCCGCCACAGCTTCGTGCCGAAAAAGCAGCAATCAGCCACCAGACCCGGGCGGCAATGTGGTTAAAGCCGCACCTGATGGTTTCAATTTTTCAAGCTCAAAAAATGTTAATGTCAGCATCACACTTCGTGATAACAATGACGGTCCACTAAAAGGCATAGTATTAAGTATCTACCCCACCGATAACACAAGCCCGGGCGCCGCTATTTTTAAGGGCGTAACAGATGCATCAGGAAAAATTACTGCAACAGTTGCTGTGCCTGCTTACTATACAAGGCTTATTATTGATCCGGCGTATGTAGGTTTAATGCGCAATGTTACCGTTAGCTTGAACGGATCATCTGTAACAGCTGTAATTGGCGGCAAGGCAGGTTATAGTGGCGACATTGTACCTGATGCCATAAATGATTCGCCTGTGACAACAACTTCAAGCGGTGGCAGGCAAATAAATGGCTTGTTAGCAACTGAATACGTATACCCAACAGGCTATACGGCTTCTAACGCATTCTCTGCGCCAACTAACCAGGGTAAACCTGTTTACCTTGAAACTACGCCGGATATCATTCCGCAGTCTTTGCTATCATTTGTCAATTCGTCATTGCCCGAAGGTCAAACCGTACCCAACCTTCACCCGGAATATTTGAGTAATAATGCAACGCGTGTTGTTAACGTTACCGCCAGGGCAGATGTATGGATAACATTCGTTTCAGAAGGGGCCGGCTACCAAAATGTTTTAGGCTTTTATACCTATAAAACCGGATCTCCGCCAAGTGCATCTGGAGGTGGAACATTGTTCGGCGGAATAGATAAAATCACTTACATATTCCCTAATGCGTCTGCTTATGGATCGGGTGGTGGTTTGAAATCGGGCGATAAAGTTAAACTGGGCACCTTTGATGCAGGTACAACAATTGGTTTTGTATTGCTTCAAAATGCCTGGACGGGAAGTGGTGTTAATACATCAGCTACAAAGTTTTTTACGCAGGATGAATTTAACCCCGAAAACACAAGTGCTTTACGTAAACACTCGGTTATGTTGTATGACAATCTTAACAAAGTTTATTTAATGGGTTTTGAGGATCTGAACAGACAAACCGGTGGCTCTGATAATGATTTTAACGACCTTGTTTTTTATGCTACATCTAATCCTATAACAGCTATTTCAAATGCAGGGGTTGCAGTTATTGACGATGGTGGAGACCGTGACGGAGATGGTGTTTTGGATGAACTGGATGCTTTCCCTGATGATGGCACAAGGGCATACGTTAGCTATTACCCATCGGCAAGTAAAATGGCTACGCTGGCTTTTGAAGATAACTGGCCAACCAAGGGCGACTATGATCTTAACGATCTTGTGGTGAATTACCGTTATTCCTTTACCAGCAATGCCTCTAATCAGGTAGTTGAACTAAAGGGCGAATATCAGGTAGCAGCAGCAGGTGCATCATTTAAAAATGGTTTTGGTGTGCAGTTGCCGGTAGCAGCAAATGCTGTAACTTCGGTAGACGGGCAGTTGAAATCGGCTGCGCCCTATGTTACCTACGCTGCCAACGGTGTTGAAGCAGGACAAAGCAAGGCAGTTATTATCCCCTTTGATAATCCCGACTTGTTGATCAAAAACCCGGATAATTCTTTCTTCGTTAACACCCGTCCGGATAAAGAAAAGGTTAGTAATGGAGCTACGGCCACGGTTGTGGTAAAGTTTGGTTCCCCTGTTGCATCATCAGTGCTAACTGCAACGGCATTTAATCCGTTTTTGATCAGTAACGGGCGGCGTGGCTACGAGGCGCACTTGCCTGGCTATGCGCCAACTGATAAAGCTAATATACAATTCTTTGGTCAGGCGGATGACGACTCCAGGCCTGGTCAAAACAGGTATTATGTAACCAAAGAGAACCTACCATGGGGCATCAGCTTTAGCGAAGGGTTTAGCTATCCTATAGAAGGTGCTAACATTAGTGCAAGCTATCTGCATTTTAATGACTGGGCACTATCAGGAGGTACAAGTTATACAGACTGGTATACAAATACTAACGCGGGTTACCGCGCCTCAGGCAATATTTACAGTAAATAACAACTGATCTTATAATAACAAGAAAGGCCGCTTCTAAACAGAAGCGGCTTTGTTATTTTAATGAATGTCCATGTTGAATAAACCAGCAATATGCAGCTGTAGTTTTTGCTGTACCTCTTTCATATCAACCTCTCGGCCAAGTTCTTTTTTTAGGGAGGTTACCGCTTTATCGTCTATCCCACACGGAACAATGTTGCCGAAATAATCAAGGTTGGTATTAACATTCAAAGCTAAGCCATGCATTGTTACCCAACGGCTGCAACGTACTCCCATAGCGCATATTTTACGCGCGTGCTCGTTATCGGCATCAAACCAAACACCGGTATAGCCTTCGTACCGGCCGGCGTTCAGTCCATAATCGGCAAGTGTTAAAATAACAGCTTCCTCCAATTGGCGTAAGTACAAATGTATATCGGTAAAAAAGTTATCCAGATCCAGGATAGGATAGGAAACTAATTGCCCGGGGCCATGATAGGTAATGTCGCCGCCGCGGTTAATAGGATAGAAAGTAGCATGTTTTCTTTGCAAGCCAAGCTCATCAAGAAGTAGATTTTCCGGTTTGCCACTTTTGCCTAATGTATAAACATGCGGATGCTCGCAAAAAATAAGGTAATTAGGAGTCAGATCTGCGGTGTCATCTGCAGAAACAGGTTGAGTTTGCCTGTTACGTATTTCGGTTTTAATGGCAATGGTATTGGCAAAAATAGCTTCCTGTTTATCCCAGGCAGCTTTATAGTCAATTAAACCCCAATCCTGTACTTCAACGTTTTTATTCTTCATCACTTATCCTTTTACGAACCCTAACATATAATCTTCGTATTGCATAAAACCAACGGTGTATGGCAGATCAACCTCGCCATTGTTTAAACGAGCCTGCACCTCGCCACGCTCATTAAATTTGAACGGTTCCAAAATAATATGGTCTAAAAACGAAACTTCCTTTTGTCCGTAGCATTTATAGATGGCCTCTTTTGCGCACCAGCACACATAAAGCTGTTCTATGCGGTGCTCGGGTTCAATAAATGCCAGTTCTTCGGGGCGCATAAATTTGTGGGCTATGCGTTCTACTTTTTGTTTGATCTGCTCAATATCAATACCTACCGGGCTTTTTTTGCTTACCATAACCGCGGCATAATCAAACGAGTGACTTAGTGAAATGTGGTAGGGCAGGGTGAACAAATAAGGCTTGCCATGTTCATCAACGCGGCAATCAATATATTCTTCCGTGTTAAGCATTTTACGCAGCAAAACGCGCGTTCCCAACCAATGCAAATGGCGCTTGCCATTACTTATGCCTTCAACAAAAGCTTTCTCGTCAGAGTTAAGTTGTAACTGGCGATATAGGTCGTCGGTTTGTTCCTCAATCTTCCAGAGCGCAAACTCAGTATCATCATCAATTTGTTGCCGGTATGCTATGGCCATAAAGTAAAATTGCAAAAAGCAGGGCAAACTTATGTTAATTAATTCTAATTTTAGACAGGCAAATCAGCCTCAACATATGATTTTATCTGATAAGCGCATCCTTGAAGAAATTGATAATGGAAGCATTGTAATTGAACCTTTTAAGCGGGAATGCCTCGGGTCTAACTCATACGATGTACATCTGGGTAAACACATTGCAACATACCGCAACCGTGTGTTAGATGCCAGGGTACATAATGAAGTTGATGCTTTTGAGATACCTAAAGAAGGATTTGTACTGCAACCCAATACGCTTTATCTGGGTGTAACCATGGAGTACACTGAAACCCATAAGCATATTCCGTTTCTGGAGGGAAAATCAAGTACCGGCCGCTTAGGAATTGATATACATGCAACAGCCGGAAAGGGCGATGTTGGCTTTTGTAATACGTGGACGCTGGAGATATCGTGCATGCAGCCTGTACGTGTTTATGCCGGCATGCCTATTGGTCAGCTTATTTACTTTGTAATTGATGGCGAGGTAGAAAGTAGCTATACTCAGAAAAGCAACGCGAAGTACACCAATCGCTCAACTCGCCCTGTAGAGAGTATGATGTGGAAGAATACCTTTTAATGTGCATTCTTCGCTGATTTTGAGTAAATTTGCTACCCTAATGTCTACGCAAACCAAAGAAGAAACCTTTACGCTGGAAGAACTGCTGGCGGGATTGAAAGAAATGCATCGTTTAATATTGTGGAACGATGATTTTAACACTTTTGATCATGTAATACACTGCATGATGAAATATCTTGATTATACCGAGGCGCAGGCCGGCAAAATAGCCTGGAAGGTACATAATGAAGGTAAATGCGCGGTGCTGGAAGGTTCGTTTACTGAGATGGAGATCTATAGAAAGATATTGCAGCAAGAGGGGTTGACTGTGAGTGTGGAGTAGTTGCTCAACTTAGCTGAGTTTTTCAAATTTTACACCGCTCACTTTTTGGGCTTCCATCTCGTTCTTCAATACTTCACTCACCACGACAGTAATAGAATAGTTTTTTATTCGAAATATATGACTACCATCGGGTACCAAGGCATCATTAATTATCATTTTAGCAAAAGATTTATACTTGCCTGCTCTATCCGGTCGTATAGGATCATCCATTTGCCATTTATCAAAAATAGAGCGGCCCTCATCAACGCAATCAAATTCGTTGTTAACCACCATTAAAGACAGATTCAAATCTAAATCTGCTACTTTAACCGGAATTAATTGGACTTCGCTTTCACTAATTAAGTCTTTTACCTTTTCATTAACTATCAGTAACTCAAAGTCAGCCATTGTAAAATCGAGAGGCAGGCCACCTTTTCTTACGCTTACAAACAATTCTTTTTGAGGCGGAATTACCCTGCCGGCCCTAACATACTTCCAAAAATCCCACTCGCCATCAAAATTTATACTTCCCAAAAACCATCTTTTTTTCGGTTTATAAAGTTCGTCTGATAGTCTGTAGTAATTCATATTGATTGGTGTTGTTACTGCGTAATAAAAATCAATGCTTTATCACTGCATCAATCCCAACACCTAATAATATAGCCACTATAGCGAAAGTTAACATGCCTAAAATATAAGCGCCTAATGCTTTAAAATAGTTACCTGTTTTTTTCTTATCAAAAAAGTGGCCCATTGCCCAGCTACAGTAAAAAATAAAAATAATTCCTGCAACACTTGTTAGCTCTATATGAGTGATGCCTTGCAGTAGTGTAAAAAATGCAAAGAAGAGCATGCCTATGCCCATCACAAAGCAAAGTAAAATCAATATCTCGAAAAAGTTATAGTTGTATTTGCGGAAAAACAATTTTGCCCATAATGCTATAAAAACACCCATTATGATGTTTGAATACCCGTAATGGCCCTCTACCCATTCAAAAATGTGCGAAATGCCGTTTTCTTTATCGCCTCTATACTGTACGTAACCGCTCTCAATATGGAACAAATGTGTGATTATGCTGTAGATCAAAGAGGTGATAATGATAAAGATTATTGGCTTTACCAGCCTGCTGCGGTGTCCTGCAATAAAATTTCTAACGTTATCTCCCGGGCGGATCAAAAGCTCACGAATCGTATAAAGAATGCCGCGTTCAAAATGCAGAACGTGTTCAATTTCGTGCGTAATGTAATGTGCATCAATTCGTTTTACTTTGGCGGGCTGCCCACAGTTAGGACAGTAATTTAAAGCAACTTCGTAATTGCAATTAGTACAGGTAGTCATTTTTGCATTCGGGGGTTGATTCATCAATACGAGCCCTCAAGATACAAAAGTTAACTTTAAATCTGGCTTAAAATAAAATAGCGATGGGTTAACCCATCGCTATTTTTATAAAATAATAATCTTTCCCTCTTTCTGACTCTTCGATTAAAACTATCCTACAATATAATTCCATCCGTGTGTGTCAGGTGCATTGCCGTAACGGATGGCATCAATGGTTTTTAAAACACGTTGTGAAAATTCACGGTCCTTAGGGTCAATCAAAGTATACTCTTCGCCGTTATGGCTGATAGAACCTACAGAAGCTATAGTTGCGGCTGTGCCTGCTCCAAAAGCATCAGTTAACTTGCCGTTTTTAGCACCCTCCATAATTTCTTCAACAGATACCTTTCTTTCTTCAACAGGATAGCCCCACTCTTTGGCCAGTGTAATTACAGTATTACGAGTTACACCATCCAGTATCGTATCGCCTGCTATCGGAGTGATCAGTTTACCATCTAACACAAACATAGCGTTAGCTGCACCCATCTCCTCAATGTATTTGTGCTCTTTGGCATCTGTCCAGATCAACTGATCAAAACCTTCCTCGGCAGCTTTGCGTGCAGGATACATAGAAACGCCATAGTTGCCTGATGATTTGGCATAACCCATACCGCCTTCGGCAGCGCGGGTGTAATGGTCTTCAATTTTTACACGTAGTGTTTTTGAAAAGTAGGCGCCTACCGGGCACGCCAACACCATGTATTTGTAGCTTTTTGACGGCGCTACACCCAGGTAGCGGTCAGTAGCGAACATGTATGGGCGCAGGTATAATGAATAACCTGGTTTTGAAGGTATCCAGTCGCGGTCAATATCAACCAATGCAGCAATGCTTTGTATAAAAGTTTCTTCCGGTAAAGCAGGCATGCATAAGCGATCAGCAGATTTATTGAAGCGCGCCGCGTTTTTATCAGGGCGGAATATAGAGATCTTACCATCGGCATGACGATAAGCTTTTAAACCCTCAAAAAATGATTGTCCGTAATGCAAAGAAGAGATGGCCGGGCTGACCAGAATATCACCGTAAGGAATAATTTCTAAGTTTTTCCATTCGCCATCGGCATAATCGGCCACAAACATGTGGTCGGTAAAAATTTGTCCGAAGGGCAGGTTTTCAAAATCCGTTTGTGCTAAACGGGAATTGCTTGTTTTGGTGATCTTGATTTCCAACGTCTCAGTCATGGCTCTTACAATTTTATTTGGGTTTGCAATTTACTTAAAAACACTTGGTTTTAAAAAGTTAGCTGTTGCAAATTTACTTAATATGTATAAACGCAAGTTTAGCGTTATGTTTTCTTTAAATAAGAAATGCGCAACTTTGAAATTATTGTGATGATTTGTGGAATATTTTGCCCGCAAAATCCCCATGTTGTGTAATTAATGCGCAATTGATTTTTGCTTCTCCTTTAAAATTTATGGCTTGCAATTTGCCTTCAGGAGCGCAAGGAAAATAGGGGTTACATACCTAAACTTTATATATGAAACAAAAATATACCTTGCTAATTGCCGCTTTGTTTATAGCGGGCGTTTATTCATCATGTAAAAAAGATGCATATACCGCAAAACAGAAAGTATCAACACAGGCAGATCAGGCAACTACTGCCCGCCAAATGGCCACCAGTTTGTACAAGTCATTCTCCGCGCAGTTCAATTCAAACACAAAAGCTACTAACGGGTTAAAAGTGAATGCTAACCCCGGTTGTGGTTTGCCAACTATAACGCCTACCAACAAAACAGTTATTAGCGGAGATACCACCAGAAAGTTTACCGGTAATTCTACTTACACCACGTTGTGCAGCAAGGATGAATGGACAGTTGATTCTTACACGCTATATGATACTTTAAGAACTACTGAAACAGGTCCGGGATTTGCAAATAACTACACCAACACACAGTATTACTATGTAAAAGGCCCTATGTCTGGTGGTGTACCAATTGTTGGAACCATAGGTTATGGTCATCACTTAGGTAAAGTTACCAGTGAAGGTGTTACCAACGAGTTTCATGATTTAGCTACTCAATACACCTTTAATAGTTTGGTAGTTAATCCGTTTGCAGAGGGCAATAAGTTCCTTCTGGGGCGCATTGATTTCTCTACTCAAACAGTTGATCTTAGTCCTGCTAATCCCACTGGTATGTTTGGAGGATATAGTGGCTTTATATTTTATGTAAATAACACGGCCAGAATTTATTTCAGAAATACTGAGGTTCAAGGTGGTTATACGCGCTATATACTTGATTTTGCTACCGGACAAATGACAGGCCCGGTTAACAGCTATCCATTCCCTGTAGACTACGTAAATTAACAATATAAAGCGCAAAATATATTGCCCCGCCCTAAAGGCGGGGCTTTTTTATTCAGAATATTTCTAAATAAAATTAACAAAACCCCCTTGTGGCTTTAACCGTTATAAATTTGTAGTTTTGCCTTTCTGTTTTCTGAGTGTTATTTTTACACAATTAACGCACTAAAGAATAGGAAGCCCGATAATTACACAATTTTATTTTTTGATATTTTAATAGCAAATACACCATGGCTTTTGATTTAGACATGATAAAGAAGGTTTACGACAGATACGCTACCCGCATTGCGGCAGCTCGTACTGCAACCGGTAAACCACTAACTTTAACTGAAAAGATATTATATGCTCACCTGAGTGCCGGCGATGCTGCTCAAGCATACGGACGTGGTGTTGATTACGTTGATTTCGCACCAGATCGCGTTGCCATGCAGGATGCAACTGCACAGATGGCGTTGTTGCAATTTATGCAAGCTGGTCGCCCGCAGGTGGCTGTGCCCTCAACAGTACATTGCGATCACCTTATACAAGCTAAAGTGGGCGCTGATGCCGATTTAAGCACTGCTAAAGATATTAACAAAGAGGTTTACGACTTCCTGGCATCAGTATCAGATAAATATGGTATTGGTTTCTGGAAACCGGGTGCAGGTATAATTCACCAGGTAGTTTTAGAGAACTATGCTTTCCCAGGTGGTATGATGATCGGTACCGATTCACACACCCCTAACGCGGGTGGTTTGGGTATGATAGCTATTGGTGTTGGTGGTGCTGATGCCTGCGACGTAATGGCTGGTTTGCCGTGGGAGCTTAAATTCCCTAAACTAATTGGTGTGAAATTAAATGGTAAACTTTCTGGCTGGACATCTGCAAAAGACGTTATTTTGAAAGTAGCAGGTATTTTAACGGTAAAAGGTGGTACAGGTGCTATTGTTGAATATTTTGGAGAAGGTGCAGAATCATTAAGTGCTACAGGTAAAGGTACTATCTGTAACATGGGTGCCGAGATTGGTGCAACTACGTCTATTTTCGGGTATGATGAAAAAGCTGAAACATATCTGCGTGGTACAAAACGCGCTGAGATTGCCGATGCAGCAAATGCAATTAAAGAGCATTTAACCGGCGACCCTGAAGTTTACGCTAACCCTGCTGCTTATTTTGACCAGGTTATTGAAATTAACCTGAGCGAATTGGAGCCGCACATTAACGGTCCGTTTACTCCGGATCTGGCATGGCCTATTTCTAAATTTGCTACTGCTGTTAAAGAGAACGGCTGGCCTGCAAAACTGGAAGTTGGTTTAATAGGTTCATGTACTAACTCGTCTTATGAGGATATTACACGTTCGGCTTCATTGGCGAAACAGGCTATTGATAAAGGCTTAAAAGCTAAGGCTGAATTCACTATTACCCCTGGTTCTGAATTGGTACGCTATACTGTTGACCGCGATGGTTATTTAGATACGTTTGACCAAATGGGTGGTGTTGTTTTAGCTAACGCTTGCGGCCCATGTATTGGTCAGTGGGCACGTCATACTGACGATCCTACCCGTAAAAACTCGATCATTACTTCATTCAACCGTAACTTTGCTAAAAGACAAGATGGTAACCCAAATACACATGCATTCGTTGCGTCGCCAGAGGTAGTAACCGCTATGGCTATTGCCGGAGACTTAACCTTCAACCCGCTTACTGATTACCTAACTAATGAAAAAGGCGAACAGGTAAAGTTAGACGAGCCACAAGGTCTTGAAATGCCGATTAAAGGCTACGCAGTTGAAGATGCTGGTTACCAGGCTCCGGCTGAGGATGGCAGCAAAGTAAATGTTATTGTTGACCCTGCTTCGTCACGTTTACAATTGCTTGATCCGTTCAAACCGTGGGAAGGTACTGATTGGAAAGGTTTACGTTTGTTGATCAAAGCAAAAGGCAAATGTACTACCGACCATATTTCTATGGCTGGCCCATGGTTAAAATTCCGTGGTCACCTGGACAACATCAGCAACAACATGCTGATCGGTGCAATTAACTATTTTAACAACTCTGCCGACAGCGTTAAGAACCAATTAACCGGCGAGTACGGTCCGGTTCCAGCTACACAGCGTGATTACAAAGCTCACAGCATTGGCTCAGTTGTGGTAGGTGACGAAAACTATGGCGAAGGCTCGTCTCGTGAGCATGCGGCTATGGAACCACGTCATTTAGGTGTTCGTGCTATATTGGTAAAATCATTTGCCCGTATTCACGAAACCAACCTTAAAAAACAAGGTATGTTGGGTATTACGTTTGCTGATACTGCTGACTACGACAAGATACAGGAGGATGATAAAATTGATATCCTGGGCTTAACTGAGTTTGCGCCTGATAAGCAGTTAACTGTTGTGTTGCATCACCAGGATGGTACAACTGATGAGTTTGCCGTTAACCATACTTACAACGCTCAGCAAATTGAGTGGTTTAAGGCAGGTGGTGCTTTAAATATCATCAGAAAGCAAATGGTTTAATTAAGCTTGAAGGTAAAGGCTAAAGGTAAAAGGTTTTTACGCTTCATAATATTTAAAAGTAAAGCCGCCCCGTGATAACGGGGCGGCTTTACTTTTAAATATTCACCTTTCACCTTTCACCTTTCACCTTAAAAAGGTATATTTGGATAAACTGATTTTACTATGCTCAAAAAGATACTTGTTATGGCGATGCTATCGCCGGTGGGGTTGTGTGCGCAAACTAAACCTGCCACTAATCTACTGCTTACCCGGTCAAATGTTCCTACACAGTTTGATAAGGTTACCCCAGTTATTATTGCTGATGCCGTTGCTAAAGTAATTAAGGAAAGTGATGCGCGTATTAAGGCTATTACCAGCGTTCCGGCAGGTAAGCAAACCGTTGCCAACACGTTGATAGCTTTAGATGAGCTGAACTACGGTTTAAGTGATCTGGGTGGAAAGATAAGCGTTATAGAAGCTACGTATGTTGATGATAAAACACGTAACGCGGCTACCGAACAAAGCGAGAAACTATCGGCATATAATTCTGACATAACTTTAAATGTTGACCTGTATAATGCATTAAAGCGTTTTGCGGCCACACCCGCCGCTAAAGCCATGCGGCCGGATCAAAAGAAGCTGCTTAAGGAAAGTTTAATATCGTTTGAAATTAATGGTACTAAACTGGATGCTGCCGGCCGTGCGGCATTAAAGAGAACCAATGAAAAACTAATTGCACTGGGCAGCAGGTTCAGTCGTAATATAGCCGAACATAAAGACAGCTTGAAACTGACTGCCGACGAGGTTAAAGGCGTGCCTGAAAATTTAAGTAAAGCATGGAAACGTGCTGATGGCTCATATATGGTAATTGTTAACGGACCTAACAATAACAACATTATGAAATATGCCAATGATGAAAACACCCGGCGCATGATGTTGACCAAATATTATAACAGAGCTTATCCGGCTAACATAGCTGTATTGGATAGTATGTTTTATTATCGCCAGCAACTTGCTGAGCAATTAGGATTCAAAACTTATGCTGAATATGCATTGGTGCAAAAAATGGCAGCTAAGCCGTCTAATGTGTGGAGCTTTTTAGAGGACCTGCGCGATAAATTAACGCCACATGTACCTGAAGCATTAGGTGAATTAAAAGCGTTGAAAAAACAATTACATCCCGAATTGGATGATACGCTTTACGCCTGGGACAATTCTTATTATGGAAAGAAAATGCTGGATGCTAAATACCAGTTGAATACGGATGAGTTGAAACCTTACTTTGAAATGAATAATACCATAAAAGGTATGTTCGGCTTATATGAGAAGCTATTTGGTTTCACCATAAGAGAGGTTAAGGGAGTACCTGTGTGGTACAGTAAAGTAAAAACTTATGCGCTTTATAAAGACGGTAAAAAGATGGGTAGCTTTTACCTTGACCTGTACCCACGCCCTAATAAATACACGCACTTTGCCTGCTTTAATATTTCTATGTATCATTTAAAAGATGGTAAAGAAACTTTGCCTTCAGGCGCGTTGATCTGTAATTTTCCTGAAGGTGCAGTAGGGGAGCCCTCATTATTAAACCATGGCGATGTAGTTACACTGTTTCATGAATTTGGCCACCTTATCCATTTCATGTTAAGTCATCCGGCTCTTTCATCGCAAAGTGCATTTAATACAAAAGGCGACTTTGTTGAAGCGCCGTCACAGTTTCTGGAAAACTTTACCTGGAATTATGATTGCCTTAAACTCTTTGCCAAACATTACAAAACAGGTGAGGTAATGCCTAAGGAGCTGTTTGATAAACTAAATAAAGCAAGACTTGTTGGTATCAGCAATGCGCAAATGTACCAGGTGTATTTAAGCATGCTTGATTTTACTTATGAAGACAAGTACCCTTTGACCAAACAAAAAGGTATCAACCAAATATCAACAGATCTTTACAGCATGACGCAGATGCCTTTTCCTGCAGGTACTCACTTTATTTGCGCTTTTGATCATTTAAATAGTTATGGAGCTAATTACTATGGTTACCTGTGGTCAAAGGTTTATGCGCAGGATATATTCTCGGTATTTGAGAAAAACGGAGTGCTTAGTCCGGTAACCGGAGCCAGATACAGGAAAGAAGTATTAGAAAAAGGTGCAACCATTGATGAAGCCACCATGTTGGAAAACTTCCTTGGAAGAAAGCCTAACTCAGATGCTTTCTTTAGGTGGATGGGATTATAATAATATAAATGCAAAGCGCCTCAAAAGAGGCGTTTTGCATTTTGCTAAAGATCAGAATTCTGTAATTGCTTTTTCAAAATGCTGATTGAACAGCCCCAGGTGGTAGCCATCCATTAAGCTGTGATTCACTTCAACTGAGATAGGAAGCATAGTACGTCCTTCACTTTTAAAAAACTTGCCCATCGTTATTTTCGGAATACTCTCTATTTTTCCTGACCCGCGGGGGTGAGAAATAGAGGTAAAGGAAACCCAGGGTACAACCGAAAAATGAATAACATCCTGCTCCTGGCTGCGCGGATCGGTTTGTTGCGTTTTTAAAATTTTGTCACGCACAGCATTCGCTTTATTTACATAATCGGCAAAATCAACGGTATGTTCATATAAGCAAAATCTGATGTTATTGTCGGGAAGTAAAACAATGGCGCCGGCGTGTATCACATCATATTGAATTACCTTACCATCTATAATACGCAACTTGAACTCGTCAATTTGATTAGCGGCCTGCAGGCAGCAATAGTGCAAGGCCTGGTTTATTGAATAGCCGTTGATCTTGCATTTTTGATAAAGCAGACTTATATCAATATTAAAACACAGGTTAAAGAAAGGCAACTCAAAGGCAGAGAAGTGTTTATAGGTATCAAAGCGGCTCCAGCTTTGCAGGTCAATTTCCTTGTACATGCTTATTTATCCTCAAACTTATTCAGCTGCCAAATCTCGAAAATAAAAACACCAATTCAAATTGAGTTGATAGTAACGCAAACAGCCCCGCATTGCAGGGCTGTTATTGTTGTAAGTTAAAATATCTTTTATTAGTTGGCAACATGTTCAGTTGCGGCACGCGCTATCTTTTTAGGTATACGCGTATGTTTGTTAATGGCATCAACGGCTGCGTCTTTAGCAATATCTTTTATTTTCTTTTTCCAACCCGAACGCAGATCGCTTCCGTTATCGGTTAAAAACAAATAGGCAACAGCACCTGCCGCTAAGCTGGCTACTGCTACAGCTGCAATAATAGCTGTGTTATCTTTTTTCTTGAATGGATTTTTCATGGCATGTTAAATTAAGTGTTATCCTAATGTTACTGTTTAAATAACAAGCTCAATAACATATTGTTCATGATAATTGAAAGCTGATTAACACATTAATGCGTATCAACAATTTTTAGCACCTAAATATTAACTTTGCTAATTAACAAACTAACGCCAATAATGCACATACTCATTGCCGAAGACGAAGTAAGGGTAGCCGATCTGATAAAACGGGGATTGGAAGAATATGGCTATGCAGCAACCGTGGCGTTTGATGGCGAAATAGCGAAAAAACTTGTTCTAAACAATCAGTATGATCTGATCATAACCGATATTAACTTACCCAAAATTAATGGGATTGATCTGTGCAGGCAAATACGAAGCGCATTGCCTGCTATACCTATTATTATGCTAACCGCATTAGGCACTACCGACGATAAGGTAGAAGGTTTTGATGCCGGTGCTAACGACTATATGGTAAAACCATTTGACCTGCGCGAATTGCACGTACGTATACGTGAACTGTTAAAACGCAGTACAAGTCAACCAACTAACGCAGGTTTTATTTTGAGAGTGGCAGATCTTGAAATGAACCTGAACACCAAACGCGTTTTTCGGGATCAGGTGGAGATCAATCTTACACCAAAGGAGTTTAAACTGCTGGAGTATATGATGCAAAATACAGGCAGGGTGTTAACGCGCGTAGAAATAGCCGAAAAGGTTTGGGAAACTACATTTGATACCGGCACCAACTTTATTGATGTGTATATAAACTACCTGAGAAATAAGGTTGATAAAAATTTTTCTACCAAATTGATACACACCAAATCGGGCATGGGTTTTATTTTACAGCAAGTTAGCTAATGCGTTTAAAAAACAAACTTACACTGCTTTTTGCCGTCATGACATCGGCATTGTTGCTGGCTTTCGCGGTGGCGGTTTATTTTTCTTATGCTAAGAGCCGGCAGGATGAGTATTATCGCCAACTCAAAGTACGGTCAGCTATTAAGGCTAATTTGCTGCTTAAGGCGGGCATTAAAGCTGATGTTTTGCAGCTTATCTACAAAAATTCGTCGGATGCATTTTTCCCGGAAGAGGTGGCTATTTATGATACGGGTTTCAATCTGCTGTATCACGATGATATCAATGTTGACAAAGTAAAAGAAACCCGGCAGATGATAGATGAGGTGATACGTAAAAAGGAGATACGTTTTAACCAGGGTAGTTTGCAGGAGATAGGTTTTCTTTACCAAAACGATGGTAAACAATTCATCGTTACCGCCGCTGCCAAAGACCATACAGGCGAAAGAATGTTGCGCGGGCTGCGTTCAACACTGTTCTTCGCCTTTGTAGCGTCAATCATCATCATAACAGTAGTGGGCAGATTTTTGTCAAGTAAGGCCCTGCAACCTGTGTCCAAATTAGTTGATAATGTTAATGCCATAACTGCATCCAACCTCCATCAAACAGTTGATGAGGGCAACGGAAAGGATGAACTGGCCGAACTGGCTGTTACCTTCAACAAGATGTTAAAGCGTTTGGAGTATTCTTTTGGCGCTCAAAAGCTGTTTGTATATAACATATCGCATGAACTACGCACGCCGCTGGCCGCTATGATAGGCGAATTGGACCTCGCTCTATCAAAAGACCGCAGCATTGAAGATTATAAAAAGGTGATCGGCTTATCTTTAACCGATGCAAAAAGAATAAACCGCCTTATTAATGGTATGCTTGATCTGGCTAAGGCCAGCTATGATCAAAGTGAGGTGAGTTTCAAAGAGCTCCGTTTAGATGAGATTTTACTGGATGCCAGCCGGCAGGTAATGGACAAGAACAACACATTTACGGTGCCGCTCTCGTTTGATCAGGAGATAGAAGACGACCAGTACATCACCATCAGAGGCAACGAATATCTGCTTACTACCGCTTTTGTTAATTTGATGGAAAATGGCTGTAAATTTTCGTCGAAGAAACAATGTAAAGTG
Source organism: Mucilaginibacter auburnensis (assembly GCF_002797815.1). Classification (NCBI taxonomy): domain Bacteria; kingdom Pseudomonadati; phylum Bacteroidota; class Sphingobacteriia; order Sphingobacteriales; family Sphingobacteriaceae; genus Mucilaginibacter; species Mucilaginibacter auburnensis. The sequence continues at coordinate 953,129 of NZ_PGFJ01000001.1, forward strand.
GGTATAAGCTACTCAAAAGAAAAAACTATTATCAACTTTGTTGACGAAGGAATTGGCATACCTAAAGAAGAGTTAGAAAACATTTTCACACCGTTTTATCGCGGCAGCAACAGCCAATATGCCGAAGGGTACGGTATAGGCCTGTCGCTGTGCCAAAAAATTGTTGAGTTGCACAAGGGAAATATAGCCTTAAATTCAATTCCGAATAAGGGGACTACGTTTACCGTTACCCTTCCTCACCTCTAACTTTCCTGTTCCTAATGTTTTTCTAATAATATTCTAACAGTCCTGTAAACCGGGTACTCGCAATAGCAGCATAAATTTGTAACCCTTATTAATGCTATGAAAGTATTGCGAAGATCATTTATTTATTCGCTTTTATACTGTTTACTTCTGCCCCTTGCTTTGAATGCGCAGCAGATATACAATTTAAAGCAAGCTTTACAAGCCGCACGGTCTAACAACCCCGATCTCAAGTCGGCCCGCTATGATATTAACGTTGTACAAGCCGACGTTGTTACCGCCGGATTGCGCCCTAACCCCGTATTGAATAACCAAACCCTGCAATTGTTGCAGAGTTCGTCTTTCGCCGCCGGTACCGGATGGAACAGCAATCGTAACCAGCAGGTGTGGTGGCAGCTCACCAAGCCTTTCCAGCTATCGGGTCAACGGAAATATAAAATCGAGAACGCTAAACTTAATGTAAAGCTTACCGAGAGCGTATATGATGAAACTGAACGCAATCTGTTCAGAGACGTAGCGCTAAAATGGCTGGATGTTTGGATAGCCGGTAAACAGGTGGGTTTAATAGCAACTGCTAAGTCTAATATTGATACTTTGGTAAGCGCCAATGTTATCAGGCTGCGTAACCAGATTACTACGCAAACCGAGGTGATGCGTACGCAACTGTTGGCCAGTCAGTACGAACTGCAGTTGCAAACAGCAAGGCAGACTTATATTAATGAGGTAAGTAACCTTAAATACCTTACAGGCGATGCTAACAACATAAGCGTAGACACAACGGAGAATTTTGTTATGACCTTTGATACGCTGCTTACCGCAATACGTGAGCAAGCCTTACAAAACCGTAGCGACCTTGTTACAGCACGTTCAAATATCGCCGTGGCTGATGCTAATATCCGTTTGCAAAGTGCCTTAGCAAAGCCAACTCCCGAACTGGGCTTTATCTATAACCCGCAAAACAGTGTTCCGTATGCGGGTATCTTCGCAACTATTGAGCTGCCTTTTTTTAGTCGTAATCAAGGCGAACGTCAAAAGTCACTTGTGCTGAAAGAGCAGGCCGATCAAAGCTATCAGGCTTTGCAACAACGTGTGAGTACTGAAGTGCAGACTGCCTATAACAGCTATCAGCTACAACGCCAGCAAATGCAAAGGTTTGTTCAGCTGCGCGATCAGGCACGGCAGATATTAGCTAATGTAAAATATGCCTACCTACGCGGGGGCACCACCATAATAGACTTTTTGGAGGCACAACGCAACTGGTTGGATACCGAACAGCAGTATTACCAATCTCTGGAGCTGTATAGAGAAAATAGCATTAAGTTGCTTTATGCCACCGGAACCATTAATCAATTAGCCAGATAATGAAAACGAAATTAATTTCAAGATATAATATGCAACAGGTAAAAAATTTAGCACTAATGGCATGTATAGCAGCCGCTATTGCAGGTTGCAAAGCCAAGGCTACCGAAACAGCAAAAAAGCCGGAAACCACGCCGATTGTAAAAGATAATGGCGCCAAAATATTATTTCCGGATAGTGAGTACACCAGTTTTTTTGTTACAGAAAAAATAGATAGCAATAAGTTAAACGCCGAGATAAGCGCACCGGCAAAGGTGGCGGCTACTATTGTGCCATCAAATGAAGGCGCAGCGCAGAACATTGTATTATTTGACAATCCGGATCTGGCATCGTCTTACACATCGCTGTTACAAAACCTGGTGAACATTCAGCAAAAGAAATCGGTGCTGTCGCAAAAGCGTAATATCATTGAAAAGAAAAAGATCGAAGTTGATCGCTTTTCTGACCTGCAATCGCACGGTGTAGGTACAGGTAAAGACGTAGCCGATGCGCAAGTAGGTTTGATAGGTGCGCAAACCGATGCTTCAACAACTCAAAATGAGATATTGAATGAAGAAACCGCAATAGCTGAAAATGAGGCAAGATTAAAAACCGGTGGTTTTGATCCTTTGTCATTACGTCGTGCTAAGGCAGGGTCGGCCTATGTTATATGCGATATCCCTGAGAGCCAGATCAGCAAGATCAAAGAGGGGCAACAATGCGTCATACAATTTACAGCTTATCCTGATCAAAAGGTAACTGGTAGGATAGAAGATATCGCAGATATGGTTGACGCTTCAAGCAGAACGGTAAAACTGCGTATAGCCATTGATAACGACAGCAAAAAGTTTAAAGCAGGTATGTATGCTAATGTGATGTTTGGTGTAAGCGAAGGTGATAAGCTTAATATCAGCAAAAATGCTTTGGTAACTGTTCAGGGCAAAAACTACGTGTTTGTGAAACAGTCGCCAACTGTATTTGCTCGCAGAGAAATAAATGTTGGTCCGCAAACCGGCGACAGGATAATAGTTTATAACGGCTTACATAACGGCGATGCTATTGCCACCGCCGGCGTAATGCAGTTAAAAGGCTTAAGCTTTGGCTACTAATATGCTACAGGCACAAATTTTTATTGATAAGCATGAGCTCATAGGTACGCAATTGCTCTATGAGTTCATTATGCAATTACTCATCAGGCAGGAAATTAACGGCGCTACTGCGTTTGAAGGGACGGTTGGTTACGGAATCAATCAACGCATCAACAAGCCAAACGCATTGTTTAGCTTTGACGAAACCCCTATGATAGTGGTTTTTATTGACACCGAACCTAAAGTCAAAAAAGCTCTTAAAGCACTTAGAAAAGTGTGGAAAGGCGGCCTGATCACAACCAACGCGGTTGAACTTTTTATTGACGACGACGATACCGCCGCCCACAATTCTTACTTATAATGATACGCAATCTTCTTGTCTTTTCGCTACGTAACCGCTGGGTGGTAATTGCAGCCAGTTTGTTACTGATGGGCGTGGGTTTCTGGTGTTTTACGCAGTTAAAAATTGAGGCGTATCCTGATATTGCCGATACCAACGTAATAATTGTTGCGCAGTACCCCGGCCGTGCGGCTGAGGAGGTTGAGCAACAGGTAACCGTGCCTATTGAGCGGGCTTTGCAAAATACGCCCAATGTTTTAGACAGACGCAGCCGTACTATTTTCGGGCTATCTGTAGTGCAGCTTACTTTTAAAGATGGTACTGACGATTATTTTGCGCGTCAGCAGGTTATGGAACGTATTAACGGTGCCGAATTGCCGCCGGGAGTTGAGCCTGAACTGGCACCTATGACTACCGCGGTAGGCGAGATATTGCGTTATGTAGTAGAGGCACCGCCAACCTACAGCCCAACGCAGCTGCGTGATTTACAGGACTGGGTAATTAAGCCAGCGCTTTTGCAGGTGCCGGGTATTGCCGATGTCACCACGTTTGGCGGTCCGTTAAAGCAATTTCATATCCTTACTTCACCTGAACGTTTGCGCAAGTACGGGCTGAATATCCAAACTATTATTGATGCCGTTAATGCCAATAACCAAAATACAGGAGGCGGTATTATAGCACGCGGTGGGCAAGGCTTTGCCGTGCGTGGCTTAGGTGCCATTAAAAATGAGCAGGACATTTTAAATATCGTTATCAAGTCTGACGGTGGCGCGCCGGTGTTCATCCGCGATGTTGCATCTGTTGAAATTACCCCACCGCCGCCAAGTGGTGTGTTAGGTTATACCGTAAACGCTGATAAGGTAAATGTAAACAGCGGTGTAGAAGGTATTATTCTTTTAAGGCGTTACGAGAACCCAAGCGATGTGTTGAAACTAGTGAAAGACAAGATGGCCGAGATACAGGAAACATCGCTGCCGGAAGGCGTTCGGTTAAAAACGTTGTATGACCGCAGTTTTCTTATCGATCATTCATTAGAGACGGTTGCTCATACCCTAATGGAGGGTGTGTCAATTGTAATTATACTGTTGGTGCTGTTTTTGGGCAGCGTGCGTAGTGCACTGGTGGTCACGCTTACCATTCCGTTCTCATTACTATTCGCCTTTATTTTAATGCGGTTGACAGGAATACCTGCTAACCTGTTATCATTAGGCGCTATAGACTTTGGCATAATTGTAGACGGGGCCTGCGTTATGGCCGAACACCTTATACGTAGGTATCGGAATGTTACGCCCGAAGAACGAAAAGCCGGTATTGTTGGTATAACGCTTGCGGCAGCACAGGAGGTTGGACGCGAGATATTCTTCTCCGTAACCATCATCATCCTTGCTTATACACCTATATTATTAATGACCAGGGTTGAAGGTAAGTTATTCTCGCCCATGGCGCTAACCCTTGCGTTTGCGGTAATTGGTTCCATGCTGGCAGCGCTTACCTTCATTCCTGTAATTATATCCTTCCTGTACCGGAAAAATATTGATGACATTAACAAGCCCATGAAGCAGCACAAAAATGTGGTGTTGGATTGGCTGGAGAATGTGTACGGTAAGTACTTGTCGGGTTTACTTAAACATGCAAAGCGTACCGTATTGATTGGTTTTGGTCTTATCACCGTTATTATTTTGTTCGGTATTAAATTAGGTACTGAATTTTTGCCGGCCCTGGATGAAGGTTCTATCTTTTTAAGAGGTAACTTCCCTGCCGGTATCACTATTCAGGAGAACGCATCATATGCGCCTAAGATCAGGCAGATCATCGCTAAATATCCGCCAATAGCCTTCGTAATTACTCAAACCGGCCGTAATGATGATGGTACCGATCCGTTCCCGGCTAATAGAAATGAGATATTAGTTGGTTTGAAAGATTACAGCCTTTGGAGCGATACTATTTCCAAAAAGGACCTGTTGCAACGCATTAAAACCGATCTGCAAGAGCAGTTGCCGTCTGTACAGTTCTCATCCGGTCAGCCTATTATTGACCAGGTAATGGAAATTGTTACCGGTAGTGCCGCCGATCTGGCCATATCTGTAGTTGGTGACGACCTGAAAATGATGCGTCAACGTGCGGAAAAAATAGCGAAGATTGTTAATGGTACCAAGGGGGCTGACAACGTTAACATTGAACAGGAAGGTCCGCAGGAGCAGCTTGCTATTAATATTAACCGGGAAGCAGCGGCCCGTTTCGGTATCAACGTGGCCGATATTGATAATATGATAGAGGCCGCCATTGCCGGTAAAGCCATATCTGTTTTATATGATGGTACCAAACGCTATGATATTGTGGTGCGCTACCTGCCGGAGAACCGGAGCAGCATGGATGAGATAAAGGACCTACAGGTGCCGTCTGCCGCAGGCGCTTTGATTCCATTAAGCCAGTTAGCGCAGATCAACTACATAGAAGGTCAAACTAACATCTATCGTTATAACAACAAACGCATGATAACCGTGCGTACTAATATTCGCGGTCGTGATCAGGGGGGCTTTGTGAAAGAATTACAGGCTAAAATTGATAAGCAGATAAGCGTACCTAAAGGCTACAGCATAATTTACGGTGGTCAGTATGAAAATTTAGAGCGCGCCGGTAAGCAGCTAATGTTCACCATACCGCTTACTATTGTCATTGTGTTCCTGTTCTTATTTATACTTTACCGCAAAATGTCGAGCACGTTCATTACCATGAGCTGTATATTGTTTGCATTGGCAGGTGGTATTTTCGCACTGTTGATCCGGGGCTACTACTTCAACGTATCTGCAGGTGTAGGCTTTGTGAGTATATTCGGTATATCAGCCATGTCGGGCGTATTGCTGGTTTCCGCCTTAAACCGGGAGAAAGAACGAATGGCTGATGGAGCAGATATGAAAGATACGGTACTACATACATCAAAAGAGCAGTTACGTGCTTTGATGAGTATTTTAATAGTGGCTATTATTGGTTTGGTGCCTGCTGCAACTTCTTCCGGAATTGGCTCAGATGTTCAAAGGCCATTAGCTACCGTTATTATAGGGGGCTTAACCTGTACTCTGCTTTTCGCACCTGTCATTATTCCGCCTTTGTATTACTGGGTGCAGCAACGCGCTAAAAACAACAGATAGCTGCCGGAGAAGCTGAATAGTTAAACTCCGGGCGTAAACAAATCATTTTGATTTACGCCCGGAGTAATTTCTTTAAACGGATACTTCCGTTTGATATGCCGGTTAAACCAAATTCCCTTTACCATGGTTGAGCGCATTTGCTTAAACACTTTTTCGGGTACATTAAGGTATTGATATACTTTGCCGGAATGATACCTTATTTCCAAAGTTTCACTAGCCGCATAATAATGATAAGCCGCTATAACCGCTGACGGCATCAGTGCTTCTCCTTTTTGTAAAATTCACGAGCCTTTTTCAAACCGGTGGCAATAGCTATGCCCTCGTCGCCACTGTCTTTCAATATCTCATTGGCTATTTCGGTTGCCTTTTCTCTGATCTTTTTAGGCTGATTTTTGTAGGATGGCGGGTAATCCCCGTTATACCATGGCATAATTCCTCCTTTTTAAATATGTTATACAAACGCTGTACCACAGCGCTTGTATAACATTAACATTTTATGGCTGACCGCCACCTCCTGCTGCACCGTAAATTTGTCCGTTAGCGTAGCTGGCATCCGCAGCTGCTAATTGCACATAAATGGATGCTAATTCAGCTGGCTGTCCGGGTCTGCCCATTGGCGTATCACCACCAAATTGTTTAAGTTTTTCCATGGTTGCGCCACCGCTAACTTGCAGCGGTGTCCAGATAGGACCGGGTGCTACGCCATTAACGCGGATACCTTTTGGTCCTAACTGCTTAGCCAACGATTTAATGTAATTTACCGTAGTAGCTTTAGTTTGTGCATAGTCATATAAATTAGCAGATGGGTCATAAGCTTGCTCTGATGCAGTACCAATAATGGTTGAGCCCGGCTGCAAATAAGGCATGGCGGCTTTTATTATCCAGAAAGGGGCGTAAACGTTGGTTTTCATGGTCCAGTCAAACTGCTCACTCGAAATGTCCATTATTGACTCATGAGTTTGTTGCCTTGCTGCATTATTCACAACTATATCCAGCCCGCCTAATTGCTTGGCTGCCTCGTCAACCAATCGTTTACAGAACGCTTCATCACGCAGATCGCCTGGAATAGCAACCGCTTTACGTCCTGCCGCTTTTATCAATTGCAGCACTTCCTGCGCATCAGGTTCTTCGGTAGGGTAATAATTTATTGCCACATCAGCACCTTCCCGGGCGTATGCAATTGCTGCAGCCCTCCCCATTCCTGAGTCGCCGCCGGTTATTAATGCTTTACGTCCTGCCAACCTTCCTGAGCCTTTATAAGTTTTTTCACCATGGTCCGGTCTCGGATTCATTTTGCTGGCCAAACCCGGCCAGGGCTGGGTTTGTTCCTGAAAAGGAGGCTTAGGATATTTAGAAGTTGGGTCGTCTAATGGCATTACGTTATTAACAGTTGCGCCTGTACCTGCCTGCGCCGATAGCACAGGAGCAATAGCCGCGGCGGCCAGCGTTGTGCCTAAGCCGGCAACCATTTGTCGCCGGCTTAATTTATTTTCTTCGCTCATAGTGCTGCTTTTAATGTTGATCCTGTTCTACTGGTTTTTGTTGTTCATTCATCATATGGGCCACTGCACTATCCGGCATCAGGTTGGCTCCGGTGATCATCGCTTTATTTTTAAAGCCTGATATTACGTAGTCTTCTCCCGCCATTAAGGCTTCGTAACCATCTTTAGCAACATCAACAGGGTCTGATAGCGAATCTTTGTCCTGTACTATCCTGCTTTCGTTCATGCCGGCTTTATTAAAGAAATCGGTATCCGTAGCGCCCGGCAATAAGGCTGTGAATGTTATGCCACTGTCTTTCATTTCCTCGCGTACAGCTAAGGTGAAAGAATATACAAAAGCCTTAGTGCCATGATAAACTGCTTGCCATGGCCCGGGCACCTTACTAGCTATGGACGCCAGGTTAAGCACTTTACCTTCGCCGCGTGTAAGCATCTGGTTAACAAAGTGCTTGGTTAATATTACTGTAGAGCAAATGTTGAGGTGAATCATGTCCAATTCACGCTCAAGGTCATTGTCTTTAAACAGGCCGTACAAACCTTGCGCGGCATCGTTCACTAATACATCAACTTGTTGTGTTATTTCGGTACATAAAGCTTTGGCCTCGTCCATAATTGAAAGGTCTTTGGCAATGGTAGATACTTTAACGCCCATTGCACTAAGCTCTGCTGATGTGCTGTCTAATTCCTGTTGATTACGTGCAACAATGATGAGATTATACCCATCCTGCGCAAATAACTTTGCTAATTCTTTGCCTATACCGCTGGTTCCACCGGTAATTAGCGCTGTTTTTCCTTGATTTTCCATGGTAGATAGTAGTTTTAGTAGTTTTAATTTGATTTATTCTCCGGGTTTGAGCACCACTTTTACACAGTCCTCTTCTTTTTCATCAAATATTTTGTAGCCGTGGGCTACCTGGCTAAGTGGTAAACTATGCGTAATGATATCATCTAAAACCACCTTATCCTCTTTTACCAGATCAATTAAATGATCGATGTAATTCAATACAGGTGCCTGTCCCATTTTAAGTGTGATGCCTTTGTCAAATAGCCTGTGCAATGGGAAGTTGTCATAAGGTGAGCCATAAACCCCTACTATTGATACTGTACCCATACGGCGTACCGCTTTAAAGCAGAGGTCAAGAACCTTCATGCTGCCCACTTCAAAGTTTACAGCAGACTTTATTTTATCGAAAACCCCGCGTTTAGGTTCAAAGCCAACGGCATCCACACAAACGTCGGCACCGCGGCCATTGGTCATTGCACGGATGGCTTCAACTACATCAACTTTATCAGGATTCAAGGTATCTACCTTGTTTACGGCTTTGGCTTTCTCCAATCTGTATTCCAATGGATCAATAGCTATTACACGGCTTGCTCCATTGAGCCATGCCGCTTTTTGAGCCATTAAACCAACCGGGCCCGAACCAAAAATAGCCACTACTTCACCTCCCTTTAGCTGTGCCCAATCAATAGCCGACCAGCCAGTAGGAAATATATCGGTAAGAAAAAGTACCTGCTCATCGCTCATATTGTCCGGCACTATCCGCGGACTAATATCTGCGTAGGGCACTCTCACATATTCAGCCTGTCCGCCTGAGTAGCCACCGTACAGATCGGTATAACCAAATAATGCCGCACCTTTCTGATCGGTCAGATCACCGTTAGGGCCATAATGCTCGTAGTTGGAATGTTCGCATGCTGGTGATGCGCCATGGGTACAAAAAAAGCAGCTGCCACAGGCAATAGGGAAGGGTACAACTACACGGTCGCCTTTTTTAAGGTTCTTCACTTCTGCGCCAACTTCTTCTACAATGCCCATAAACTCATGGCCCATTATCATGGGTTCGGGCTGTGGTACACCACCGCTTAGAATGTGCAGGTCAGATCCGCAAATGGCAGTTGATGTTACCTTCAATATTACATCGGTTGCCAGTTCAATGCGTGGGTCGGGCATGGTATCATAACGGATATCGCCTGGTTTGTGAAATACGGCTGCTTTCATAGTTAGTATCTTAATAATTTTAGATTAATAAATTTTCTTTATAGTAATTCAACAAAACAGAAATGATTTGTTTTTTAATAAAAATGAAAATTTACCTTTTTGAGGAGATTTGATTCATACACAGGCGAAAAGCACGTAAAACGCGCACCGGGCGCAGGTATTAATACTTGACCGTATGTTCAGAAAGTATTGAACGGGAAAAAAATGAAAAAACGGTGTGTTAAACCAGTGGTAGGCTGAAGTAGAATGTTGAGCCATGCCCGCTTTCGCTCTTCACCCCAATTTCGCCATCGTGGCGGCGAATGATCTCGGCACTTAGATACAAACCAATGCCAAAGCCGGAAATATGACGGGTGTTGTTACTCTCCACCCTGAAATAGCGGTCAAAAACTTTTGCCTGGTCTTCGGGTGATAAGCCTATACCTTCATCTGTTACGCTTACCACTGCTTTGTTATTTTCGATGCCACATTTAATTTCTACATCTTTGCCCTTTGGCGAGTATTTAATGGCATTGCTGATGAGGTTAGTAAGCACTGAACCTATTTTATCGGCATCTGCATTGATCATAATATGATCGCACAGATTATATTTTATGGTATGGGTTGACGCTGTAAAAGCTATCTCTTTTACAACTTCTTCTACAAGGTCATGCAGGTCAAATTCTTTTTTATCTATTAAAAGTTTTGCCGATTCAAGCCTTGATACATTTAAAAAGCCGTTGATCATAGTTGCCATTCTTTTCACCTGCTGATTAGCTTTACCCATAGCGCCTGCCAAAAACGGGTCTTCACTATTTTTTAACTTGGTGTTGGCCACCTGAACAATAGCCGTGAGCGAGGTGAGTGGTGTTTTCAACTCATGGCTCACCATGCCAATGAAATCGTTTTTACGTTGTTCGTCTTCCTTTTGCTCAGTAACATCATTAGTTATACCTGCAAAATATGCTTCCGAATTTTCTCCGGCTTGCTGATACGTGCCTATAGAACGTAGCCAACGCTGTTTGCCATCATGGAAACCGGTAACCGGGAAGGTAAGATCAAAGCGTTTGCCCCTTATTATGGCAGCTTCAACCATGTCATTAGCCATTTGCCGGTATTCCTCCCTGATCTGATTTATCAAGGCCTGTAGAGACGGCTCTTCGTCGCTTTTAAAGCCATAAAGTTCTTTTAAACGCGGCGAAGCGTAAAACTCCATGGTTCTTATATTGATGGAATAGGTGCCTGAATCTGCGGCTTCAATGGCTAACCGCAGGGCAACTTCACTTTCTTCAATTTTTTTACGGGCATCTAAAAGTTCCTTATTAACCAGTGCCAACTGGTTATTAGCTGCAAGTAATTCTTCGTTTGAAGCGGCCTGCTCTTCATTAGTAGCAACCATTTCTTCATTAATAGCCTGCAATTCCTCCGAACTTTTAGCCAACTCATCCTCCATTATTTTGCGTTCGGTTACATCACGAGTGGTGCCGGCAATGGCTTCAACCTCGCCATGCTCATTTAGTACAGGTATAAGTATATAGTCGTAAATGCGTTTACCAAATTCGGCGTGCGGAAATGCAACTTCACCACGTAAAGGCTGTTTTGTAGCAACTATTCTATCAGTTTCGCGCTCGTGCATGGTGGCATGCCATTCCTCGTAACCATGATCGCGGAAACCTCTGCCTATTGCCTGCTCCCATGTTTTTCCCCACATTTTTAACAAGGCATGGTTAACATAGGTAAATTTGTAATCCAGGTCCCAAACGTACATAAGGTCGGGCGTACCCGCAGTTATCGTTTCATAGATCCTTTTCTGGCGATCAGCTTGTTCGGTTGCTTCACGCAGTTTGTGTTGTGCTTTTATCAGTTCTGTTACGTCAAAAACAAAATTGACTATGCCGTCAATATTTCCGTCGTGATCACGCCGGGCCTGAAAGCTGAAATTAAAATACCTTTCGCGGGTAGGGCCGCCTTCATATTCAGCTACCGGAATCAGCATTTCATTCATTTTGAAAGTTTCTCCGGTTTTATAGACACTTAGTAGTGCGGTCTGAACAGGCGTTCCTACCAATTCAGGCAAGGCTTCAAAAATAGAGCGACCTGCTAAGTTACGGCCCGGCAGTATTTCCTGATAGGCGGGGTTAACCATTTCATAAATTAGCTGCGGTCCCTGCAAAATGCATATGCCTGCCAACGCTTGCATGAACACACTTTTTAAACCGTCGCGCTCCTGCTGAAAATTTAGTTTAGATGCCTCTTCTTTTTTGCGCTCTATAACATCTTCTGTTTTTTCCAAAGCCCATATGGCAAGTTTAATAACCCGCCCATCTTTATTTTTTATAGGAGAATAAACCAGATTGATATAAATTTTTTGCTTACTGCCATTTCTCTCTATGGCACGCTCTACTTCATTAGCATGAAAAGGTTCCCCGTTTTTTACCACACCTTGCATGGCGTCTTCGTACCTGCCTCTTGCTTCAGGAAAGATGTCCCAATAAAAATTTCCAATAATTGCCTCGGAAGATTTCCCTGCCACCGCTATAAATTTATCATTTACCAGTTCGGCAACTAAAGTATCTGCATTGAGTATACAAATGCCAACAGGCGCTGATGAGATGGTTGTATAGAGGCTTTCTTCGTCGGCAAACAACATAGCAAGGCTGATTCGGTTTAAATGCTATCAAATTAACTAAAAAACAAGGGTTTTGTTTAGAACGAGAACCGTTTACTTAAACAAAACCTTAGTTACAACATGCGGTTGTATAGTAGAAAAACGTTTATGACTAATTATTACTCAGGAACAAGCGGACTGGTTCTGCCGGTACCCAACAAAACTCATTACCCTTCCGAATTTAAGGAGAAGAGCAGGTTGTGCTATTATGCCTCTTTGTTTAGCAGCATTGAGGTGAACTCATCTTTTTACAAAATTCCGCAGGCTAAAACCATCGCCAAGTGGACTGCCGATGTTCCCGACGATTTTAAATTCACTTTTAAGTTATGGCACGGTATAACGCACGAAAAAGGGCTAATATTTAACGAGGATGACGTTAGTCGGTTTATGAAAGCCATTGATGCAGCGGGAACAAAAAAAGGTTGTTTGTTGGTACAGTTTCCGCCGTCAGCAAAAGTTAATTTAATGCCTCAACTGCAACACTTATTAAATACATTGTTTGATACCGATATAGATTGTACCTGGAAAATAGCTTTAGAGTTTAGGCACAACTCCTGGTATACAGACAATCTGTTTGAATTTGCAGAACAACACAACCTCAGTGTGGTGTTGCATGACATTCCGGCATCAGCTACGCCTTTAGATTTTAATGTTATAAGTGAAACGATTTACCTACGCTTTCACGGACCGGGAGGTAAATATCGCGGAAGTTATGACGATGATGTACTATATGAATACGCCAGCTATGTTAATGAGTGGCGGGAAGAAGGCAAAACTGTTTATGTGTATTTTAACAACACTATGGGTGATGCTGTACGGAATCTTGAAATGTTGAACAGGATAGTTAAGGGAGAAGTTTAAATGGGTCGGACTGAATGCCAAGTCCGACCCATTTAATATTTATGCGTTTTTTAGCAAATAATCTTTAAATCCTGCAAAGTCTTTACTCAACTCAACTGATTGTTTTTCCTTAGCCTGCAAGTCTTTTACCTGCTCAGGTATTTCTACATGCGCGGCAATTTCGTCGGTATAAACGTCTGGGAATTTACATGGATGCGCAGTTGAAAGGAAGATGCCGTTATCATCTCCGCCTTTTTCCTGGTAGTCTTTCAATGCTCTCCAGGCTATGGCAGTATGCGGACAAGCAACATACTTGTAGGTATCATAAATGCTTTGTATAGCAGCGGTGGTTTCTTCATCAGTATACCTGTAGCCGTGTACCAGAGATTTTAACTGATCTGCATCATCTTTAAATAGATCGGCTATACGCACCCAGTTGCTTGGGTTGCCCACGTCCATCGCGTTTGATAATGTCGCAACAGATGGCTTAGGTTCATAAACACCGGTTTTTAAAAACTGCGGAACGGTATCATTAGCGTTGGTAGCTGCAATAAAGCGCTCAACAGGCAGGCCCATTTTCCAGGCTAACAAACCAGCGCCTAAATTGCCGAAGTTGCCGCTCGGCACAGAAAATACAACTTTACTTTTTCCTTGCTTAAGCGCTTGCGCATAAGCATTGAAGTAATAAAAGCTTTGCGGAATTAAGCGGGCAATATTAATTGAGTTGGCTGACGTTAAACGGTATTTCGCATTCAGTTCAGCATCAGTAAAAGCTTGTTTAACCAGTGCCTGGCAATCATCAAATGTGCCGTCAATTTCTAAAGCGCGAATATTTTGCCCGTTAGTGGTTAGCTGCAATTCTTGAATGTCGCTTACCTTTCCTTTAGGGTAAAGGATGGTTACGCGGGTGTTAGGAACGCCTAAAAAGCCTAAAGCCACAGCACCGCCGGTATCGCCCGAAGTTGCCACCAATACATCCAGTTGTTTTTCGCCTTCCTGTAAAAAATAGCTCATTACGCGGCTCATAAAGCGCGCGCCAAAATCTTTAAATGCTAATGATGGTCCGTGAAAAAGCTCTAATACATACACCCTATCTTCCAGCTTTATAATAGGCGCATAAAAGTTTATGGCATCGTAAATAATAGCTTTCAGATCATCAGCCGGAATATCATCTCCCAATAAATTTTGCGCTACATGATAGGCAATTTCGGGTAGTGTGTAACTGTCAATGTTATTCAGAAAAGTATCGCTCAAACGCGGAATAGATTCGGGCATGTACAAACCTTTATCTTGCGGCATGCTGTTAAAAACAGCTTCTTTGAAGCTTACTCTTGAATCCGGGTTATTGGTGCTGTATAATTTCATTTTATTTCGGATATCGAATTTTCGATTTCGTATTTATTTATTGTTGATTGTCATTCTGAGCAGTAGCGAAGAATCTTGTCCATTTTGCTAACCGGCGGCTCGCAAGGCGTAACTGTCGGTTCTATAAGATCCTTCGCTATCGCTCAGGATGACAAATATTCACTCAATCACTCATTCATTAATTATATTACCTTCGGTCCCGCATCATTAATTGGCGATACATAAGCTTGTGAACCAATTTTTATGCCCGTTAAATGCTTTTGCAGTTTTTGGGTAATAATACGTGCTGTTTCTTCGTCTTTTGTGAACGCAAAAACTGATGGTCCTGAGCCTGAAATGCCAAAGCTCACTGCTCCCGTTTCCATAGCAATCTCTCGCATTTTGTAAAAATCAGGTATCAGCATAGAGCGTACCGGTTCAACCAGTACATCTTTCATGCTGCGACCGATCAGGTCAATATCACCCATAAACAAACCGCTTACCAGTCCGGCAATGTTCCCCCACTGTGTAACAGCATCTTTCATTTGTATTTTATTGCGGATGATCTGTCTTGCCTCGCGGGTAGGCACATCCACATCAGGGAATACTATCGCACAATACAATTCTTTTGGGTGCGGTAATCTTACAACGTCTAATGGTTCATAGCTTCGTACCAACACAAAGCCGCCAAATAGGGCAGGGGCTACGTTGTCAGCGTGGCCATGACCGCAAGCCATTTCTTCACCTTTCATGGCAAAAGGTAGCAGGTTGATAGGGTCGCTGGTATCGCCTAATAAAGTTTTTATAGCGAAAAGACCGCCAACTGTACTGGCTGAACTCGAACCTAATCCGCTGCCAATGGGCATTTTTTTATGCAACTCAATGTCCAAACCAATATCCGCGCGACCAATGCTTTGCAGATAATGCTTTACACTAACGCTTACCGTGTTTTTATCAGGATTAAGCGGCAAGCGGCCATCGTCACCGGTAATTTTGCTGATGGTGATGCCGGGTTTATCAGTAATCCGCATTATGACTTCATCACCAGGTTCGTTAACGGCAAAGCCCAGCACGTCAAAACCACATACCACGTTAGCAACGGTAGCAGGGGCAAAAACGCGAACCTCTTTTTCTGTTATATTAAATGCTGGCATTTTATCCGACATTATTAGTTCTTCCATTTTAATATGTGTTGTTTTCTATATCAGCGGGTTACTCGCTTCAATAAGATCCTTCGCTATCGCTCAGGATGACAAATTTGTTTAATCTATCATTTGCAAATCCGCACATCAATTTGTACCTACATTTATCAAATCAGCAAATACGCCGGCCGCGGTAACTTCCGCACCGGCACCAGGGCCTTTAACAACCAACGGTCGCTCTTTGTACCTGTCAGTAGTGAACGATATAATATTATCACTGCCCGATAGGATAAAGAAAGGGTGATTTTCGTCAACCATTTCCAGTGTAATGGCCGCTTGTCCGTCCTCCAATATGCCTATGTATCTTAAAACTTTGCCCTGGCTTTCGGCTTGTGCTTTCAGGTCTGCAAAGTAAGCATCTTCTGCTTTTAAGGCAGCATAGAAATCATCAACCGATGCGGCATCTAAACAAGCTTGCGGTAGTATGCTGCCAATTTTAACATCAGCTGCTTCTAAAGTGTAACCGGCATCGCGGGCCAGAATCAACATCTTGCGCATAAAGTCGGTTCCGCGCAAGTCGTCCCTCGGATCAGGTTCGGTATAACCTTTTTCCTGTGCCAGTTTAACCACATCGTGGAAGCTAACCTCACCTTTAAAGTTGTTAAAAATGAAGGATATGGTGCCTGATAGGATTGCTTCAATACGCTGCACCCTGTCGCCGCTGTTCATCAGATCTTTTAATGTACGGATGATAGGCAGGCCTGCACCAACATTGGTTTCATAGAAGAAATCAACACCGTGCTGGCGGGCTGTATCGCGGAAGGTTTTGTACTGCGCGTAAGGACCAGAGTTGCCAATTTTATTGCAGGTAACAATAGATATGGTTGATTTTAATACATCTTCATAAAAAGCAATTGGCTTCTGGCTCGCTGTGTTATCAATGAAAACACAGTTAGGCAAATTCATGCTCTGCATTTTAGCAATGAAGCCGGCAAGGTCTGCCGCCTCGTGTGATCTTTCCAGTGCGTCTTCCCACTCATCCAGATCAATTCCATCACTGTTAAAGGCCATTTTGCGGGTATTGCTTATGCCTGCAATTTTAACCTGTACACCGTTGTTCTCTTGCAAAAAGGCTGCGTGAGCATTTAACTGATTGAATAACGTTTTGCCAATGTTACCTGTACCCAGGCAGAATGCATGCAAGGTTTTGGTCAGTTCAACAAAGAAGGCATCATGCACGGCATTTAGTGCTTTAGCTAAATCGGCCGCAGATATGATTACCGAGATATTGTATTCTGACGAACCCTGTGCAATAGCCCTAACGTTGACACCATTACGACCGAGTGAATAAAACAACTTGCCTGATACACCCGGGGTTTCCTTCATGTTCTCGCCAACGACGGCTAATATGGCAAGGTCTTTCTCTATGGCGATGTTTTCGAGTTTTTTAGCCATTAACTCCAGCTCAAACTCTTGTTCGATTACATGGAGTGCCCTTTCTGTATCTGCAGGAGATACAGCAAAAGTAATGCTATGTTCTGATGATGATTGGGTGATCAGTATCACGTTGATCTGCTCGCGGGCCAGTAATGAAAATAATCGGCCACTGAAGCCTGATTTACCCACCATGCCGCTGCCTTCAACGTTTAAAATGCTGATATTATTGATGGATGATATGCCTTTTATTGGCAGGTTAGATGCCTTGCAATCATGACGAATGAAGGTTCCTTTAAAGTCCGGCTCAAACGTGTTGCGGATAACAATAGGTATCTTCTTCATGAACGCCGGGATCATGGTAGGCGGATAAATTACCTTTGCACCAAAATACGACAGCTCCATGGCCTCGGTATACGTCAACTCCGGTAAGCTGAATGCTTTTTTAACCATGCGTGGGTCGGCGGTCATCATGCCGTTCACGTCGGTCCATATTTCAATTTCTTTGGCATTTAAAGCTGCGCCAAAAATAGCTGCGGTGTAATCGCTGCCGCCACGACCCAATGTGGTAATTTGTCCCTGCTCATTGCCTGCAATAAAGCCTGTTACAAATAACATTTTTTCTTTATTGCCATTGTAAAAACCTCGTATAACCTGCTCGGTCATTTCGGTTTGTACACGGGCATTTCCAAAACTGCTGTCGGTTTTAATTAATTCTGATGCATCAACATAAATGGCTTCAGGAAAATATTGAGCGGCAATTTTGCTCACCATTAAAGTTGAGCAACGTTCGCCAAAGCTTAGTACCAGGTCGCGGGTTTTAGGGGTAAGTTCGCGCAGGGTTAAAATGCCTTGCAGAAGTTCCTCTAAATGATTGAAGTTGATTTTTAGGCGGGTAAGTGCCGGGTTTTGGTTTTGTATCTCCAGTAATTCCTTAACCGCATCAAAATGACGGCGTTCCAGTTCAGCTAAAGCAGCAGTAAAATCAAGTCCTGCCGCAGCTTGCTCGGCCATATCGATCAACATGTTGGTAACTCCGCTCATGGCAGATAGTACCACTATAGGTTTTTCGCCTGAGGTAGCTACCTCGCGCTTCAAAATATCTATTAAAGTACTTATGCTCTGAACAGAACCTACGGATGTACCGCCAAATTTTAAAATCTTCATTATAACAGCTATAAACAAAAACGCCTTCCCCGGTATCCGGAGGAAGGCGCTCATGTGGTTTTCTTTATTTGGGTTACACCATACGCTTACCTTCCTCCGATGTTGATGCCGGTGGTAGTAATGGTTGTTGTTATGGTGTTAATTGTAATCATTTTTATTGTGTGGCAAATTAAACGGTTATTTTTCTAAATAGCAAAAATTAACTTGTTATTTTTTATAAAGTCTACAGACTTTGTATAGGTTGCTTGTGTAGTGCTGTTTTATAACGTTTTGCCAGAAAGCCAGTGGCTAAATCAAGGTCAATGTCAACCACCAAAACGCCAGGTACGGTGTAAGGCTGATGTGCCACATAACTGCCATCAGGCGCTATAACGGTACTGGCCGATTCGGGGTAGTTAAATGCATAATTAACGCTGGCAAAATAAATGCTGTTCTCAATAGAGCGCATCATCATGGCCTTTTCGTAATAAGGACTGTTTTTATCTCCCCACTCTTTGGGAACAGTACCGCTTTTATTGCTGCCTGCCGCGTGCGGATGAAAAACAATCTGCGCGCCTTTGCGTGCCGCCCATCTTACAGTTTCGGGATAACGAAAACCTTCATGGCAAATACTAATGCCAAATTTTAAGCCATTAACTTCAAAAAGGCGTCGCTCTGTGCCGGCTTCCCAAATATTGTCTTCACTGGGGTCCAACTGCACTTTTCCCTGATAGCCCATCCACTCGCCGGTTGATGATATTACCTGGGCAACATTCAGGTATTTACCGTTATCATACCAATCCATTGGTAGTATAATGGCCAGATTGTTCTCTGAGGCAACGGTCTGTGCTTCTTTAAGGGCCTGCTCCAGTTGTTGAGGCGTGCGTTTTTCTATTTCAAATTCCTCATAAGGATAGCCGGGAAGAAAAGATTCCGGGAAGCAAATGATCTTAGCCCCCTGAGCCGAGGCTTCTTGCGCCATTTGTTTAAGCTGATGCAGTCCATCATTTACAGAGGTTGGAAAAGTGGGAGATGCTAAAGCAATTTTCATATTAGCGGTGTTAATGCTTAAAGATACGCAACAGGTTTTAAATTTATACCTTTACAGCCACATGCAGGGATTAGTTACCAAGTCTACCGGAAGTTGGTATCAGGTGCAAACACCTGATGGGGAGCGATATAATTGTCGAATAAAAGGCGTTTTCAGGATAAAAGGGATCAAAACAACCAACCCAATAGCCGTTGGCGATGTGGTAGACTTTGAAATAGAACCTGACCAGGAAACCGGCGTTATAGCACATCTGCATCCCCGAAAAAATTACATTATCCGTAAATCGGTCAATCTCTCTAAACAGGGGCATATCCTCGCTGCTAACCTTGACCAGGCATTACTTATAGTAACGTTGGCATCGCCACGAACATCATTGGGATTTATTGATCGTTTTTTGGTTACTGCTGAGGCTTATGACATTCCTGCGGTATTGGTGTTCAACAAACTGGATATGTTTAGCGAGGAAGGGTTGGAAGTATTGGCAGATTATAAATCTGTTTATCAGCACATAGGTTACCCTTGCTTTGAGGTATCAGCTTTGCAAGGCACAAATGTTGATCAGGTGCAACAGCTGCTAAAAGATAAGGTAACGCTGCTATCAGGCCACTCGGGCGTAGGTAAATCAAGTTTGATCAACGCTTTATTGCCCGACCTGGGCCTGCGCACCAATCAGCTATCTGACTGGAGTGATAAAGGTATGCACACTACTACCTTTGCCGAAATGTTTGAGCTGCCGCAGGGAGGTTTTATTATTGACACCCCCGGCATACGCGAATTAGGCATTATTGATATTGAAAAACCGGAACTGGGCCAGTTTTTCCCCGAAATGCGCCAACGCATGAACGATTGCCGTTTTAACAATTGCCGCCACATAAACGAGCCCGGCTGCGCAGTGCTGGAAGCATTAGAGGAAGGTGAAATTGAACTATCCCGTTATGAAAGCTATTTGAGCATTTATAATGGGAATGATACGAGGGCGTGAATAGTCTAACTACGCGGCACAACAATTATTTTATACACTCTCGAATCGGTGTTGCTAAGCATATTCAAAGTGCCATTTTTCCAAAACACCGCTGTACCCACAGGGGTTTCTCCTCCGACATAAACATCATCAGAATTTACAGCAATTGAATACACGTCAGAGGCGGAATTTGCATCAGAAAGCCTTACCGCTACGCCGTTTTTCCAGTAGGTAACTACTGCATAAGAATAGGGAGAGTAGTGCGAATATCCTGCCAGATATATATCATTATCATGAGCAGCAATTGCATATGCTACAGGTATTACAGTTTCATCTGGCAGTACAGATGGGACCCCATTTTTCCAAAAAATAGCGGTGTTTACGTTTTCAGCAGCTAATGACTTGCCTCCTACTATAAAAACTTCACCATTGTTTGAAGTAACGTCATTAGCCACTGAAGCGCCGCCCGGCAGTATTGTTTCAATTCCGTTTTTCCAATAAACAGCTTTTGTTGTTGAGTTAATACTATTCGTTACATAACCAACAATATATACGTCGCTACCATTAATGGTAATACCCTCTGCAACTGCGATATTACCGGAATAAGGAAGTGTTTGCCCAATTCCGTTTTTCCAAAGGATAGGGTACCGTCCACCTCCTGTTTGATTTATGTTCCCAATTATATAAACATCGTTACCAGATAATGCAATGCCAGTTGCACCGCTGTAATCTACACTATCAGCAAGTTTCGCGGCGATGCCGTTTTTCCAATAAGTAATAACTCCTTTGCCGGTAGCTGTTAAAGAACGTCCAACAACATGTACGTCTCTTCCTTTAACTGCAATAGATGTGGCTTCTGAAAGGGAACTGAGTATTTGTGCTACTCCGTTTTTCCAGATGGTAGCTACATGTTTATTACTAACCGTTGTATAGCCAGCGATATACACATCAACTTCTTTTTTTTCATCCGGCTTATTGCCGGATTTTTTGCAGGAAGTAAAGCCAGAAGTAAGTAAAATTGAAATAAAAATGACTAAATATCTACGCATAAGGTGAGGCTATTTTGATTGTAAATATAAGTTTTATCCCCTAAAACCACATAAAATAGCGCCATTGTATTTGTTATGCCGTTGTTAGCATTGTTTTTTGTTAAAAACTCAAAATTTACTCACAAAAGCAAACTAATTGGCTAAATTTTAGCCATATAATGCTAATATTAATAACTTTGCTAACGTTTTTTAACAATAACAATGAAAAGAGATAAACTAATATTTAAGCTGTTAGACGAAGAGCAGCAGCGCCAGGAAGAAGGTTTGGAACTTATTGCATCAGAAAACTTTGTTAGCTTACAGGTGATGGAAGCAGCAGGTTCTGTTGCTACCAACAAATATGCCGAAGGCCTTCCGGGTAAGCGTTATTATGGTGGCTGCCAAATAGTTGATGAGATTGAAACCATCGCTATTGACCGCGCTAAACAACTGTTTAACGCCGAGTGGGTTAACGTGCAGCCGCACTCAGGCGCGCAGGCTAACGCCGCTGTAATGCTGGCTTGCTTACAGCCCGGCGACAAAATATTAGGTTTTGACCTTTCTCATGGTGGTCACTTAACGCATGGTTCGGGTGTTAACTTTTCGGGTAAACTTTACGAGCCGCACTTTTATGGCGTTAAAAAAGAAACCGGTTATGTTGATTACGATCAGTTGAAAGAGGTTGCCCTGCGTGAAAAACCGAAGATGATCATCTGCGGTGCATCGGCTTACTCACGCGATTGGGATTACGCTTTCATTCGTGAGGTTGCTGATCAAATTGGTGCAATTGTACTGGCAGATATATCTCACCCGGCAGGTTTAATTGCACGCGGTTTATTGACAGATCCGCTTCCGCATTGCCATATTGTTAGCACTACTACCCACAAAACCCTTCGTGGCCCACGTGGTGGTTTGATCATGATGGGTAAAGACTTTGAAAACCCATGGGGCTTAAAAACACCTAAAGGCGAGATCAGGATGATGTCAAACTTGTTGGATATGGCTGTTTTTCCCGGTACTCAAGGTGGCCCGTTGGAGCACATTATTGCCGCTAAAGCTGTTGCTTTTGCAGAGGCTTTGTCTGACAGTTATTTGAAATACATAGTACAGGTTAAAAAGAATGGCGCGGCTTTGGCTAAGGCATTTATTGAACTTGGATACGAAATTGTATCGGGCGGTACAGATAACCATTTGGTGTTAATTGACCTGCGTAACAAAGGGGTAACCGGTAAAGCTGCTGAGAATGCTTTGGTGAAAGCTGATATCACTATCAACAAAAACATGGTTCCGTTTGATGATAAGTCGCCTTTCATCACTTCAGGTATCCGTATCGGTACTGCTGCGGTTACTACCCGCGGTATGAAAGAGAAACAGATGGAAGCTATTGTTGCCTTGGTTGACGAGGTAATAAAAGATCCGGAAAACGAACTTTCTCTAAATAAAGTACGTAAAAAGGTGCATAAGTTAACGGAGCAGTTTCCGTTATATGCTGAGAAAGATAAAGAATAAATGATACAAAGGCAGGATAACCAAACAGACACAGAAGCTAAGCGGCTTGAAGCCCTTAACTCCTACAATGTTTTGGATACTTTGCCCGAAAAAGAATACGACGCAATTACGCGCCTGGCATCTTACATTTGCCAGGCGCCTATTGCACTAATTACCCTTATTGATGAGGAAAGACAGTGGTTCAAGTCATCAATAGGTATTGATATTGACCAGACCTCTCGCCAGGACGCATTCTGCAACCAAACTATACTTAGCGACGAAATTTTAGAAATAGATAACGCAGAGGAAGACGAGCTATTTAAGAACAATCCTTTTGTTACAGGCAGCGCCCATGTGCGGTTTTACGCCGGAGCCCCTCTAATTGATCCCGAAGGGCATCGTTTAGGTTCATTATGCGTTATTGACACCGTGCCGCGCAGTTTGAATGAACAACAGCGTGATGCCTTGCGCACTTTAGCAAGTGAAGTGATGTCGCATCTGGTATTGCGAAAGCAAAAACGCGAGTTGGAAAGATCACTGGAGATACACAAGCAATTTTCCACGCTTTTTAATATCTCTCCGGAAATACACTACATAGCCGGTGCAGATTCATCCATAGAGTTTATTAATGATGCTGTAACAGGTATATTAGGCTACACTCCTCAACAGGCCATTGGCAGATCGTTATGGGAGTTTGTGGTGAGTAAAAACCGTGAGCAGTTTTTACCACTTATTGAAATGGCGGTAAAAACAGGTCTTCCCTTTGAACTGGAAACGCAAACTATTTCTTCCGGTGGCGAACCTAAATGGATTTCCTGGTGTGCCGTTCATAAAGCAGGTAAATGGTACGCCAGCGGTAGGGATATTACCTATCAAAAGCAAGTTACACAGGAGCTGGAGCAACTATCGTTAGTTGCAAGCAGCATGGTAAATGGTTGCAGCATTAGCGATGCCAACGACAATGTTATATGGACCAACAATGCGTTCAGCAACATTACCGGTTATGATTTTAATGATGTACAAGGTAGGCGCCTTAAAGATGTTTTAGTGCCAGATGTTAACGATACCGAAAGCACCAGGCAGTATAATGAGAAGATCGAATCAAAAAAGGCATATTCTGCACATGTATATGCCACCCGTAAGAATGGTGAGCAAGTTTGGCTTTCTGTAATTACATCCGTTACTTATAACAATAATGGTGATGTAGATCGTTACATTAGAATAATATCAGATATAACATCGCGCAAAACAACACAACATGACCTTGAGATATTGTCGTTTGCAGCACACAAATCTCCAGCGGGTATGCTTACGCGTGATGCCGAAGGTCACGTTTTATGGATGAATGAAGCGGTAGAAAAAATAACCGGATATACGCTTTCAGAAATGAAAGGCAAAAAGTTTGGTACTACATTGCTTGGGCCTGATACTGATATGAGCGTATTTCAAGGTGCTTTTGAAGCATTTAATCAAGGCCGCCCATATGATATTGAAATATTGATATACAGAAAAGACGGTGCACCACGTTGGGTAAACCTATCCAACAATCCGCTTAAAAATGACAAAGGAGTAATTGAACGGCAGGTAGGGGCTGTAATTGATATTACTGAGCGGAAACACGCAGAAAATGAATTAAAGCTCCTTTCGCTGGTGGCAAGCAGCATTAATAGTGGCGTGGTAATTAACAACAGCAAAGGTGAAATTGAGTGGGTTAACCCGGCATTTGAGAAAATTACAGGCTACAGTTTTAAGGATGTAACAAAAAAACATTTGGGGGATGTAATTCAGGGTGAATTAACGGATACCTTTATTATTCAAAATGCCCGTGAACTCTCAAAAAATAAAAAATCGTTCGAAGTTGACCTGCTGGCTTACCGTAAAGATAGAAAACCGATGTGGATCTCTGTGATCAATTCGGTGATTTTGAATAAGAGCGGCGAAGTTGAAAAGTACATTGAAGTTATAATTGATATAAGCGCCAAAAAGAAGGTTGAACTGGAGCTGATCACAGCTAAGGAAGAAGCGCTGCAGTTAAGCAGGGCTAAAGATATGTTCATATCTGTAATGACGCATGAGATCCGTACCCCGCTTAACGCGGTTATAGGAATGTCTCATTTGCTGCAGGAAGCCAATCCCGATCCCGCACAAAAGGAAAACCTGGACATACTCAAATTTTCTGCAGAAAATTTGATGCTGCTTATCAATGATGTGTTGGATTTTACCAAAATAGAAACCGGCAATATTCAGCTGGAAAAAGCCAGTGTTGACCTAAGGGATCTGGTTCAGGGCATTACGGGTTCTATGCACTTTAAAACGCAGGAAAAAAGCATTCAGCTTATACAAAAAATAGATGAGCAGATACCTGGGAATATTATTGGCGACAGAACACGGTTGGCGCAAATATTACTTAACCTGGTAAGCAACGCGGTTAAGTTTACAGATGCTGGCAGCATTACAGTTGAGCTAAAGGTAATTGAGCAAAACAATAACGATGTGCGCATACGTTTTGCCGTGGCTGATACAGGCATTGGTATAGCAAATAACAAATTAAATACGATATTTGAGTCGTTTAAACAGGCCGAGGCCGATACCACACGCAAATATGGTGGTACAGGTTTAGGATTGGCCATAAGCAAAAGGCTGATAGAGCTGCACGATTCGCGTATTAACGTGGAGAGTACATTAGGCAAGGGGTCAAACTTTTGGTTTACGGTAACATTTAAAAAGGCAAACGGAGCAGAAAATAATAACATCAACGTGGAATCAGGTTTAAATATTAATGTGCTGGTGGTTGACGATAACCAGATTAACCGCTTACTGATCAATAAAATACTTACCAAATGGGGAGCTACTGTTGATTTTGCCGAAAATGGCTTACAGGCGGTAAATAAGGTTGAAACCAACAATAACTATGATGTTGTGCTTATGGACATACACATGCCTGAAATGGGCGGACTGGAAGCCACGCAGGTTATCCGCTCAAAACCTGATGCCTACTTTAAACAACTCCCTATTATAGCATTGACAGCATCAATGCTTACCAACCAGATGAGCCAGATAGGCGATGCCGGGATGAATGATTATATTTTGAAGCCCTTTGAACCAAAAGCGCTTTTTGAAAAGTTAAGCCGCTACCAAAAATCTTAGCAGTGTTGTATTGGCTATGCTGTAGCACAAAACTGTATAGTTTTGGGTGCAATTGTATGTTTTTGACAATACTATTGAGCTTATAGTAATTTTTCTTTTAAAACTTTTAGTTGTAGGTGCGATTTTTGAATTCAGGGTAACATTAATTGATGTTACTTATGAAACGATTATTATTTTTTGCCGCTATTTTAAGCGTAGGTTTTTTTTCGTGTAAAAAAGACAGAGATCCCAAAAGAGACAGAGCAAATGTTACGGTAAAACTCACCGATGCCCCGGGTGCTTTTAGCGCCGTAATGCTAAACGTTAAGGAAGTTATTATTATTACCGATCAAGGTCAGCAAAGTTTTCCGGTTAATGCAGGGCTGGTTAATATTTTACGATATCGTAACGGCCGAGACACCGTTATAGCAGGGGGAGATGTGCCTGCCGGCAACATACAACAAATACGTTTAGTGTTGAATGAGAATGGTAACCGGGTAGTTGTAAATGGCACGTCGCAAGACCTTACTACGCCGAGTGGCCAAACATCTGGAGTGAAGTTAAATCTTCAGCAAACCCTTACCCCCGGCGTTGCTTACACTATTAAGCTTGATTTTGACGTGACTAAATCAATTGTGCTTACCGGTAACGGAAAGTATATTTTAAAACCGGTTATTCGCGCAATTGCCGATGCAACCTCCGGCGTACTTACAGGTACAGTGTCACCTGCTACATCAATGCCTAAGGTTTATGCAATTGCAGGTACGGATACCGTGGGCACCATGGCTGATGCTGATGGAAGATTTTACTTTCAGGGCCTTGCAGCCGGAACTTATTCTGTAAGGTTTGAGCCGCTTTCTCCGTATCAGGTTAAGACTGTTACCGGTGTCACAGTATCCACCGGACAAGTTAAGGATATGGGCGTTGTACCTATGAATTAATTATTATTTTTTGATTTACTGAATTATTGGTTTGAGCTTTTGCTCGAAAAAGATAATTCAGTAATTCAATGTTTAAATCGTTAATTAAAAGTTAATAATTCAACATTAACTTACTCCGCATATGCAATTGTAGCTATGCTTAATTTCGCTCCCTCAATTTTAAGTAGTTCAATACCGCAGGCCTCTAATGTGGAACCTGTAGTAACAGTGTCATCCACCAGCAAAATATGCTTGCCTGTTAATTCACCGGGCTTGCTAACGCTAAAAACCTCTTTCATATTCTCAAACCGGGCAAAGCGGGACTTATGAGTTTGTGTTGCTGTGTTTATTGTTCTGATGAGGTTGTTTTCTAAAACAGAAACGTTAAGTCTTTCTGCCAAACCTTGGGCAAATTGAGCACTCTGATTATAACCGCGTTCGCGCATGCGGCGTTTATGTAACGGCACAGGTATAATCAGGTCGATATGTTTAAAGCGGTCGTTTTTTGTTAATTGATCGCCTGCCATAACGCCTAACACATTACCTATTTGCGGCATGTTTTTATATTTTAAATGATGTAGCAGGTTTTGCACCTTTCCGCCTTTCGAAAAGTAATACATAGCATACGCCGCTTCAATATTCAATTTGCCCCAAAATTGCTGCGCTACTACATTTTCAGGCTGTAAATGAAAGTTGGTAAAAGGTAAACTATAGCGGCAATCTGTACATATAACATGCTCGTTGGCAACCAACGCCTCGCCACATGCCGGGCACAGGTGAGGAAACAATAGCGCAGTAAAATCTGACCAATAGCGCGTGAGCAGGTTCATACTGTTAAATTACGTGATATCAGTTTAAGTTTATGCACTCAGGGTAAAAAATTGTTAAACCACAACACAGGTAGCGACGCAGTAGGTTTGTAATGTAATTGATTATTAAAAATTTACACCTATCGCCGGTAACGTCAGGTAATAACTTTTAAGTTAGAATTTTTATACTCAAAATCAACCCAATTTAACTTTATCAGTAAGATAGGTTACTTGCCGTCTTTAATAGCCAATTGTCCGCAGGCCGCGTCAATGTCCTTACCACGGCTGCGGCGTATGTGGGTATTTACGCCTTGTTTGCGCAGAAATTCGGCAAATGCTTCAACGCGGTCTTCGCCGGCATTTAAGTAGTCGGCAAACGCAATGGGGTTATATTCGATGATATTTACTTTGCATGGCAAATGCTTACAGAAACGGGCCAGTTCAGCAGCGTCCTGTAAGGTGTCATTCACACCATCAAAAATAATGTACTCGTAAGTTACCGGATTTTTGGTTTTGGCGTAGTAGTACTTCAATGCTTCGGCCAATGCTTTCAATGAGTTTTGCTCATTAATGGGCATAATGGTGTTGCGTTTTTCATCATTCGCAGCATGCAGCGATAAAGCCAGGTTAAACTTTACATTATCATCGCCCAGCTTTTTGATCATTTTGGCAATGCCGGCGGTTGATACGGTGATACGCTTGGCTGCCATATTCAAACCATCTTCAGAAGTAAGCTTGTGAATCGACTCTAAAACGTTTTTGTAATTGAGTAAAGGTTCGCCCATACCCATATAAACAATGTTGCTTAAGGGAATGCCATAATTTTCGCGTGCCTGCTTATCAATCAACACAACCTGGTCGTAAATTTCATCAGCATTTAGGTTGCGTTTACGTTCCATATAGCCCGTAGCACAAAATTTACACGTTAAACTACAGCCTACTTGTGAGGATACACAGGCCGTCATGCGCTCGGGTGTAGGAATTAAAACGCCCTCAATTAGGTGGCTATCGTGTAAAATGAAAGAATTTTTTATAGTTTTATCAGCACTAAATTGGGAGTTATTAATTTTTACATTATTAATTACAAATTTATCCTCCAGTTTAGTGCGAAGTTCTTTTGAAATATTGCTCATCTCGTCAAAAGAAAAGCATGATTTTTTCCATAGCCATTCGTATACCTGTTTAGCGCGGAAACCCTTTTCGTTCATTTCCGAAAAATGTTTCTGCAAATTTTCCAGGCTTAAGCTGCGGATGTCGATCTTTTCTGTAACGCTGTTCACGCCACAAAAATACGAAAATTAAGAAGTGTATTTTTAAATCGTAATGTCAAAAACAATTAACTTTTAATTATTGTTTTTTAACTTTATTGAAGGTTCGTTAACGGATTGAGTAAAACTATATAGATGCATGAAAATTTTTAGAGCCGATTACGTTTTTCCTATTAATGCCGAACCAATTAAAAACGGGGCCGTTGTTACAGCCGACGATGGTAAGATCATCTCCGTTGCTGAAGACATCCCTCCCGACTATGCACACATTACAATAGAAGAATTTAGTGGTATTTTATGTCCGGGGTTTATCAATGCCCATTGTCATGTTGAACTTTCGCATCTTAAAGATAAAATTACTGATGGCGAAGGCCTGGTAACATTTATTCAGAATGTTCAATTACATAGAAACGCCACACAACCAGAGATTGAAGCAGCAGCCTTAGCCGCTGATGAAGCCATGTATAAAAATGGTATAGTTGCCGTTGGTGATATTTCAAATAGCAATGTCACGGTTGCTTTAAAAGCAAAGAGTAAACTGTACTACCACACTTTTGTTGAGGCTTTCGGTTTTTTGCCGCAAAGGGCCGAAGAAGTTTTTGAAAAGTCATTAAAGCTGGTAAGCGAGTTTAATCCTCAGCCTTGTTCTGTAACGCCTCATGCGCCTTATTCTGTTTCGAAAGATCTTTTTAAACTCATTAAGCGCTACGCCGACAACAACAGAAACCTTATGAGCATGCACAACCAGGAGTGCGAAGATGAAAACAAATTTTTCAGGTATAAGTTAGGCCGGTTTAACGACTTATATGCTCATTTTGGCATGGATATAAGTTTCTTTAAGCCGCAGGCTCGTAATTCTTTGCAATCTGTATTGCCGCTGCTTTCCAGTAAGAGAGATATTTTGCTGGTGCATAATACCTGCACTAACTTAAAAGATATTTACTTTTTAAAGCGATTTGACCATAAAATACATTGGTGCTTTTGCCCTAATGCCAATATTTACATTGAGGGTACGCTGCCAAAAATAGATTTGTTTATTGATCAGGGCTTTAACATAACTCTTGGTACCGATAGCCTGGCATCTAATTACAAACTATGTATTTTAAGCGAAATGGCTACCCTGCAAAAGCATTTTCCAACGTTATCATTAGCACGGTTGTTAGAATGGGGTACCCTAAATGGCGCTAAATTTTTGGGCGTTGATAATAATATGGGGTCGCTTGAGCCAGGTAAAACCCCTGGTATTAATTTGATAACAGGTTTAAATGATCTAACACTAACATCGGAAACGAAAGTGAGACGGTTAGTGTAAGATTGTTCTAAGGTTGAAATGTTGTACAGTTGGCTTGTTTTATTTATTCGCTAAACTTTCAACATTGTAACTTTGCAACCTTACAACAACAAAATGAAACATCTTGATATAACGGTTAAAGGCAAAGTGCAGGGTGTGTTTTATCGCGCGTCTACCAAAGCTGTAGCCGACCAGTTAGGTATACGCGGCACGGTTAAAAATGAGCCCGATGGCAACGTTGTCATTGAAGCAGAAGGCGACCCAGCTTTGTTGGACCTGTTTTTAGACTGGTGCAAAGAAGGCCCCGAAAACGCAGAAGTTACCGCTGTTGAAACTAATGAGGGCGAATTAAAAAACTATCGTAATTTTGAAGTAGTAAAGCGGGGTTTGTTCAAATAGCACTACTCCGTCATGCCGAATTTATTCCCGCATCTCAAACGCCCGGTCAGGTATCGGGTATTGATGGGATGCTGAACACTTTTAGCATGACATACACTTAATATAACATTTCATTGTCAACTGCTAAAAAATTTGCGGGCCAAACGGCTATCTATGGTTTGAGTACCATAGTGTCCAGAACACTTACCTTTTTTTTAACGCCACTTTATGTAAGAGTTTTGCCCATGGCAATGGGCGGGTATGGGGTGTTTACCTACATGTTTTCTTATGCGTCAGTTTTAAATGCCATTCTCTCATTTGGTATGGAAACTACCTACTTCAGATACCTTAACAAAGAAGAGATAAACAAGCAACAGGTTTACAATAATACGTTTGGAGCAATCATCATTATATCAACGGTGTTTTTGTTGCTTACAATGCCGTTCAGCAATACGGTTGCATCAATTATACAATTTGGCAAAACCAGCGAAGCTGATTTTGCCAGATTTATACGTTATCTGGTTGCTATTTTAGTATTAGACGCTTGGTGCGTTATTCCTTTTGCCAAGCTAAGGGCAGAGGGGCGCCCGGGGCGTTTCGGGGGTATAAAACTGGCTAACGTAATGGTTTTTGTTGGGGTTAATCTGCTATTGCTGGTGGTGCTCCCTTTCTGGATATCACACCAATACTCAGGTTGGGAATCTTTGCAAGGCCTTGTGCTACGCAATAAGGTTGAGTACATTTTTATATCTAACCTAACCGCAAGCGCAGTTACATTGCTACTGCTGCTGCCTGAAATTAAGAACGTTAGGCCCAACATAGATAAAGCTGTTTTTAAGGACATGCTGGTTTACAGTTGGCCTGTGTTAGTAGCCAATTTGTCTTTTATTGTAAACGAGAACTTTGATAAACTTTTGTTAGGCAATTTGCTGCCTAATGATATTAGTGAAAGCGAGGTGGCCATATATGGCGGGTGTGCAAAGATCGCTATCTTTTTAAGCATTTTTGTTCAGGCGTTTAGGCTGGGGGCCGAACCATTCTTCTTTAGCCATGCTAAAAACAAAAATGCTGGCCAAACCTACGCACGCATTATGGACTACTTTGTAATTGCCATATGCATGATATTTGTTGGGCTAACGGCCAACATAGAAATACTTAAATATTTTATTCCAAAACAAAGGTACTGGGTGGGTTTGCCTGTAATCCCTCCTTTACTATTTGGCTACGTAAGTTTAGGTATTTATATGAATCTGTCAGTGTGGTACAAACTTTCTGATCAAACTAAGTATGGGTTGTATATATCAGGAGTGGGGGCAATATTCACCATTGTACTCAATTATATATTTATACCTAAATACAGCTACATGGCTTCTGCATGGATATCGTTCTCTGCGTATACTGTCATGATGTTGTTATCCTATTTTTGGGGACAAAAAAATTATCCCATTCCTTACAATATAAAAAAGAGTCTCGCTTATATCCTCTCAGCTGCTTTTCTCGTTTATATATCTTTCTATGTTTTCAATCGTAACATTTTTATAGGCAATGGCCTTTTAATTGCGTTTGCATCTGTAGCTTTATATTTTGAGTGGAAAAGTTTAAAATCTATTTTTATTAAGTCATGACCATTCGCGTTATCAATAAATCTAACAACAGTTTACCTGCTTACGAAACTTTACACGCTGCCGGCATGGACCTTCGTGCTAACCTTGAGGCGCCTGTATTGTTAAAACCGTTAGAGCGTAAACTTATTCCAACCGGGCTTTATATTGAATTGCCCGAGGGATTCGAGGCGCAAATACGCCCGCGCAGCGGCCTGGCTTATAAACATGGCATAAGCATAGTAAATGCGCCGGGAACAATTGACGCCGACTACCGCGGCGAGATAGGCGTATTGCTGGTTAACTTGTCTGACCAGGTTTTCGATGTTAATCCCGGTGAGCGCATAGCGCAAATGGTAGTTGCCCGACATGAAAAAGTGGAATGGCAGCAAGTTGAAGAATTGAGCGAAACCGGCCGCGGCGCAGGCGGGTATGGACATACCGGCAAATAAAATAATTAAGGAGATTACAGCATTGGCAATAGTGGCGTTGAATACAATTGATATAATGAACAGAAAACGGGGCAAGTATTTATTGATGGTTGTCTGCCTCGTTGTGTCTGTACAAAACCTGCAGGCGCAGGGTCGACGCGGAGCGCAAGCTGAAGCGCAAAGCGTTGAGCAGCTGTTTTACGCCGCGCTTACAAAAAAAACAATTGACGATAACGCAGGTGCGGCAACCCTCTTTGCCAAAATACTGGAGATAGAGCCATCTAATGATGCGTCGTTATATGAATTGGCTAACATCAAAAAGCTACAGAATAACTATCCCGCAGCTACGCCATTGTTGGAAAAGGCCGTTACGTTAAAGCCCGATAATACGTGGTACTGGCTGTCCCTTGCTGATGTTTATGAAAAAAGTAATGAGTTTAGTAAACTCGAAAATGTTTTCACCCAGTTGATCAGGCTGAATCCGGATAAGGTTGATATTTATTTTGATAAAGCCAATGCATTGTTTTTACAAGGCAAGTATGATGATGCTTTAAAGGTGTACAATGATATTGAGAAAATAACAGGCCCAAGCGATGATTTGACCATTAACCGGCAGAAAGTGTATCTGAAGCAAGGGAATCCGGATAAGGCAGCTGCATCCTTAGAAACTTTGATCAGCGCTAATCCTACCAACACGCGGTATTACCTTATGTTGGCCGATCTGTACAATTCCATTAACCAGCGCGATAAAACAGTGCAGGTATTAGAACGTGCCAAAAAGATTGATCCCGAAAATGGACTGATACGCCTGGCGCTGGCAGATATCTATCGGGATAAAAAGAATATTGAAGGAAGTTTTAGCGAATTGGAGAAAGCTTTCTCCGTACCCGAACTTAACATTGAGCAAAAAATACGCATCATTGCCGGCTACATACCACAGTTTCCTGACCCTAACGCAAAAGCGAGTGCATTAGCGTTAGCCAAGTTACTGGTTGCAAGTCATCCTGAGGACGCAAGATCTTACTCATTATATGGCGATATATTGTTGCAGAATGATAAGGTAGCTGAAGCTAAAGCCGCTTATCAAAAATCGTTGGCTATCAACAATCAAACTTATGAGGTACGCGAGCAATTGGTGCGCATAGCTTTAAGCGAAAACGATTTGGCAACGGTCATCAAAGAAGGTGAAGATGCTTTGGCTTTTTTCCCCAACCAGGCCAGCATGAATTATTTTGTTGGGTTGGCATTTCTGCAAAAAAAAGACGCTAAAAAAGCATTAGGCTATTTAAAGAATGCAACTTCGCTTGAACTGGAAGATAAGGAGATACTGTCTCAATCATACTCCGCATTGGGCGATTGTTATCATGAATTGCAGAACAATAAAAGTTCTGATGAAAGTTACGATAAATCTCTCCAGCATAATGCCGACAATATTTACACGTTAAATAACTATGCCTACTATTTAGCTATACGTGGCGAAAACCTGGTAAAAGCGGCAACCATGGCTAAACGCGCCGTAGAGCTAAAGCCCGATAATGCATCATTTGAAGACACTTATGCATGGGTGCTATTCAAACAAAAAAAGTATACCGAGGCTAAAACATGGATGGAAAAAGCCATGCAGCACAATAAGGATAAAAGTGCTACCCAGGCAGAACATTACGGCGATATTTTGTTTAATATGGGAAATGCCGATGCAGCCTTACAGAACTGGTTGAAAGCTAAAGAATATGGCGGAAAGTCGGCAGTGTTAGAGCGTAAAATAAATGAGAAAAAATATAGCGAATAAAATAGCGGTTGCTTTTTTGGTAGTTTTAGTAGTTACCGGGTGTAAAACAAAAAAAGCCCTGACTGCAGCACCGGCTGCTACAACGCCTGTTGTGGTTGATAACTCAAAAGCAAATACCATAGCGGCCATAAAAGACAGGCAGCTCAATTTCAAAACATTTTCCGGTAAGGCAAACGCTCAGCTCAACATTGACAATGATAATAAGAATGTTAACATGAACATTCGTATTGATCATGGCAAACAAATATGGGTTTCCATCTCTGTTACGGTATTGGCAACATTTGAGGTGGCCCGCGCAGTAATTACCCCGGATAGTATTAAGATTGTTAATAAGCTGCAAGGCGTTTATATTAAAAAGCCGTTTAGCTATGTGCATAATTATGCAGGTAAGCAGGTTAATTTTGCTACAGTGGAGGCGTTGCTGACAGGTAATGCAATACCGGAATTTTTGTCAACTAATGCCGATCTGAAACAGGCAAACGGCAACGTTTCGCTTTCAGGCAGTATGCAGGAGTTACTTTATACGTTAGTGTTCAACCCCGATTTAAAAGTAAGACAGTTGGATCTTTCTAATAGCGCCCAGCAGCAATCGTTACAGGTTACTAACAACAGTTTTGTGTTGGTTGATAGTCGCACACTGCCGTCACAGATTGCCATTAACTCTAATGTTAAAGGGAAAAAAATAAATATCAATCTGGAGTATTCAAAAGTTGAGCTTGACCGTGCGTTGGAAACTCCTTTCAATATCCCTGAAAGCTATACACCTGCCAATTAAAATTTATACTTTTGAAGGGATGAAATTTTTCAAGGTACTCTTCTTTTTGCTATGTGTTACAGCAACATTAACCGTTTGCGCCCAATCAAGTGAGCAGTTAAAACGTCAGCGCGATAAATATAACCAGGAATTAGAGGCGCTTACCCGCGAGTATAATGCAACGCTTAATAATAAAAAAGCAACCATTAAGCAGCTAAATATTCTTAAAGCACAGATTAATCTGCGCGAGAAAAAAATCACTAACATCAACGCCGAAGTACGCAACCTGAGCAGCCAGATAGCCGAGAATACAAATACAGTACACAGTTTACAGCAGCAGTTGGATCAGTTGCGTAAGGAATATGAGGCAATGGTGCTTTTTGCTTACCGCAACAAAAGCGGATACAACAAACTGATGTTTATTTTCGCTGCCAAAGACTTTAACCAGGCTTATAAGCGTTTAAAATACTTACAGGAGTTTGCTTCCTACCGTAAAAGGCAGGCACAATATATTGAAGAGAAACAAAAGGAATTACACGTTTACATAGTTAGGTTAGACAGAACCAAAGACGAAAAGAACCATCTTTTACTGGATCAGGAAAAAGAGAAGGAAAATTTAGGGAAACAAAGAAGCGACCAGCAACTGGTGGTGAAGGATCTTTCAAAACAAGAGGGGCAACTAAAAACTGCCCAGAAAGATATTCAACGTAAAATAGTTGCTACAGACAGGGCCATTAGGGCAGCTATATCGCGCGAAATTGCAGAGGCTCGCCGCAGGGAAGAAGAAGCAGCAAAGGCCAGGGCTGCTGCTGCAGCAGCAGCGGCTAAGGCAGCTAATAAAGAAGCTCCGGCTCCCGCAGCGCCTGTTGCGCGTAAAACCACCAGCGAGGTGTTAAACTCTACGCCTGAAGCCGCGGCTTTGTCAAGTAATTTTTTGGGTAATCGAGGGCGTCTACCATGGCCGGTTACTTCGGGACAGATTATCCAGGGGTTTGGCACTAATACTGTTGAAGGTATAAAAGTTGATAACGACGGTATTGACATCAGAACATCTGCGGGGGCAACTGTTAGGGCCGTGTTTGAGGGGGAGGTTAGTTCTGTTTCTGATATTTTAGGTTCTTACCTTGTAATTATTAGGCATGGTGAGTATTTTACAGCTTACAGCAACTTAAAATCAACAAACGTATCAAAAGGGCAAAAGGTAAGCACAAAGCAAATAATTGGCTCTGCGGCTACTGATGCAGCTACGGGAGAAACGCTTGTAAGCTTCAAAGTTTATAAAGGACAGACCTCTGTAAACCCCGAGATATGGTTAGCCAACAGATAGTTGGTGTTTTATAAAATATTAATTGCATATATTTGTAACCTTAAATTTAAAGAGAAGATGCTGAGCGGTGTGTTTTTATTATTTGATATCGGCGGGCAAGAATTGTTATTGTTACTGGTAGTTGCATTGGTGCTGTTTGGCGGCGATAAATTACCTGAATTAGCAAAGGGACTGGGTAAAGGTATCCGCGATTTTAAAGATGCTTCAGAGGGTGTAAAACGCGAGATCAATAACCAGATAGATAACTTTGAAGTTAAGAAAAGAGAAGAAGAGCGCGCCAAACAAGTTGCAGAAGAGCTGCCTATCGAAAATGATACAAATCGTTTTATAGAGGAGAAATCATCAGAAAATGATTACATGGCGCACAGTAAGCCTGTTAGTCAAGATTATGTTGCCACCGGCGATCAGGTAGAATTTGAACAACATCCAGAACAGGACACAGTAAATGAGAGCGAAGAACAGCAACCTGTAAAAGTTGTTAAGGCTCAGGCTAACGAAAAAACAATATTTTAACCATTATATTAAAACAGAGAAATCATGGGATTTGGAATGCAGGAAATCATTGTAATTCTTTTAATAGTATTACTGCTGTTTGGCGGTAAGAAAATACCTGAACTAATGAAAGGTTTAGGTAAAGGCGTAAAAGAATTCAAAGACGCGCAAAACGGTACAGGCGAAACCGCAGAAGAGAAGCCTAAAGCTTAAGTTTAGCTAAAGTCTTTATTTACGATATTTAATTGAAATAACTTATCTGTTGAAATTTTTGTGCATTTCAACGGATAAGTTTTTTATTTTAGGCCCCTATGATTAAATCTTACTCCTCTTTATCTGAAATACAAAGTGGATTAAAAAGCGGAACCATCACTACGAAAGCGTTGGTTGAGCATTATCTGGGTAATATACATCAATACGCCCACCTTAACGCTTTTAACGAGGTGTTTGAAGAGGAGGCCCTGCAGAATGCTGTGCTTGTTGACGAAAAGTTAAAGCAGGGTACCGCAGGTAGGTTAGCCGGAATGGTTATTGCCATAAAAGACAACATTTGCTACCAGGGCCATGAGGTTACCGCGTCTTCAAAAATTTTAGAGGGCTTCAAATCTATATACTCATCAACTGTTGTTGAGCGCTTGCTTAACGAAGATGCTATCATTATTGGTCGTTGCAATTGCGATGAGTTTGCCATGGGAGCATCTAATGAATCATCTTACTTTGGTTTGGTGAAGAACCATGCCGACAATAACTGCGTCCCGGGTGGATCTTCAGGCGGTTCGGCAGTGGCGGTACAGGCAGATATGTGCCATGCCGCTATCGGTACTGATACGGGAGGTTCAATCCGTCAGCCGGCTGCCTTTTGCGGACTGGTTGGACTTAAACCTACTTATGGCCGTGTTTCACGCTACGGTTTAATTGCTTATGGATCATCGTTTGATCAGGCTGGTCCGCTTACACGTTCAGTTGAAGATGCTGCGCTGCTATTGGAGATAATGGCTGGTGCTGATGAGTACGATAGTACCACCTCGCAATTGCCTGTTGATGCTTATGGTGCCGAACTGAAAAAGTCATCAGGTAAGAAAAAAATAGCTTATTTGCGTGAGGCTTTAACAAGTGATGGGGTTGATGAAGAGGTAAAGAAAGTTTTAAATGATGCTATTGATAAACTTCGTGCCGATGGCCACGAGGTCGAGCCGGTTGAGTTTGATTACCTGGAATATATTGTACCTACATACTATATTTTGACCATGGCAGAAGCGTCTTCAAACCTGGCCAGATTTGATGGTGTTCACTACGGTTATCGAAGTAAAGGTGCTACCGATTTAATGTCGACCTACAAACTTTCACGTACGGAAGGTTTTGGTAAAGAAGTTAAGCGCCGTATAATGCTGGGTACGTTTGTTTTAAGCGCCGGTTATTATGATGCCTACTATGCTAAAGCCCAAAAGGTACGCAGATTGATAAAAGAACGTACAGACAGCATTTTAAAAGAATTTGATTTTATACTGATACCAACAGCGCCAGAGCCTGCGTTTGAGATAGGTCACATCAGCGATGATCCGTTGAAAAGTTACATGGCCGATATATTTACCGTACAGGCATCGTTAGCAGGGGTACCTGCAATTTCTTTGCCTGCCGGAAACAATCTCAGAGGTTTACCGTTAGGTTTGCAACTGTTAACCAGCCATTTCAATGAACAGGAATTATTAAATTTTTCTAAATATTTCGTTGAACTATAAATATTTAATAGATTAGCAATCTTAGTACGTTCGGCGTACAGGCCTTTTTTTAACCCTAATGAGAAAGAATGAAGAGAGTATTTGTTATTACCGCTTTATGCCTTTTATCACACCAGATTATTAAAGCCAACGCCTTACCGGCCGACAGCACTATTAAAAACAAAGCAACTGCTAATGCAACTCCTCCTCCGGCTAATTCAGCTATAGGTATAGTAGCGGCGGAATTGTTTCCTGTTGCTAACGTTTCAAAGTCAATTTCTCCATTTGCCGAAAAGCTTAACGCTATTCAAAAGGAGGTTCCGCTGGATTATAACGAATATGTACAGAGCTACATAGACGTTTACACCCGCCACAAAGACGAAATGAGCCATGTTTTAGGTCTTTCGCAATATTATTTTCCTATTTACGAGAAGATATTCCGCGAGGCAGGTATTCCCGAAGAAATTAAATATTTATCAATAGTTGAATCTAAGCTTGACCCATTCGCGGTATCTCGTGTAGGCGCAACTGGTCCGTGGCAGTTTATGCCGGCAACAGCTAAAACATACGGGTTAGTTATGGATAACTACGTGGACGAACGCCGCGACCCCATAAGGGCTTGCTATGCTGCCGCTGCTTATTTAAAAGACGCTTACATTGAGTTTGGCGATTGGTTGCTGGCTATTGCATCTTACAATTGTGGTAAAAGTAATGTTGAGCGTGCTGTTGAAAAATCGGGCGCGTTAGATTTTTGGGCCATAAGACAATATTTGCCTTCCGAGACCAGAAATTATGTTCCTGCTTTTATCGCCATGTCATACGTAATGAACTACGCGCATGAGCATGACATTGTTGTGAGGCAGGCATCAATATTAGGCACCACAGATACGCTGATGGTAGACAAAAATATTTCACTAAGCAACATAGCCAAGGCGTTGGGGATGGAGCTTAAGGAGATAGCATTGCTTAACCCGCATTACAAAAGGCAAGTTGTTAATGGCAGTACCGAACGTCCTAAGAGGCTGATCGTACCTAAATCATTTGATATAAATTACACTGTATTATACACAGCTTTGAATGATCCTAATGCTGTAATACCGGCCCAGCCAAGAAGGGTTATCCCTGTTGTTGTCCCAAATCCGACAACGATTTCGCCAAATTTGGCCCGAACAGTTAACCCCGTAGTTATTCAAACGTCTGCTCCTTCAGCTTCGGTAAATAACAATATACATGTTGTTCAGCGTGGTGAGGATCTGGTTTTTGTAGCTTCAACCTATGGTCTAGATATTGAAGACCTGAAAAAATGGAACCATCTTCGCGGTTATAGCTTAACGCCGGGCAGAAAAATTAAACTTACAGCAGATGCTGTAGTTGAAACGCCGGTTAGTGCTAATGCCGGTAAAGATATTTAAACTGCAACCGTAACACCTGTATTTGAATTGAATTTGTAGCCCGTATGTTACCGGGCTTTTTTATATATGTGGCGCAAAACAGCTAATTTTGCGCCCAACAAACAATAGCTATGGATACTCCGAACCGAAAGCAGGAAGCCTTAAATTACCACTCAAAAGGCCGTCCTGGTAAAATACAGGTTATACCCACCAAACCCACTAATTCGCAACGCGACCTTACAATGGCTTACTCGCCTGGCGTTGCCGAACCATGTTTAAGAATTGCAGAAAATGTTGAAGACGTTTATAAATACACCGCTAAAGGCAACCTGGTAGGCGTAATAAGCAATGGTACCGCGGTTTTGGGTTTGGGTAATATTGGCCCGGAGGCCAGTAAACCTGTTATGGAAGGTAAAGGCCTGCTGTTTAAAATTTATGCCGATATAGATGTATTTGATCTGGAAATAAATGCTACAACGGTTGACGAGTTTGTAAACATTGTTAAAGCGCTTGAACCAACCTTTGGCGGTATCAACTTAGAGGATATTGGCGCCCCTTCGTGCTTTGAAATTGAACGCAGGCTGAAAGCTGAAATGAAAATACCTGTAATGCACGATGACCAGCATGGAACAGCTATTATTTCGGGCGCTGCGCTGATCAATGCTTGCGAGATCCAGGGTAAAAAGCTGGAAGATATAAAACTGGTAGTGAACGGTGCCGGTGCGGCAGCCGTATCATGCTCAAAAATATACCTTTCTTTAGGGGTTAAAAAAGAAAACCTGGTAATGTTTGACATTAACGGTTTGATTACTCCTGAACGCAATGATCTGGATGAAATGCGTATGTTCTTCGCAACTGAGCGTAAAGACATCAATAATCTAACAGAAGCCATGATGGGGGCTGATGTATTTATCGGTTTATCTGCCGGTAATGTGGTAACCCCCGAAATGCTGAAGGGCATGGCACCAAATCCAATTGTTTTTGCAATGGCTAACCCGGTGCCCGAGATATCATATGATCTGGCTATAGGTGCACGTGAAGACATTATAATTGCTACCGGTCGTTCAGATTATCCTAACCAGGTTAATAATGTTTTAGGCTTCCCTTATATATTTAGAGGAGCACTTGATGTGCGCGCAAGTGCTATCAATGAAGAAATGAAACTGGCTGCGGTGCGTGCAATTGCCGATATGGCAAAGAAGTCGGTACCAGAGGCAGTAAACCTCGCTTACAACGCTAAAAATCTAAAATTCGGCAGGGATTATATCATTCCTAAACCAATGGATCAGCGTTTGATCACTGAAGTATCGGCAGCTGTGGCTAAAGCGGCAATCGATTCAGGGGTAGCACGCAAAACCATTACCGATTGGGAGGCTTATAAAGAGCAATTACGTTTACGTATTGGTCCGGATGATAAGCTGATGCGTAATATCACCAACCTGGCTAAAAGCAATCCTAAGCGTGTAGTTTTTTCTGACGCTGATAACTATAAGATATTGCGTGCAGCGCAGATAGTTAAGGATGAGAAAATTGCTACACCGATACTTTTGGGCGACGAGCCGCGCATCAGACAGATAATAAAAGACCATGATATGGATCTGGGTGATGTAAAGATCATTGATCCGCATTTAGGTGCCGAGAACACCGAAAAGTACGCTAACTTTTTGTTTGAGAAGCGCCAGCGCCGCGGTATTACCCTGTTTGAGGCACGCAAACTTTTATCAGATTATAACTACTACGGCGCATGCATGGTGGAGTTTGGTGAGGCCGATGCATTGATATCGGGTTTAAGTAAAAACTATGCCACCACAATAAAACCTGCTTTGCAAATTATAGGTGTTCAGGAAGATGTTAGCCGTGTTGCTGGTATGTATCTGATGATCACCAAAAAAGGACCTGTGTTTTTTGGTGATACTACCGTGAACGTTGATCCGACTGTTGAGGAACTGGTAGATATTACGGTGCTTATCGAAAGATCGGTAAGACAATTTAACATCAGTCCGCGTGTTGCTGTGTTGTCCTACTCTAACTTTGGATCAAATGAAGGCGCTATACCGGAAGGTACCCGCGAGGTAGTAAAACGCCTGCACAAGCAGTATCCGGATATGGTTGTTGATGGTGATATGCAGGCCAACTTTGCTTTGAATGCTGATCTGTTGGCTGACAACTTCCCGTTCTCAACTTTAAAAGGCAGAGCGGCAAACACGTTGATCTTTCCTAACCTTGAATCGGGTAACATTGCTTACAAATTATTGCAGGAATTAGGTGGAGCCGAGGCTGTAGGACCAATATTGCTTGGGCTTAAAAAATCGGTACATATTTTACAGTTGGATAGTTCGGTACGCGAGATCGTTAACATGGTTACAATTGCCGTTGTTGACGCCCAGGCAAAAGAAACTGAACATTAAAATATAAAAGGAATATAAATGCAAAAAGCCGCCAATTAGGTGGCTTTTTGTATTTATATATCTAATAAATTAGTGTAGTGGTGTTATAGTTAATTTTGTTAACTTGGTGTGCTGAATAAGCGTAACCCAAAATGGCAAAAAGCCGTTAAAATAGCCAATCTGTATTTTTTCCCTGATTATGAACGAAGTAAATACTTCTATACTCATTATAGATGATGAGGAAATGGTGCGCGATAATATCGCCGACATTTTAATGCCGCAATCATCATTTGAAGATTTTGATAGCATGAACGATGCCCTTAACGTACTGTTTGAGGCACCTAAACCTTTATTAACTACGCGTACACCCAACATTCCTGTTTTTTCAGTGCAAAAGGCCGCCAACGGTATGGAGGGTGTTAAAAAAGTTAAAGAAGCAATTGAACAAGGGAATCCCTTCGCCGTAATATTTTTGGATATGCGCATGCCGGGAATGAGCGGACTGGAAACCGCCATTGAGATCAGAAAGCATGATGTAAAAGTTGAGATCATATTCATCACTGCATACAGCGATCGCTCTATTGATGAGATAGTGGAACAGGCAGGGCAGAATGTAGGCTATCATTGCAAGCCTTACGCTCCGGAAGAGATCATACAAATTGCTACAAAGGCTGTTACAGATTACAATAAACTGCGCAACCTTGAGAAGCTGATAGAATCTATATCAACTATTGGCTTAAATAAACACCAGCTTAATTCACTGCTAAAAAATATATTGGACCAACTGGCAGGTTTTGTAGATACGGATCTGGCTTTGATTGGAAAACTGCATGATGACGATAGCTACGAAAAAATACTTTCAATAGGCACGCTTGATGACCAGGTTAACATAGATGAACTCATATCAAGAATAAAAGCCAAAAATGTAAAGCGCGACGAAGTTATACAGATAGATGAGCTTTTTTTGGCTCACATTGATAACTACACGGTTTTTGCGGTTTTAAAAAAGCAGGAAAAACTGAAGGTGGAAAAGATGTATCTACTCAAGTTATTTATTCAGAATGCGGCGCAGGCCATCCGTAATGCTGAGTTAAATGAAAAGCTGATACAGAACGAAAAGCTATCTGCCGTTGGCCAGGTAATAGGTATGGTAATGCATGATCTGCGTTCGCCGATAAAAAATATAACTGTTTTAACCGAATTAATGCGCAAGGATGGGGTTGAGAATCAATGGGTAGATTTTATTGATCAATGTGCGGCCCAGGCTTCGGAGATATTTGACGACTTTTTGGATTTCATCAGAAATACGCCTGTTGTAAAAACGCCTGTTTGCCTGCACAAAATAATAACTAATGCCCTGCAAGTTACAGAGACACGTGCAGGCGCTGAACAGGTTACAATAACTGTAAATATTGACAAGGATGTTAAGGTGCCGGGTGATGAAAGCAAACTGCGCCGGGTATTCAGTAACCTCATCACCAATGCGGTTGATGCTTTGCTGGACAACAATGTTAGTGAGCCACACATCACAATCAATACGCATGTAAAAGAAACTGAAATTGAAATAAACGTGCAGGATAATGGCCCGGGTATTCCATCAGAAATACAGCGAACGCTTTTTGAGCCGTTTGTTACCAAAAAGAAACAACATGGAACCGGTTTAGGCTTAGCCATAGTGAAACAATATATAACCGCGCATGGAGGTAGTATTGCTGTAGAGAACAATGGTGGGGCATTATTTACAATAGTACTTCCATTATAATTTATTCGCTTAATCAATTAACCACACATGAACAATATTATAAAGGATATTGCCGGTTTGGGGTCGTGGCATTATGATGTGACTACAAAAAGTTTGCAGTTTGATCAAGAGACTTTGAGTCTTGTTGGTTTATCACAAGATAGCGGGTATGTGAATAAAAACGGATATGCATTCTGGTTGGATAATCTGCATCCGGGTGATAGGGCAAATGCGGTTGCTACGTTTAAAACTTTTACAGAAGATGAGGCGCAACAACGTTACGAGCAGACCTACCGTTTTAAGCATAGCAGTGGCAAATGGATATGGTTATGGAGTAAAGCCATGCGATATGTTACCGGGAATATAGCAGGAACCATCACGGATATCAGTTTTTTCAAAAAGGAGATTGAGCAAAGCCGTGTAGAAAGTAAATTACTGCGCACATTAATTGATAGTTTGCCTGATGTTATTTATGTAAAGGATGATAAAGGACGTAAGATAATAGCTAATCACGCTGATGTAGCCTCCCTGGGGCTAACAAGTGAAGAAGAGGTGGTAGGCAAAACAGATATTGAATTGTTGAAAGGTGATGTTGGTGAGCGGTGTTATCATGATGATATGCACATTATTGATACCGGAGAACCTATTGTTAACATGGAGGAGTTTTTTTTCGATGCCGACGGTAACAAACAGTGGCTATTAACCACAAAAGTACCTGTT
This sequence comes from Mucilaginibacter auburnensis, assembly GCF_002797815.1. Taxonomy (NCBI): domain Bacteria; kingdom Pseudomonadati; phylum Bacteroidota; class Sphingobacteriia; order Sphingobacteriales; family Sphingobacteriaceae; genus Mucilaginibacter; species Mucilaginibacter auburnensis. The sequence goes on from NZ_PGFJ01000001.1 coordinate 998,015, forward strand.
AAAAAATCAAGCGGAAAAACCAGTCACATTTTGGGAATAGGCCACAACATTACCCATCGTAAGCAAAACGAGGAGTCACTTAAATTACTAAATGAGGAACTCTCTGAGCAGGCCGAAGAACTGCGCGCGTTAAACGAGCAGCTTACCTTGCAAAAAGAGCAGGAAACCGAGAAAGCGATAGCGCAGGGTAAGTTTGAAATAGCATCAGAGATATTGCATGATATTGGTAATGCATTGGTGGGCTTCGGCGCTTATCTTAATCGTATTAACCGTTTGCTGGAACGAGGTAACCTCAAAGCACTTAAAAATTTGGCTTTATTTATCAGCACCCAACAAAGTGTAATAGCGCAGGCAATTGGCGTTGATAAAGCAAATGCATTGGTATCGCTTACCGAAACCATGGCCAAAACCCAAACAGAAAGCGATGCTGAATTAACTAATTCGGTAAACGAACTGCTTAATATCACAACACATATCCAGGAGATATTAAACATTCAGCGACAGTTTGTTGGTGGGCATAGCGGCATTCATCAGCGTAAACCGGTTAATCTTATCAATATCATTAACGATTGCCGTTCTATGCTCATGGCCTCAATGGATAAAAAAGGTATACAGTTAACCACCAGCATTGAACCCGGAAACTATGTGATAAAAGGTGATCACACCAAATTAATGCAGGTTATATTAAATGTTTTGAAAAACAGTGTTGAGGCAATTGATTTGGAAGCAAGGCAAAAACAGATCAGCATCAACTTACATAATAAAGCCGGTGCAATAACGCTTTCCATTAAAGACAATGGTAAAGGTTTTAATGAAGAAACTGGTCAACATTTATTTGAACGAGGTTACACCACAAAAAGTAATGGTACCGGCTTAGGACTTTACAACTGCCGTTCAATTATTGAAAGCCATGCCGGTCAGTTTAATATTTCAAGCGGCGGCTTAACTAAGGGCGCCGAAGTAGCTATTGTTTTTGAAGCAGACCAACTGGAGAGCAGAGAAGCTGCTGCTGCCGGAGCTGCTTATAACTTTTAATATCAGCTTTCGTCAACTTAGAAATTGTTAGCTATGGTTTAAATCTATAAATTTATCGTCAGCAAAATTATGTATAATTATATTGACGGTAAATTAGCCTTTAAAAGCCCGGCTTACGTGGTGATAGATGCGGGAGGCGTTGGTTATCAAATAAATATTTCATTACACACCTATTCCTTATTAAGTGCTACCGAGCGGCAAAAGCTTTATGTATGGCTGCATGTTAAGGAGGATGCACATACGCTTTATGGCTTTGTTGATGAAGGCGAGCGGAGGCTATTCCTTCATTTGATCTCTATTTCCGGAATTGGCCCTAATACGGCCCGGATGATGCTCTCGTCCATTACACCAACCGAGATACATACGGCTATTGTAAGCGGCAATGTATCGCTTATACAGCGTATCAAAGGTATTGGTCCAAAATCAGCACAACGTGTAATATTGGAGCTTCAGGATAAATTGAAGAAAGAAGGTCCGGAAACGCTTAGCGTTGCAATAGTTGCTCCTTCAGTTAAAGATGAAGCGTTGGCCGCATTGGTAATGTTAGGCTTCGCCCGCAATGCGGCTGAAAAGGTATTAGACCAGCAAATGAATAAAATGGACAGCTCAATTACCGTTGAACACCTTATTAAAATTGCATTAAAAAGTTTATAATTACTGCTAATTAAACTTTAGCCTTTGAGCGGGATTTTTACCGGTAGGATTGTAATTGCATTGTTTATAATCTCCGCGTTTTGCGGCATAAGGAATGCTTTTGCCCAACAACCCGCATTAAAGCGTGCCGATTCGGTAATCATTAAAGTTCCGTATAACTATAAACCCACCAATAACAGCCTGTCCCGGAAAGGGGTATTTGAACCCGACCCACCCGGCCTTACCCGCACCATTGAGTATGATGTAGCTGCTAACCGTTACGTAATGTATGAACGGGTTGGTAATTTGTTGTACAGGCCACCGGTTTACTTAACCTTTTCAGAGTACCTAACCTTAAAGCAGCAGGAAGAAAAGCGGAATTATTTTAAAAAGCTTACAGACAACTACGCCTACCAGTCGCAACAACCCGGATTTATTCCGCAAATAAAAGTGCGTAGCCAAACGTTTGCTAAAATATTCGGCAGTAATACTATTGATATACGGCCGCAGGGTTCGGCAGAGGCTATACTTTCAGGGCAGATCAACAGTAACCAGAACCCGCTGTTCAATACCCGTCAGCGCAAGCAATTTAACTTCAATTTTGATCAGCGTATACAGCTTAATGTAACCGGTAACATTGGCGATAAACTTAAAATAGCAACCAATTACAATACCGATGCCCAGTTTCAGTTTGATAACCAGTTTAAGCTGGAATACAAAGGCCATGCCGACGACATTATTCAGGAGATACAGGCAGGTACGGTAAGTATGCCCTTGCCCACTACGCTCATTACAGGTAAGCAGGCGTTGTTTGGTATCCGCACCAAAATGAAATTTGGTAAGCTGGGCGTTACAGGTGTATTCTCGCAGCAACGTTCTCAGTCGCGTACGCTAACCATCACTAACGGCTCACAGCAGGGGGAGATCAACATGGTGGCATCGGACTATGAGGCTAACAGGCACTACTTTCTGGCGCAGTATTTCAGAGATAACTATAACCGGTCATTAGCTAATATACCCCTCATCAGCTCGGGTATCAACATTACACGTGTGGAGGTGTGGGTAACCAACCGCACCAATACTACTACCGACTCGCGGGATGTGTTGGGTTTGCTTGACCTTGGTGAAAACCGGCCTTATAACACCACTCAGGTTCAGGGGGGGGCAGGTTTTTCGCCTTTGCCATCTGGCTTTTCCGGACCGATAGCCGCACAGCAATCTAACTCCTTGTTGCAAAACTTGCCGGCTGGTGCCCGTTTGACTAATGATCCGGCTAACTCGTTAGCTAATTACTTTGCTTCCACGGGTGGTACCGACAACTATGCCAAGCTAACTTATGCACGTAAGCTAACACCTAAAGAGTTTACCCTGCAATCGCAATTAGGTTACATATCAGTTAATTATCCTTTGAATAATGATGAGGTGCTTGCCGTTGCTTTTCAATATACCTACAACGGCGTACAGTACCAGGTTGGAGAGTTCTCTACAGATGCACCGGTTGACCCTACGCAGCCTAAAGTTTTATACTTGAAGTTGCTAAAGAATACGCTGTTAAAAACCAACCTGCCAACCTGGAAGCTGATGATGAAGAACATCTATTCGCTTAACGCTTACCAGGTGAACCCGCAAAATTTTAAGCTGCGCGTTGCGCGTTTAGACGATAAAACCAGCGTTGAAAAACCGGTAATGGAAGAGGGGCAGAACACCAAAGGTAAGCTATGGTTGCAACTAACCGGACTGGACAACCTAAGCCAGCAAAACGAGAAACGGCCCGATGGCTATTTTGACTTTTTGGAAGGAATTACTATTGACTCGCAAAACGGACGGATTGTTTTTCCGGTTTTAGAGCCGTTCGGTTCTGATCTTGCTGCGCGTTTTGATGCTTCGGAAACAGACCTTAGGCGAAGGTATGTTTACCAGCAATTGTATGACTCCACTAAAGTGGTGGCACAGCAGTTCTTTCCGCAACTTAACCGTTATGCCATAAAAGGTACCTACTCATCACAAGGAGGCGGAGGGTCGTACCAGTTGAACGCTACCAATATTCCGCAGGGTTCTGTTATAGTGTCGGCTGGGGCAACTAAATTAGTAGAGGGTACAGATTATACCATTGATTACAATTCTGGTCGGCTTAATATCATCAATGGAGCCTTGCTACAATCGGGCCAGCCCATAACAGTTAACCTGGAAAACAATGAGCTTTTTGGCATTCAGCAAAGGTCGTTGTACGGTGCAAGGTTTGACTACAAGGTAAACAACAAACTGTTGCTGGGCGGAACCATCATGCACCTCAATGAGCAGCCTATCTCGCAAAATGAGGCCATTGGGCAGGAGTCGCTTTCTAATACCATTTGGGGTTTGGATATCAACTACAGTTCTGAATCTCGCTTTTTAACACGGATGGTTGATAAATTGCCATTCCTGCAAACCAAAGCGCCATCTTCATTCAACTTTAGTGGAGAGTTTGCCCAACTCTTACCCGGTAGTCCAAGCGTTTTAAGTTATGCCGGTGCCAGAAATGGTACCTCTTATCTGGATGATTTTGAAAATAGCCAATCCATTATTGACGTTAAGGCAGCCAATGCCTGGCAGTTATCGGCTACGCCCCGTTTATTTCCTGAGTCGGGTTTGTTCAATAATCTGGCCTATGGGTACAACCGTGCACGATTAGCATTTTATAATATCGACCCCATATTTTATACATCGGGTTCAATTCCTTTAACACGGGCGCAGTTGTCTAATCATTACGTACGGCAGGTATTCCAAAATGAGGTGTTCCCATATAAGCAGTCGGTTACCGGGCAGCCTTTATCAGTGGCAACGCTTGATCTGGCTTTTTACCCAACTATACGTGGGCCCTATAATTACGCAACAACCGGGCTTAATGCAGACGGCACACTACAAAATCCACGCTCACGCTGGGGTGGTATGTATCGCAATATTCCTATAACAGATTTTCAGTCGCTCAATGTTCAATATATTGAGTTTTGGATGATGGACCCCTTCATTTATAAACCACAATCGCAGGGCGGTGATCTGTATTTTAACCTCGGAAGCATATCCGAAGATGTTTTAAAAGACGGAAGAAAAAGCTTAGAAAACGGCTTGCCTGTTAACGGCGACTACAGCACTGTAGATAATACCGTTTGGGGTCGAGTTATCCGCACGCAACCCGTGGTAAACGCATTTGACAGTAACCCCACCTCACGGGCTTTGCAGGATATTGGTTTAGATGGATTGAACAATGCCGATGAGCGCATTAACTTTGCTAACTCAATACAACAACTGCAAGGGCAGGTAAGCGCTACGGCAGCAGCAGCCTTCGCTAATGATCCATCATCAGACGATTTTCAATATTATCTTGGAAGCGACCAGGATCAGGCGCGGGCTGGCATTTTGGAGCGTTACAGCAGATTTAACGGCAACCAGAGCAACTCGCGTACTGCCGAGCAATCACAGGCCGAATTAGGACTGCCCACATCAGCATCAACCGCTTTGCCTGATGGTGAGGATATTGATCGCGACAATAACATGAGCCAGGACGACCAGTACTTCCAATACAAGGTATCCATGCGCCCGGGTGATTTGGTGGTAGGTCAAAATTTTGTCAATGATAAATTGACTTCGCAAGTAAAACTGGCTGATGGCACAACCCAGTCTGTGAACTGGTACCAGTTCCGTATACCTGTTACGTCTTACCAATCAACCGTTGGCGGTATACAGGATTTTAAAGCCATTCGCTACATGCGTATGTTCATGACCAACTTTGCTGATACAGCCGTTTTGCGTTTTGCGACGATGGAACTGGTAAGGGGCGACTGGCGTGCATTTAATACCGAAAATAATCAGGCTAATGTTATTGCTGATATTGCATTGAATAACCCACCGCTGGATAATTCAACATTCACCGTTCAAACAGTTAATATTGAAGAAAATGGTAAGCGCGTACCTATACCATATGTAGTGCCGCCCGGTATACAACGCCAGCGTGATTTTAATAACTTACAGGTTAATACACAGTTGAACGAGCAGTCGCTATCACAAACGGTAACTAATTTAACCGATGGCTACTCACGGGCTGCCTTCAAAACCTTTTATAACGATCTGCGGAGGTATAACCACCTGCAAATGTTCATCCACGCGGAGGCAGTCCCGCAAAACACCTTGAGAGATGGGGAATTAAGCGCTTTCATCAGACTGGGTACCGACTATCAAAATAACTTTTACGAATATGAGATACCACTTGTAGTTACGCCACCCGGTTCAACCAATGCAAGTAGCATATGGCCGGCAGAGAATGAACTGGATATTGACCTTACCATTTTAACCGATGCCAAGCTGGCGCGTAACAACGCTAAATACCTGGGTATGCCCTGGCCGGTGAACAGGCCGTTCACTTATTCAAACGGGCGCAACCGCATTACTATTATGGGAGTGCCAGATCTGAGCCGCCTGCGCACTATTATGTTGGGGGTACGCAACCCTTACCGTAACAATTCACCAACGGGCGTGGATGATGGTTTGCCTAAGGCGGGTATTGTTTGGTTTGATGAACTCCGCCTCACCGACTTTAAAAATAAAAAAGGCTGGGCAGCTATGGCCCGTGCAGACATTAAACTGGCTGACTTTGCTGATATAACGGTAGCAGGAAGCAAATCAACTGCCGGGTTTGGGGCTTTAGATTCAAAGCTACAGGAGCGGCCCTTGAATGATAACCAGGCTTATGATATCTCTACGAGCATGGATATTGGTAAGTTCTTCCCTGAGAAGTCCGGCATTAAAATACCAACATATGTAAATGTTTCATCGCAGGTGAGTACCCCGATGTATGATCCCGGCCAGCCGGATATCTTGCTGAAACAATCGCTGGCCGCTGCCCAAACCGAACAGCAGCGCGACTCAATAAAAACCACAACCGAAGATTACACCAAAAGGCGCAGCATCAACTTCACCAACGTGCACAAGGAGCGTACCAATGCCAACGCGCCCGTACGCTTTTGGGACATTGAGAATTTTAATATCAGCTATGCTTTTACAGAATATCTGCACCGCGATTTCATTACCGAGAACAATGTGGAGCGAACTTACGCAGGTGCTTTTGCTTACAATTATGCCAATCAGCCCAAATACATAAGTCCGCTGAGTAAGATCATTAAAAGTAACACACTGGCTTTACTGCGCGATATTAACTTTAGCCTGGCGCCATCAAGGTTAAATTTCAGCATGAACTTTAACCGTTTTTATGCCGAAAACTCATTGCGAAATACAGACAGGGATAACCCTACGCCCATCCCCACCAACTTTAATAAAAACTTTAACATAACCCGAATATATGGCATTGGCTGGAACCTAACCAAATCATTAACCATGGATCTGGATGCCACCAACCTTTCTGTAGTTGATGAACCTTATGGCCGTATAACAGGGTTGAAGCGCGATACTTTATGGGAGAATATTAAAAAGTTGGGGCGTACAACTAACTATAACCACACTCTTAACCTTAATTATACTACTCCTGTTAACAAAATTCCTTATTTGGACTGGACCGCTATGATAGTGAGCTATCAAACCTACTTTAACTGGCAGGCACAACCCTTGTTCGGCATTAAAAATCCTCAACTGGACGTTGGTAACAGCATTTTAAATTCGCGTACCATTCAAGTTAACCCAACGCTTGATTTTTCCAGGTTTTACAACAAGTTTGCTATTTACCGCAACAGGCAAAAGCCGGATTATGAAGGCAATACAATAGGTAATTTCCTGATGGGTGCTTTATTCAGCATTAAAAATGTAAGCGGCACCTACACGCGTAAAGAGGGTACTTTTTTACCGGGCTATATGCCGCAAAGCAATATTTTCGGTCAGGATTTTACTTATGATGCACCCGGCATAGGATTTTTATTAGGTAGCCAGGCAGATATACGGGAGAGGGCAGTAGCAAACGGGTGGCTATCTGCGAATACCTTGCAAAACCAGCTTTATAACAAAACTTTTAATGAAGATCTGCGCCTTAAGGGCATGATTGAACCTATACGCGATCTGCGCATTCAACTACAGGCATTCAAAACACAGAACCGCAACTATCAAACAAATTTCAGGTTTTCTGATGCAAGCGGTGCTTTTGAGAATATGGCCGCAATTACCACCGGCGATTATAGTATATCATTTTTCTCTCTGGCCACGGCGTTCTCCACCCCATCGGGTATTGACAATGTTTCAATACCCTTTAATAAGTTTTTACAGAACAGGGCCACTATATCTAAACGCCTCGGTGCCGAAAACCCTAACTCATCAGGAACAAATGCAGCGGGGTTTGCCGATGGCTACGGACCTAATGCGCAGAATGTTTTGGTGCCTGCATTTTTGGCGGCCATCACCGGTAAAGATGCATCGGGTGCCGATCTTAGCCAGTTCCCGGCAATCCCTATTCCCAATTGGCAGGTAACTTATGGTGGCTTAAGCGGGATGCCTCTGTTTCAGGAAATGTTTGACTCGTTTGATCTGAGACACGGTTACCAATCAACCTACACAGTTAGTGGCTACACGAGTTTGTTGCAGTACAATGAGGCTGGAGGTCATGCTATATCACGTGATATTAACAGTGACTTTTTACCGCGTTTGCAATTCTCTCAGATCACCATTTATGAGCAGTTTGTGCCATTGTTAGGTGCCGATGTTCGCTTTAAAAATAATGTCACCGCTAATTTTGAATATCGCCAGAGCCGAATCCTGAGCTTAAGCATGGCCAACAGCCAGCTTACACAGCAGAATGAAAAAGTAATAGTTTTTGGGATGGGTTATAAAACCCGCAATTTCAGGTTTCCGTTTGGGTTGTTCAGAAACACAATTTTGAAGAACGATCTGAATTTTAAACTTGATTTTGCACTGCGTGATAACAAAACTTTGATCTACCGGGCAGACATAGAAGCGGCACAGATATCGGCAGGAGCGCAGAACATTACCTACCGCCCGTCAATTGATTATACCATCAGTCAGCGTTTTAACATGACCTTGTTTTATGATTCTAATCTCATACGGCCGTACACTTCGCAGTCGTTCAATACTTCGTTCACCAATTTTGGGGTGAATATGAAGTTGTTGTTGCAGTAAGGGTAAAGGCATTTTTACTAATGCCTGACATCGATTGAAAGTTTATTTAGTCTGATTACTCACCTTGAGCGTACTGTAGATATCCAACAGTTTTTTTAAATCTGCATCAGAGTCTGCTCTGCCAAAGACATGAAGCATTTTGCCCCAGTTGTAACCGCTTTTGCTATCAGCAAATGTTTCTACTTGATATTTCCCATTGCAATTATATAATGACCAGGATTGCTCAACATTTAAAAGCGGGCTGGTTAAGTCTTTCAATTTGCAAGTTATACTATCAGGGCCGAAACCTGCACCATGATTACCTAAATAAAAGCCTCCTTTAAAAGGTGCTTTCACAGATGTGTCTGACGGCAAAAAATAATATACTGAAAAATCCATTCCGCGGCTTTCCTTGATTTGATAGCCTTTTGGTAACGCTATGAGATAATTAGTGCCATCTACCTTTCGCTCAATCAGGCTTTTTTTAAATGGACTAACATTTGTTTTCTTTTTTTCAGAGTTCGTGCAAGAGTTAGATCCAATTGTCAGAACAAGAAATATTGTGGCTAACGTATTTTTTAATGTCAATGTTTAATCCAATAAATTCAGCAATTCATTCAATTCAGCAACCTTATCCGGCGAACCCAAATGCTCATAAGAACTGATCAGGTTACGCAAAATGCGCCTTATAATATCCGTGTTAGAGCAGGGCTCGTAAAACTGCTTGTCAAAGTCAAGGTTAAGTTGTTTCAGGAACATATCTACATCGCGTCTTCCAAAAATGAAGCCTTTATTAAAGGCGTTTATGTAGAACATTACACCGTTTTCAAATTCGCTTTGCTGGCTTTCATCCATATAGGCCAATATAAAATGCTGGGGCAGGTTTACACCATAAACAGGAATATCCAGCTTTTGCGCTATAATGGAATAAATACTGGCCAATAATATCTGGTTGCCTTTTTTGGTTTCAAGCACCTGACTCAGATAGCTGTTTTGAGGGTCCTGATGATTAGTGATATTGCCGCTGAAGCCATGCAAATGGTAGAAAACATGATTGATCAGCTTGATCTGTTCTACAGGGCTGGCCTCATTCATCATCTGGATCCAAACATCGCGTTTAATATCTTCAATCTGATTGATCAGCTTTTGCTCATCCAGATCCGGATATTGGTAGCGATTAATTATGATGATCCCTTGTAGCAGGTCAAACGCGCCGCTTTGATGCCACAGCTTTAGGTCGGTTTTTAAAATACCGAATTGTATTTCGTGCACCAGGTTGGCAATACGCTCCTGTAGTATGGGATCGAAGGCCTGTTCAAAAGCGCTCTCTAAAAAGCCAATAGCCTCAGTACCGTACGACAACAATTTGTCGTGAACGTGGTTATATATTCCCTGATCAGGGTCGTCAAGCAGTCGTATCAGCGACTTTACTTCTGTTTGATTTATCATCTATACGCTAAAATAATAAGGTTTCCCTAATTTTGCAATATGTTCAATATAAGGTTCGGGTTTGACTACCTGCTGTACCGTTTAAAAGCCAAAACCAGGCATGGCCTGCATTCGCCCTTCGTGTATCGGTTGGTTGATAAAGTGATATACGATTTTAGTGCCAAAAAAGTATACAACGAGGTTGAAGGCATACGCGGGCAATTGCTGTCAGACAACCGCATGATAACTGTGACAGACCTGGGCGCCGGATCGCACGTAAATAATAATAAACAAAAGCGCATTGGAGACATAGCCAAAAACGCTTTAAAACCACCCAAACTGGCCCAGCTGCTTTATCGCCTTGCAGCCGACGCGCAGCCTGACAACATTATTGAATTGGGCACTTGTTTGGGTACAACATCTGTTTACCTAAAAAAAGCGGCGCCCTCCGCCAAGGTTTTTACTATGGAAGGTTGCCCCCAAACTGCCGGCGTAGCTAAACAAACTTTTTATAAAGCAGGCGTGCGCGACATTAATTTAGTGGTAGGCAATTTTGATGACACCCTGCAAGGAGTGATAAACAAATTAGACAAACTTGATTTTATGTTTGTTGATGGCAACCACCGTAAAGATGCCACGCTTGAATATTTTGAATGGTGCTTGCCAAAAGTGCATGAAGATACGTTGCTCATTTTTGACGATATTTACTGGAGCGAGGAGATGAAGGACGCCTGGGCAGAGATCAAAGCGCACCCGCAGGTAACAGTAACCGTTGACCTGTTTTGGATAGGGCTGGTTTATTTCAGAAAAGGGCAGGTGAAGGAAGATTTTGTAATAAGGTATTGAGTCCATAGTCGATAGTCCATGGTCAATAGTCGATAGTGCATAGAAGTTACTATGGTCTATTGACTATCGACCATCTAAAACGCCTTACTATGGTCTATGGACTATCAACTATCGACTACCTAAAACGCCTGCCCCAACGCTACATAAAACCCACTCAGCCTTTGTTCGCCAAGCGGACGCTGACCTATGCCGTAGTCAAGGCGTAGTGCCAGTCCTTTTTCAACGTCAAAGAAATAGCGTAAACCGCCGCCCAAGTTGGGTTTAAATGCTGATAGCGTTAGATCGTCTTTAAACACTTGTCCGGCGCCACCAAAACCTACTAAGCCAAACCGGTTGCTTATTCTATAACGCAGTTCCGCCTGACCAGCTAACAAATTACGGTCGCGAAACCGTCCACCATAGTAGCCCCTCATCAACTCATCATTACCCATCTGCGGCAGCAGATAAAATGGCGATGCGCCGCCCAATAGATTTTTGGTTTGCGCATTAAGCCCAAGTACAAACCTGTTGCTCAGCTTGATAAATTCAGCAACGTCAACTTGTAACAAGCCGCCAACGTAGTCATTGTTACTGAACACCCCTTTAATCGCCCTCAATTGCGCTGCAAAGCGTATGCCTTTGGTGGTATAGGTAACATTGTCTCGCGAATCAAAAGTTAGCGTTGGGCCAACAAAGGCTATTGGTCCGCCATCTTTATCCTCAATATTGGTTGCAGTATCATATATGCCGCCTACAGTTTTGTTATTATATCTGTAGTAATAGGCTCCGGCCAAAAAGCCAATGTATAAATTGTGTTTCACCTGCTTTTCGGCAGTTGCGTCAAACCTGAATCTTTTTTCATCCAACAGGTCAGCATCTGCTTTGCGTGTGTTATTACCTATGCCGTAAAAGTTGTTAGGGAAATTTACAAAGTTAAGCGCCACCGTATAATGATATTTATTTCCCGGCGACCACCTGTCGGTACTTAACTGCAAGCGGTTCTGGCCTTTAGTAGTGATGGTAGCATAGCCATAATAGTTAGAAACCCTTGTGCCGGGTGCTAAAGTGTCGGTATAAAAAGAATACAAAGCGCCGCCACCCACTTCTACACCGGTTTCGGGAGCGGTGGAGAGTACCGGTATCAATACAAAGCTTGGACGCTTGCTGCTATCGGTTTCAAAATACATTTTGCGGATGAACTTTGGAATGATACTTTGTGCGTTAACAGATTGAAAATTAATAACAAGAATGGAAATAACACAAAAACTTGTGATTTTTTTCATGGCGTACGGGGCTTGGCTAAATATAGCGTTTTAACAGCTCATAAAGTAAAAGTCTTAATGATTGTTTTGAAAAGATGTAGGTGGTGGCTCTGCCCGGGGTGAGCCACCGTGAGCCCTGAGAGCCACCGTGGTCCACACCTGAGCCACCTTGGCCACCTGAGCCGGGGTGAGCCACTGAGAGCCACCCTTGCATTAGGCGTGTAAAATAGCGGGTTGGTTTTCCGCCAAAATACCTACTTTTGCGCCAATCAAAATTGAATGATGATGAGCACTACCAAAGGACCCATTTCTCAGTTTATTGAGAAAAACTACCTGCATTTTAATGCTGCCGCTTTAGTTGACGCGGCCAAAGGTTATGAAACCCACCTACTTGAGGGCGGCAAAATGATGGTTACCCTTGCAGGTGCCATGAGTACGGCTGAGCTGGGCATTTCGCTGGCTGAGATGATCCGTCAGGATAAAATTGATATAATTTCTTGTACAGGTGCCAACCTTGAAGAAGATATTATGAACCTGGTAGCGCACTCACACTACAAACGCGTACCTAATTACCGCGATCTGAGTCCGCAG